>NZ_LOKV01000003.1:0-224899 GCF_002211395.1 Rhizobium sp. R339
GAGACGGACCTGACGGCCGTCTCGCAGCAGGACCTGATCCAGCTCGCTCGTCAGCTCAACGATCAGCCTCGCAAGTGCCTCGGCTATCGAACGCCGGCCGAAGTCTTCCTCACACATTTGCAAGACGAGGCCTGATCCCTTACCCTTAAAAACGGCATGATGCGCTTGGGTTGGAGCATGCAAGGATACTGAAAGATCTTGGCTGCCATCTGCTGCAAGGTTACGCCCTGGCGCGGCCAATGACCTCGGAACAATTGATCGAATTTTGCGGGATGAAGGAAAGAGACTTCCAGAGGCAGGCCGATCGCTGAACCACCCTGCTCCGATACACCCTCACTTGCTGATTTTCGATAGCGGAGGCGAAGGGCAGCGCCCTCACCTCACCGCCTCGTCTCCCCAACCCATGGCGCGGTCAGCCTGTTCGCCCGAGTGTCGACAGCGCATCGTGTAGCCTGAGGGTCGCCAAGGCTTTCGTCGCCTCTTCGGGAGGCCACCCAGCCTCCACGGCAGCGGCAAGAAGCGCCGACTCCGTCTGCATTTCCAGCTTTTCGTACAGCGGCTCGAGAGCCTCGCGGGCTGTAACGACGTGTTCATCAGGTGGCGTCACCTGCGTCGCTGCGAACGTAGGCATGAAATCCTCCTCTTCTTAACACCGAAGAGCGACAACGCGGAAAGCATGGACTTGTTCCGCATGCGATTGCTTTTTCTCACAATTGCAGCTGCAGGTAGTTTCCTCGCGCGCGAAGCGGCCGTAACAAGCAAGAGAAGTTGCCTGGATGGAGTGGTAAAGGAGGTATCCAAGCCCCGGCTTCGATCCGCCGCTCGTTTAATGCTTGCGGGCGCGAAGCAGCAGGTTCATGCTGGTCGCCGTTGAGGCCCATTGGTTGCGGCTGAAATAGAGCAACGCATCGGGTTTCGTGAGACGCGTCCGATGGAATGCGCCGGCTGCGGTTTCGATATTCAGAGCGATTTTGCCTTCTGTCCGCGGTGCGGCGCAAGGCAACCGCTCTCCTGTGCCGCCTGCAGCTACCCCTGCCAGCCCGATTTCGCTTTCTGCCCAAGATGCGGCGCTTCGATATCAGGCAAAGTTCAACCTGTATCGAAGCCGAACATTGTCACGATACAGTCCAGTTCGGACGGCGATGCCGACCGGCGGCCGGTGACCGTTCTTTTTGCCGATCTCTGCGGCTTCACGACGCTGAGCGAGCAGATCGATCCCGAGGTCATGCGGGTGCTGCAGAACGAATTGTTCGAAGAGATGACGCAGGCGGTCGAGGCTTATGGCGGCTTCGTCGACAAGTTCGTCGGCGATGCGCTGCTGGCGCTGTTCGGTGCGCCGGTTGCCCATGAGGACGATCCAGTCCGGGCGCTGAGTGCCGCCCTCGATATGATCCGTCGGGCGACCGAAGTCGGCGATCGCTGGCATACGCGTGCCGGCGTGCCGCTGCGTCTGCATATCGGCGTCAACAGCGGCCCTGTCGTGACCGGCGGCTTCGGTGCGGTCAGCACAAAATCCTACTCGGTGACCGGCGACACGGTGAATACCGCACAGCGGCTGCAATCCATGGCCGGCGAAAACGATATCCTCGTCGGGCCGCTGACCTATCGCCTCACCCGCCATGCCTTTGCCTTCGACAGTCTCGGCGCGCAGACGCTGCGCGGCAAAAGCGGAAACGTTCTCGTCCATCGGCTGACAGGGTTGCTGGAAGCGCCGCATAGAGCCCGCGGGCTCGAAAGTTTCGGCCTTCAAGCGCCGATGATCGGACGGGACGCGGAGCTCACGCGGCTGCTCGCGTGCCTCGATCTCGCCTGCGGCGGCGCGGCGCAGCTTGTCCGCCTGATCGGCGAAGCGGGCATCGGTAAATCGCGGCTGGCGAACGAATTCGTGACGATCGCCGGCGATACCGGCCGCTTTGCGGGCCTCGCCATCCGCAAAGCCACCTGCTCCCCCCTCGGCGAACAATCCTATGGTACGCTCGCGGCCGTCGTGCGCAGCGCCTACGGCATCGGCGAGCGGGACGATCCCGACAGGACGCGGCAATTGCTGGCGACCGGCTTTCGTGCGCTCGATCTCACCCAGGAGGACGTCGAGGGACTTTTGCCCCTCTTCCTGCACGTCCTCGGCCTCGGCGATCCCGATGGCACGCTGCGGTACATCGAGCCGGAGCAGTTGCGGCGGCAGATCTTCTATGCTGTTCGCACCGTCTTCGAGCGGCGGCTAGCGCAAGGCCCTTTGCTGCTCGTCATCGAGGATCTGCATTGGGCAGACGCCGCCTCGCTGGAAGTGCTTCGCTTCATGATGGACCGGCTGGAACGCAGCCGGCTGATGCTGCTGGCGATCTACCGGCCGACATCGCAAACCGACCCGCTGAATTCCGATCGCGTCAGCGTCACCGTACAACGTCTCGGCCCGCTCGCAGCGGCCGACGGGCAGAAGCTGCTTACCGCATTTTTCGGCGAAAGCCATAGCAAGCTGCCCGTGGCCATGCGCAGGCGCATCCTTGAGCGCGCCGGCGGCAATCCGCTTTTCATCGAAGAATTCCTTCGAGGACTGATCGACATGGGCACGCTGCGCAATGACGGCCAGCGCTGGCATGTTGCCGCCGAGGACACGGATGTCGATATTCCGGTCAATCTGCACGCCCTGCTGCTGGCCCGCGTCGATCGTCTGCCGCAGGAGATAAGACGGTTGGCTCAGGAGGCGGCGGTCGTCGGCCCCAAGTTCGATACCGCCCTGCTCCGCACCGTCGCAACCGATCCGGCCGCCATCGACGCCGCACTGGATTATCTCTGCGATGCCAACATCGTCGAGGAACTCCGCGGTCCCAGTGCCGGTCAGTCACGGGGCTATCGCTTCAGCCAGACGCTGATGCACGACGTCATCTACCACAATCTCCTGCAGCAGCGGCGCATGGAGCTTCATCGGCGGGTCGGCCAGGTTCTGGAGCGTCAATATGGTGAGGCGCCCGACCGGCCCGAGCATCTGGCGCAGCTCGGCCACCACTTCAGCCTGACCACCGAAAAGGCCAAGGGGGCGGCCTATCTGATGGCGGCCGGCGATCTGGCGCGCAAGGCCTACGCCAATGACGATGCAATGCGCCTCTACCGTCAGGCGCTTGCAGCCTTCGCGGACGAGGCGAAGACGCCCCCGGAGCAATTGGCGCTGCTCGAGCGTCTTGCCGATCTCTGCGGCCCCGCCGGCCTGCGCGAGGCCGCGCTGAACCACTATCAGCGCGCGCTGACGATCCACCGCAGCAAGGACGATCCGATCGCCGCGGCAAGGATATTGCGCAAGATCGGCCGCTTGCACCTCGATGCAGGCCGCCGCGATCAGGCGGAGACGCATTGCGCCGAGGCCGAAGCGATGATCGCAACGATCGATGCGCCGGTCGAGCGTGCACATGTCCTGCAGGAGCGCGGCCATCTGGCCTTCCGCATGGGGGATCAGGCCGCAGCCGCCGAATGGGCGACGCAGGCGCTGCAATGCTTACAAACGTTGCCGATCGACGCAACGACCGAGGCCGGGCGGGAGACCGCGCGGGCAATGGCGGAGGCGCTGAACACCAAGGGCGCTGCCTTTGCGCGGCTTGGACGCCGCCGGGAGGCGGTGCAGGAGGTGGAGCGCAGCCTTTCCGTCGCCGAAAAGGCCGATTTGCAAAGTGCTGCCTGCCGCGCCTACTCCAATCTCGGCGTGCTCTACACGATCGTCGACCCGGCCACCGCCATCAGGATCTGCCGGCGCGGACTGGAGGTTGCCACCCGTATTGGCGATCTCGGCTTCCAGGCGCGCCTTCTCGCCAATCTGGCGGTTTCCTGCTGCACCTTCACCGACCGCTGCGCCGCCGAGGGCGTGCCGGCAGCGGAGAAGGCCGCCGAGATCGACCGGGCGCTCGATCAGCGCGACCATCTCTCCGTACCGCTGATCGTCCTCGGGCAGATTCATCAATGCCACGGGCAGCCGAAGCTAGCTCGTAAGTATTACGAGGAAGCCCTTGAGGTTGCGAAGGAAATTGACGAGCCGCAACTGCTCTTTCCGTGTTATGATGGCTTGGCGACGCTGAGCCTCGAACATGACGATATGGACGAGGCGGAACGGTATTTCACGCTGGCACAGGATGTGTGCATGCGCCACAACCTCGATCCCGGCACACTCGTCGTCTTGCCGTTTCTCGATTGAGCACCCGCGCCGCGAGGTTCGCTCGACATCGATTAGATCAAGCGATTCAGACAGATAAAGGGAGGAACGAACAATGCAGGAGAACCACGCCGATAGACCACTACAGCCTGGAGATCGCGCGCCGAACGTGGTGCTGGATGCGATCACCCGCCAGGGCAAGATCGCCATCGACGATTTCCGCGGCCAGAAGCCGGTCTTCGTCGGCCTGTTCCGCGGATTGCATTGCCCCTTCTGCCGCCGGCAGATCGCCGCCATGGCCGAACTTACCGATGCGTTGCAGGAGAAAGGCATCGACAGCCTGACCGTCGTCAATACGCCTATCGAACGCGCCCGCCTCTATTTCCGCTACCACCCACTTCCCAATCTGCTGGCGGCCTCAGACCCGGAACGGGTATCGCACAGGGCCTTCGGCCTGCCGATGCTTCAGATGACCGAGACCGAGAATGACTGGCCGCGTAAAGTCAGCAGGAGCACGATGATGTCGACGCGCATCGACATGCCCGGCGAGCTTCCAGCACCCATGGACCTGATGGCGGCGGTGGAATACCTCGATAGGGCGGACGGCTATGAATTCACCGAGGATGACAAGCAGATGATCGCCACCGGCGAAGGACAGCTCGTTGGTGAATTCCTGCTTGACCGCGATGGAGTCGTGCGGTGGTCCTTCACCGAAGTCGACGACGGAGGCCGCCACATGTTCGGCGCCCCCGCCCCTCGGGAGGTGATGTCGGCAGCGTCGAACATGGCGGTCTGGCACTGACGACCGTTTGCTGGGCCGCTCTCGGAATTCTATTCCGGAAGACCGGCTTTGCGATAGCCATCGACAAAATGGTCGAGCGTGCGGGCGTCGCGGAATGGCTCCGTCTCAGCCCAATGACGCGTCGAAAATTGCGGATTGGCGACAAGGAACAACTCGGCCTCGGCGCGCGCTTCATCGAGCCGGCCGAGTTGGGCGAGGCTTGCCGCCAGGAAGCGGCGTGAGCTCGTGTGATAGGTCTCTTCGCTGCGAAGCGTTTCGACCGCGGCTTCGTATTGCCCGGCGGCATATTGCGCCTGGCCGAGGGTCAGATAGTACCAGCGTGCCGGAAACGGGTTCAGCCGGAAAGCCTTGCGAATATGCTCAAGCGCCTCCTCGACCCGTCCGGCCAAGACCGTGATGTCGGATAGTGCCGCGAAGGTATCGGCCTCGTTCGGATCAAGGTCGAGCGCCCGGGCGAATTCCGCATCCGCCTCGGCGAAGCTGCGCTCATAGGCAAGCAAGTAGGCCAGAACCCAGCGGCAGCCGGCGTCGTTGGGGTCCATCGCCACCGCCTTGCGTGCCAATTCCAGCGCAAGGCGTCGGATTGCATCCGTCGGTCCGCCGCTATGGACCCATCCCAGCCAGTGGTTCATGGCAAGCCAGCGATAGGCCTCGGCATAATCGGGGTCCAGGGAAATCGCCCGCGTCAGCATCAGATGCGCTTCCTGCGCGGCCTGCGGGGCATCATCCATCAGCTTGCGCGCCCGAACGCAGAGATCGTAGGCTTCGAGGCTTTTCGGCCGTTTGCGCGGCGGCGGTGCGCGCAGCCGGCCGAGCAAGGCCTCGACGATCTTGGCCGTCACCTCGTCTTGAACGGCGAAGATATCGTCCAGGCTGCGATCGAAGCGTTCGGCCCACAGATGATCGCCGCTCACCGCGTCGACCAGCTGGGCGTTGATGCGGACGCGCCCTGCGGCGCGTCTTGCACTGCCTTCCAGCAGGTAGCGCACGCCAAGCTCCCCGGCGATCCCGCGCACATCCATCGCCTTTCCCTTGTAGGCAAAGGCCGAATTGCGGGCGATGACGAAAAGACCCGGCACTCTGGAGAGATCGGTGATCAGGTCCTCCGTCAGCCCGTCCGCGAAAGATCCCTGCTCCGGATCATTGCTGATATTCAGGAAGGGCAGCACGGCGATCGACGGCTTGTCCGGCAGCGGCAGAGTTTTTCGCTTTGCGCCGGCGTGTTGATGTGTGGCGCCCGTAAAGCGGTAGCCGATGCGCGGAACCGTGGTGATCCAGTCGCCGCCGCCGACGGCAGGACCAAGCAGTTTGCGCAGCTGCGCAATCTGGACGGTGAGATTGCCTTCCTCGACCGCCATGCCCGGCCAAGCCGCATCCATCAGCTCCGCTTTGCCGAGAATTTCACCAGGCCGTTCGACAAGCGCCGCGAGCAACTTTATGCCGCGATGGCCGACGGCAACGGGCTCATCGTGCCGAAGAAGCGTCCCCGCATCCGGATCAAGCACGAACGGACCAAAGGCAAAATGCGATCCCTGCATAA
This sequence comes from Rhizobium sp. R339, assembly GCF_002211395.1. Classification (NCBI taxonomy): domain Bacteria; kingdom Pseudomonadati; phylum Pseudomonadota; class Alphaproteobacteria; order Hyphomicrobiales; family Rhizobiaceae; genus Rhizobium; species Rhizobium sp. R339. The sequence continues at coordinate 6,478 of NZ_LOKV01000003.1, forward strand.
AGGGGATCTATAGTCCGTTTGGAAGTTTTTGAGAACTTTTTGGGAGCGCTTAATTACGCCAGCCCCTGTCTCCGGCAAAATCCATACTCCTGCAGGTCGAAGGCTCTGCCCTCCTAGCATCCCGAGGATATCAGCATGACTGCCGCAAGCATGACATCACCGAGAGAGGAACGGATCGCATGGGCTGCCATGGCCGGGATCATCGCCACCGTGACGGTGTTCGCCGTTGCCCAGGGGCTGACCTATCCGTTGCTCAGTTTCATCCTGGAGCGGCAGGGAACGGCATCAAGCCTGATCGGCGTATCGGCAGCGATGACGCCGCTGGGTTTCATCCTGTCCGCACCGTTCATTCCGATGCTTTCGCGGCGCCTGGGCGGCGCGCGGCTGGCGATCGCCTGTTCAATGCTCGCCGCCCTCGCCCTGGTCGCGATTGCCTGCACAAGGGACGCCCTGATCTGGATACCGCTGCGCCTCCTGCTCGGTTTCTTTGCCAATCCACTTTATGTGGTCAGCGAAACCTGGCTGATCTCCATCACACCGGCGCCACGTCGGGGCCGCATCATGGGCCTCTATTCATCGATCGTTTCCGCGGGCTTCGCGCTCGGTCCGCTGTCGCTCCGCCTTGTCGGCACCGAGGGTTGGCCGCCCTTTCTGATCGGCATTGCCGCATTCCTTCTCTGCGGCCTGGTCGTGCTCGCGGTCTCCCGGCGCCTGCCGGATATGCCTTGGGAAGGCGAAGCAGCATCCGTCGGCGGCTTCTTCAGGCAGGCGCCGCTCCTGCTGTTTGCGGTCTTCACTGCCGCCGCCTTCGAGCAGATCCTGCTTTCGCTGTTTGCGGTCTATGGTGCGGCTCTCGGCAGCGCCGAGGGACGCATTGCTTCGCTCATCACCTGTTTCATCGCCGGCAATGCCATGCTGCAGATCCTCCTCGGGCGCATTGCCGAACAATAGGGCTCGACGCGGACCATGCTGGTCTGCGTCCTGGTTTGCCTGAACTGCTGCCTTCTACTGCCGCTCACTTTCGACACATGGCTCGTCTGGCCGCTGATTTTTATTTGGGGCGGCGTTTCTTTCGGGATCTACACACTGTCGTTGATCCAGCTCGGCGAACGCTTCACCGGTCAGATGCTCATCGCCGGCAACGCGGCTTTCGCTTTTGCATGGGGCATCGGCGGCATCGTCGGCTCACCCGCGGCGGGACTGGCGATGCAGGCAATCGGGCATCAAGGCCTGCCCTCCTTCCTCGGCCTGCTCAGCTTTGTGTTGGCGGTTTTGCTGGTGCTTCGGAGACGGCGGCCCTGATCAGGGCATTTGCCGCACCCCACCCTGCTCCTGGCTCCGGCCCTGCAAAGAATTGCCCCTCCATATATAAGCTGTTATATAACAAGCAATCGAATGGAGGATCTGCATGGTCGAGGATGTAGTCCGGGCGCTCGGATTTCTGTGCATGGGCAGCCGGCTGCGGCGGATCGGCGAAAAGCTGCAGGCCGATACGCAGCAGATCATCGACGCAGCCGGTCTCGGCATCCAGGCGGGCCAGTTTCCGTTTCTCGCCGCGATCGACCGCGCCGGGCCGCTGACGATCGGCGAACTTGCGCAGGCGGTGGGCATCACCCAGCCCGGCGCAACCCGTACCACAGGCCAGCTTCTCGAACTCGGCTTCATCGATATGCAACCGGCACCGGATGATCAGCGCCGCAGGCTGGTCTCGCTGACCGAGAAGGGACAGGAACTGGTCGATTATGCCAAGAGATCGGTCTGGCCGCGTGTCACGGCCGCCGTTGCGGATCTCTGCAACAATCTCGATGGCCCGATCCTTGAACAGCTCGCAGCCATCGAGGACCGGCTTGTAGAGGCGCCGCTCAAGCTTCGCGGCGCGGCCAAGGAGGAAGTATGATGGGGCATATTCTCGACCGGCCAATCTGGAGTGCACTGGAAACCGGACATGCCGATCTTGCCGAAGGCAACGGTCACGCGCGGCGGTATCCACCTTCAATCGTCCCCTTCGCCGCCTCCGCCGACGACGCGCCGGAGAGCCTCGAAGCCTTGGAGAACCTACCCTCTCCTGATGAAAGCATGTTTCTCGTCGAGGCCGGGCCGATCGCAATACCGCCGGGCCTTGTGGTCACCACGGAGGCATCGGTCGTCCAGATGGTTGCTGCGCGGCTCCATGAGCGGATTTCGGATTCCCGCATTCAGCCGCTGACGGAGGCCGATGCCGCCGACATGCTGGCCTTGGCGACATTGACCAAACCCGGTCCGTTCACCTTAAGAGCCCAGAGCCTTGGCAGCTTCTGGGGGATCAGAAGCGAAGGCCGTCTCGTGGCGATGGCGGGGCAGCGGATGCGACAGACAGGTTTCATCGAGCTCAGCGGGCTCTGCACCCATCCCGATTTCCAGGGACGCGGCCTCGGCACCTTGCTCTTCCGCTTCGTCGCCGGCGAGATCGCATCAAGCGGCGATACTGCCTACCTGCACGCCTACGCGGCAAACAGATCGGCGATTTCGCTTTACGAAACCCACGACTTCACCGTCCGCTCGCTGATGAATATGCGCGTGGTCAAGCGCCGCCCTTAACCGCGTATCATACGAGCTGTCAGATCACTGTCATCGAAAACACCTAAGGGATTGCGCCTTGCTGCTATCAAGGAGACGTTTTCGATGGCGACATTGGAGCAGGTCGCTTTCAGAGCAGGCTGTTCGCTGGCGACCGCAAGCCGCGTTCTCAACCGCAACGGACCCGCCAGCGATCTGATGGTGCGCAAGGTGCGCCGAGCCGCCGCCGAACTCGGCTATCACGCCGCCGGCCGGCTCGGACGGCGGCCAGTGGTCGGCGTGCTGATCCCGAGCATCACCAACCCGGTCTTTGCCTCGTCGCTGTCAAGCATCCAGAACCGCATGCTGGTGGCCGGCCACGGCGTGCTGATCGCCCAGTCGAACTACGATCCGGCGCGCGAAGCCGATGCCGTTGCGGCACTCCTCAACGACCGGCCAACCGGACTGATCCTCACGGTCTGCGATCCATCGACCAGCAAGGCACTGCTGGCCCGGCTGCCGCCGACCGTGCTCCTCCACAACCTGCCGACAGCGCAGTTTCCGGCGGCCGTCACCGCCGACAATCGCGGCGCAGGGCGTGAGATCACAACTTTCCTGATCGGCATGGGCCATCGCCGTATCCTCTTTCTTTCCGGCAATTTCGCCGCTTCCGACCGTGCGTGCCTTCGCTACAAGGGTTATCTCGAGGCCATGGCGGAAAGCGGGCTGCAACCGCTCGATGCCGTGCAGATCCCGTTCGTCGGCGGTTATGACCAACTCGATCTCAGTGCTGTGATGACCTCGCTTTCGCCGACGGCGATTATCGCCTCCAACGATTTGCTGGCGCTCGGCGTCATCGGCGCATTGAAACGCGAGGGGCTTTCAGTGCCCGGGGATGTTTCGGTCGCCGGCTTCGACGGCATCGCCATCGGCCGGCTGATCGATCCGCCGCTGACGACGATCGAAATGCCGGATGCCAGCATGGGTGCGACGGCCGCTTCGCTGCTCCTCGACATGGCGGAGAATGCCGCCCCTGCCCGCCATCTCGATGTCGCCTATACGCTGCGCCGCGGCGGCACGGTGCGCGCCATCTGAAAAGCCTTGAAAAGAAAAGACCGCCACGCGCTCGGCATGGCGGTCATGCCCTCGTCCGGACGAGGATTATCAGCTGCGCGGCAGCATGCCTTCGACATCGGCGGCCGCGTCGTCGAGCGCCTCCTTCGGTTCCGCCGACTGATCGACGATACGCGAGAGATTGTCGACGATGGTCTGGGTAACCTTGACGCCGTTGGAGCCGGGGAAGGCATACCAGGGGATCATGACCGGCATCTGGCTGAGGCCAGCCTGGAACAGCGGGTTCTGCTTGTAGAAATCGCCGAGATATTCGGGCGACTTGGAGGCAAGCTCGTTGTTCGGCACATAGCCGGTGCCGGGCACGACGACGGAAGCGCCGTAAGGGCCGGCCGCGAACTTGGCGAACTTCCAGGCGGCGTCCTGCTTGGCGGCATCATGCGTCAGGATGACGACGGCGTTGCCGCCGGTGGGAAGACGGCCGTTCACCGGATCGATCAGCGGGATCTTGGCGGTGCGCAGATCGAACTTGTTGCCGACATTCTTGATCGTGTTGCGCAGCGCACCCGTCGTCTGGAAGTCGAAACCGACCTTGCCGGCTGCGAAGGCCTGTTCGCCGGCGGGCTTGGTGAAGACCGGCATGCCGCCTTCGGTGACGAGGCGATGCAGGACCTCGACGGCCTTCTGACCTTCCGGACCGTTGAAGGCAACCTTGCTTTCGTCGTCGCTCAGCATTTTGCCGCCGGCGCCGAAGAGCAACGCGGAAAACATCCAGTCGTCGCCCTGCCAGCGGAAATCGATGCCGTCGACGCCATTGCCGAGTGCCTGGATCTTGCCGCCGAGCGCGATGACCTCATCCCAGGTCTTCGGCGGATTGTCGGGATCGCCGCCGGCCGCCTTCACGAGATCGGCGTTGTAATACATGATCGGATTGGACGTCGCGAAAGCGAGGCCGACCTGCTTGCCCTTGACCTGGGCGAGCTTGAGGATCGTGTCGGAGAAGCCCTGCTCGGCCATGTTGCCGTCTTTCTTGACGAGCGGGCCGAGGTCGACGGCGACATCGCGTTCGTCGAGCATGCGCAGGCGGTTCAGGCCGATGAAGGTGATGTCGGGCGTTTCGCTGGTGCCGGCCTGGCGAAGGATCGTCTGGATGCCTTCCTCATAGGTCGCCGAGGGGCTGGCGAACTGGATCTTGATGTCGGGATTTTCCGCCATGAACTTCTTCGAGATCGTGTCCATCACGTCTTTGAAGAAACCCGGCATCGGGTAATGAACCGTCAGCGTCGTCTCGGCATGCGCGGGAAGCGCGATTGCCATCGAGACGGCCGCTGCGGCGAGAAGCTGGGTGATATGTTTCATCGCTCGTTCTCCTGGTTGAAGCCGGTCAGCCTTTGAGACCGGTCATGGTGATGCCCTCGACGAAACGCTTCTGCGCAAGCAGGAAGGCGGCAACGAGGGGAAGGGTAATGATGAGGGTCGCGGCCATCAGCGCGCCGTAATCATCGCCGGCCTCGGCGGCGCGGAAATACATCAGCCCGAGCGGCGGCGTGGCATAGTCCTGCTTGCTGATGACGATCAGCGGCCAGTAGAGATCGTTCCAATGGGCGACGACCGAGAAGATGGCGAAGGCGGTGACGGCAGGCCAGGCATTCGGCACGATGACCCGGGCGACGATGCTGAGCTCCGACATGCCGTCGAGACGGGCGGCATGGATGAGATCGTCCGGCATGGCGCGGAAGAACTGCAGGAACATGAAGATCGCGAAGACCGAAATGGTAAAGGGCGCCACGAGGGCGACGTAGCCGTTGAGCAGCGAGGCGCGGTCGAAAGCGACGTAGAGCGGCAGCGCGGTCGCATGGATCGGCACGAGAAGGCCGAGCATGACAAGCACCATCATGGCGCGGGCGGCGGCGAAGCGCAGTTTCGCCATGGCATAGGCGCAAGGGATCGCCACCAGAACCTGAAAGAAGAAGATCAGCCCGCAAACGACGACGCCGTTCCACAGAAGCCGCGCCATCGGCACCCGGCTCAGGGCCTTGGCGACATTTTCCGCATAGGTGAAATGGGCGGGGATCAGCGACAGCGAGGAGGTGAAGATATCGCTCTGTGCCTTGCCCGCCGCCGAAATCATGAAGACGTAGGGCGAAAGGAAGATGATTGCGCCCAGCGAAAGCAGCGTCACGCGGATGATCCTGCCAAGGGAAAAAGCGCTCGTCATGTGTAATGCACTCGGCGATCGAGAATGCGGTATTGCAGGGACATCAGCACCACGAGGATCAACAGGAAGACCACGGTCATCGCCGAGGCGTAGCCGACGCGCAGGTAGACGAAGCCCTCCTGGTAGATCGTGAACAGCAGCACTTCCGACGCCTTGTTCGGGCCGCCCTCCGTCAGCGTCTTGACCGTCTCGAAGACCTTCACCGCATTGGTGATGCTGATGGTGATGACGAAGAGCGTCGTCGGTCCGAGCATTGGCCAGGTCACCAGCAGGAAGCGGTCGAGAGAGGATCTGGCGCCGTCGACTTCGGCTGCGGCGTAAAGCTCGCGCGGGATCGCCGTCAGCCCGGCCAGGAACAGCACCATGTTGAATCCGGCCGATTGCCAGATGCCGATGATCGACAGGCTGTAGAGCACCGTGCCGGAGCTGCCCAGCCAGTTCGGCCCAGGCAGGCCCGCCAATGCCAGAAGCGCATTGATCGGCCCGATAGTGGGGTGGAACATATATTGCCAGACGGTCGCCATGGCGACGATCAGCGAGGCGACCGGCAGGAAGTAGGCGGTGCGGAAGAAGCTGCGCGCCGCCGTCTCGCTCTCGATCAGCATGGCGACGCCGAGGCCCAGAAGGATCGAGACCGGTGCAACGATCGCGGTATACATCGTCGTATTCCACAGCGACTTGCGGAACGTGCGGTCGGTGATCAGATGGGCATAATTCTCGAAACCGACGAAGCGGAACTTGCCGTAGCCGAGTTCGAAATCGGTAAAACCGAGGAAGATGACAGCCGCGACCGGCAAAAGCACGAAGAGGAAGAGCAGGACGAGTGCCGGCAGCACCAGCATCCAGGCGATGCGGGCTTCGCTGCGCCGATGCGCGATGGCGGGATTGGCCGACAGGCCGACGGAAACGACACTAGCCATGCGCCCTCTCCCGCCTGATATCGCCTGCGGCGAGACCGCTGCCGCCTTCCGCGCGAGCGGCAAGCCGATTGCCATCCTCGGCGAAAGCCATTGTCCGGCCTGCCGAAAGCCGCAGCCCAATGGGATCGCCGGCTGCGAGGCCGGCGGCTTCGGGCGGCTGAACCTTGGCGACCACGGTCTCGCCGATCGCGTCGAGGCGGCAATAGAGGATGACCTCCGAGCCCAGGAACTCGACACGCTCGATCCGGGCTGCAAGGCCGCCTTGGCCGGTTCTCTCGATGGATACGAACTCCGGGCGAATGGCGAGCATGACCGGCATCTTGGCTGTGGTCGGATTTTCAAGGGTCAGGCGCAGGTCGCCAAAGGCAACCATCCCGCCCTGCGCTTCGACGGGCAGCAGGTTGATGCGCGGTTGACCGATGAAGCGGGCGACCTCGATATGGGCGGGATCGTCGTAGATGACTTCAGGGCTGGCGATCTGCAGCAGCCGCCCGCCCATCATCACGGCGACGCGATCGGCCATCGACAGCGCTTCGGCCTGGTCATGGGTGACATAGAGCGTCGGCACGCCGGCGCGGCGATGCAATTCGACGATTTCTCCGCGGGCATGGACACGCAGATTCGCGTCGAGGTTGGACAGCGGTTCGTCCATCAGGAAGATGCTCGGCCGGCGGACCATGGCGCGGGCGAGCGCCACGCGCTGACGCTGGCCGCCCGACATCTGGCCGGGCTTGCGGTCGAGAAGGTGATCGATTTTCAGCGATTTCGCCATTTCCTTGACGTCGCGAGTGATCGCCGCACGAATGGCCCGCTGGCCTGGCAGCAGCGATCCGATGAAAGGCAGCCGCTGCATGGTCGACAGCCGGCGCATCGCCAGCGGCACGGCGATATTCTGCGAAGCCGTCAGATGCGGATAGAGCGCGTAGGATTGAAAAACCATGGCGATGTTGCGGTCGGAGGCCGCCACGCCGGACATGTCTTTCCCGCCGATCAGGATCTCGCCGCTATCGGCATGGTCGAGGCCGGCAAGGACGCGCAGCAGCGTGCTCTTGCCGCAGCCGGAAGGCCCGACCAGAGCGATGAACTCGCCCGCCCCGACATCGAGACTGACGCCATTGAGGATCTGGTTGCCGCCGAATGCCTTGGTGATGCCGCGAAGCGAGAGCGCGCTCATTCGACCGGCTCCCGCTGCTTGACCGCCTGGGGATAGACCTCATGCACGACATCGTCGAGCACATGCGCGGTCATGCCGGGAACAGCGACGATCGTGCTTTCGACCGACGTACCGAACTCATGGACGACAGCACCGATCAGCCGGTCGCCCGGCATTTCCCTCTCCATCTTGTCGATGACGAAGGCAGCGGACGGACCCCATGTCAGCTCCGTATTGCCGAAGCGCCCCTGCCAGGCCCAGTGAAGGTGGCCGCTGCCGAAAAGCGCGACGTCATGGGCCGCGATCAGATCATAGAGCCGCCGGCGCTGGGCGGGACGAACGCTCCAATATCCGGTATCGCCTTCATCCGGAGCGTCGACGAACAGGGGTTTGTGCGCAAAAAGCGCCACGCGCCGCCCTGCTCTTTGTGAGAGCGCCTTGTCCAGCCACGCGAACTGGGCCGCTTCTTCGTCATCCTCGTGGCCCATGAGCAGCGAGTTCAACCCGATGAAGCGCCAGCCGGCCGCATCCTCCAGCCAGCGGTCGTCTCCGGCAAGGCTGCGCCAGCGCGCGAGCCGCTCGGCATTGACAGGTTGACCGGAGTCTTGGAAGTGGCCGACATCGTGATTGCCGGGGACGATCAGCATCGGGATCGACACCTGACGCATCAGGTCCATCGAGAAAGTAATATCTTCGTCCTTGTTGGCGCCGTCGACGGTGAGATCACCGGTATGAACGATCAGGTCCGCGCCGGTCGTCTCGATCCAGGTCAGGAGCGGCGCCCAGTTGCCGTTGAAATGCGGCTTGTTCGGGCTGAAATGGGTGTCGGTGATCTGGATGATTTTCATGGGGCACGCCTCCGAGACCTTGGAAGCGCTGCATGCACGCCTCCTTCTCGGGCCCTCTCTAGAAGGCTCCCATGTCAATCAGGTACTGACAGTTTTCAGCTGTTTTTCAGTTTCGACATCAAACTGTCATACGGGTTAACCTGCCATCCGTTCGTCAGCGCCGTGGGGCATTGGCGGGGATGGATGAAACCGTTGCCGAAACAGGGTCGCTCGCTGGAAATGTATCCTCCAGCCCCTCCTCGAGTTCGTCTTCCAGCGTTTCCTTATCTCCGCTCGAACGTGCGCTGGGCTGGCCGATCAGACCCTGGCTGCCCTCGTCGAAGTTGCCGTTGCTCAAGGCATCATAGCGGTTGACGCTGCCGTCGGCGCCTGGACCCGTAAAGGCCGTCAGCTGAACCATCATGACCTTGGCGTGATCCACCGCTGTTTTCTCATCGAGTTCGCCATTGGAGTTGTCGATCCTGACGGAAATCGATTCTCCTCCCTCGCCCAGAAATTCGACGGCAAAGAAGGCGCCGGCCTGTGTTACTCGGGTGTCGATCAATTGCATGGAAACCTCCTGTGCTCACCGACATCAACGGTGAGGACGGTTCGGAGTTCCACCGGAGCCTCTTGCCGCCGTGGCGGCGATCGCGCCGAAATGCCTCTTCGATGGCGCTTATGGTTAATTTATTAATAATTCAGGATTTATAAATGGAACCCAGCAGCCTGTCCGACTGTTGATGATGCGCCGCGGAGGAAGTCCGATGTTCCTGAAAATCCTTGCCTCGAAGATCGACGCCGATAGCCATGACACCGGCACCTATGCCGATGGAATTTTTGCCGAAAACCGGATCGATCTTTCCATCCGCCGCGAGGGCCGTCGCCGGTCGCCGCATGAACGCGACTACGGCGCCGACAGGAAACTGGAAAACCTGCCGCTCGGCTTCGCGTGAGGCAGATGACAAGCCGATCGCGGGCTGCCTGACCAAGCCCGTCTTGCGCGCTCTCTTGCCGGCATGAAGTTCCAGGCCACATTCTCCCGTCGACACTGCCTCGTGCCGCTTAGGAGAAACCCTTGCCCTGGATCGCCTATATCGCCCATTTCATTGCCGCCGCGTTTTTGACCAACGGCGTTCCGCATTTCGTCAACGGCGTCTGCGGCCGGTCTTTCCGGTTTCCCTTCGCGCCGCCGGCAAAGACCGCGTCGCCAACGGCAAATGTCATCTGGGGTTGGGCGAACTTCTTCATCGCCTTCCTGCTCTTTGCCAATATCGGACCACTTTATATCGGAACGCCAGGCGACACCGTCTTCGTTGCGGCCGGCATGCTCGTCACCGGAATCCTGCTCGCCCGGATCTTTGAGGCCGGTGCGCGATAGTTACTTGCATGATGATAGTCACTGCTATAGTGACTATCATCATGCAACGGACGAGCTTCAGTCACTTCAAATGCCCGGCGGCGCGTGCGCTCGAGAGCGTCGGCGACTGGTGGAGCATTCTGATTCTGCGTGACGCTTTCCAGGGCCTGTCGCGCTTCGACGAATTTCAGAAGAGCCTCGGCGTGGCGCCGAATATCCTGACGCGCCGGTTGAAACATTTGACCGATGAAGGGCTGTTCGAACGGCGCCTCTACCATCAGCGCCCTGCCCGCTATGAATATGTGCTGACTGCAAAGGGCCGCGATTTCTTCCCCGTGCTCATGGCGCTGTTTTCCTGGGGAAGCCGGCACATTCCGGAGGAGGATCTCGCCTTTCTGCTTGGCGACGCCGCTTCCGGGAAGACACGCGAAACCGTGCTGATCGATGCCAGAACCGGCGAAGAAGTGACACCCGAAAATACCAGCCTGCTGGTTGGTCCCGCCGCCGACGACGAAGTGCGTGAGCGGATCGCCCGCATGCGCGCCTGGTATCTCGGCATCGACGCATAGAGGAGAATCAAATGGATCGCATTGTTGTCACCGGCATGGGACTTGTCTCGCCACTCGGCACCGGCGTCGGGCCCGCCTGGAAGCGCCTTATTGAAGGCGCCTCGGGTCTGAGGCTGCTGGCGGAGGATGTCGTCGGCGAGCTTTCGGCCAAGGTCGGCGGTGTCGTTCCCGGTATTGCCGAAGATGCGCAGGCCGGTTTCGATCCGGACCGATACATCACGCCCAAGGACCAGAAAAAGATGGACCGCTTCATCCAGTTCGCCATGGCGGCAACGGAGGAAGCGGTAAAGCAGGCCGGCTGGATGCCCACCGACCAAAGCGCGCGCGAGCGCACGGCGACGATCATCGCCTCCGGCGTCGGCGGCTTTCCCGCCATTGCCGAGGCGGTGCGCATCGGCGAGACGCGCGGCGTGCGGCGGCTGTCGCCCTTCACCGTACCCTCCTTCCTCGTCAACCTTGCCGCCGGCCAGGTCAGCATCCGCTACGGCTTCAAGGGGCCGCTCGGCGCACCGGTGACGGCTTGCGCGGCAAGCGTCCAGGCGATCGGCGATGCGGCGCGGCTGATCCGCTCCGGTGAAGCCGACGTGGCGATCTGCGGCGGGGCCGAGGCCTGCATCGACAAGGTGAGCCTCGGCGGCTTTGCCGCTGCACGCGCCCTTTCCACCGGCTTCAACGAGACCCCGGAGCTTGCGTCGCGGCCCTTCGACACGGCGCGCGACGGTTTCGTGATGGGCGAAGGCGCCGGCATCCTGGTCATCGAAACGCTGGAGCATGCGCTTGCCCGCGGCGCGACACCGATCGCCGAACTCGTCGGCTACGGCACGGCGGCGGATGCCTATCACATGACATCAGGCCCCGAAGACGGCGACGGCGCCCGACGCGCCATGGAGGCAGCACTCAGGCAGGCAAAGGTCGCCGCTTCCGAGGTCAAGCACCTGAACGCGCATGCGACCTCGACACCGGTCGGTGACAGGGGTGAGATCGCGGCAATCGGCACGGTTTTCGGCCGCAACGGCGGCATTGCCGTCAGCGCGACGAAGTCGGCGACCGGCCATCTGCTCGGGGCTGCCGGCGGGCTGGAGGCGATCTTCACCATTCTGGCGCTGCGCGATCAGATCGCGCCGCCGACCCGCAATCTGGAAGAGGCCGATCCCGACGCCGACGGCATCGATATCGTCGGCAAGACAGCGCGGCCACTCACCATGGACTATGCCATCACCAACGGTTTCGGCTTCGGCGGAGTAAACGCCAGCGCCCTCTTCCGGCGCTGGTCGTAAAGTCCGCTTTTCTTGCGCGGAAATTGGCCTACACTTCTGCTCCATCAGGGATCATTCCCCGATGGAGCCGGAGATCAATCCATGCGCGCCTTTTTCGCAGTTTTCATTCTGTGTGCCGCGTCCATCCTCTCCTCTGTATCGGCCCACGCCGAAGATCCGATCGATACGACGCGGACGATGATCGAGGAGCAGATCAAGGCCTTCCTCAAGGACGATGCCGAAACCGCCTATTCCTTCGCCGCCCCAGGCATCAAGGCGATGTATCCGGACAAGAACCTGTTCTTCGCCATGGTGAAGAAGAGCTACGAGCCGGTCTATCATCCCGGCAACTACGCCTTCGGCCGTAGCCGCTCCATCGACAACGGCGCACTGATCTATCACGAAGTGCTGATTTCAGGCCGCGACGGAAAAGACTGGACCGCGATCTACCAGATCACCCGCCAGCCGGACGGCAGCTATCGGATCAACGGCGTGCAGATCATACCGGATGCGGACAGTAAGGGTATTTGATCCCCGCTTCCCCCTTTGAGGAAAGCCGGACAACCACACAGATTCCTTGCACTAACAATTTTGAAATCCTCCCAGAGTAGAAAAGCGCTAGCGGAGGACTATTGTGGTGAACACCGGCAAGCAATTTTTCACAGCTCTTGAGGCGTTGCGCGGAGTTGCGGCCATTATGATCATCTTCCGGCATACGGAGGGCGCACTTGGCCCGATACAGCCGAATATCAGTTACCTTGCCGTCGACCTTTTCTTTCTTTTAAGCGGTGTCGTTCTTGCAAATTCGTATGAGAAGCGACTGACAATGGGGAATATCTCGCCTGCAGGATTTCTGTTGCAACGTATCATACGACTTTATCCTCTTTATCTTCTTTCGCTTCCGATTGGCCTTGTGAGCTATGCAGTTCAGATCGGGTTGGACTATCCCACCTTGGCGGGACTTCTCCTGAAGGGGATCCTATTCATTCCAAGCTCGAGTTTCGGGAGTCTTTTTCCTTTCAATGGACCTAGCTGGTCGCTCTTCTTCGAGCTCTGGGTCGGCGTACTGTTCTCCGTTCTTCTGATACGACTGTCACTGAGAAGTTTGCTCACCATCTCGCTGGCGGCGGCTGGCGCGGCCATGTATGGAACATTGTCGGCAGGAAATCTCGACATCGGTTTCCAGCCAGCCTACTTCATCTTTGGCTTTTCAAGAGTTCTGTTCTCATTCTCGCTCGGGATCTGCCTTTACAGGCTATATGAGCTGCGGAAACCGAATACTGCTGATAACGGCAACATCATCGGCCTTCTTCTCTGTGGTTGCCTGATCCTCATCACAAACATACCAGCCACCACGTTCTTTGGTTTCCCGTATTTTGATTTTTTAATATGCCTCGTAGTCTTCCCGGCAATCGTCTGGATCGCGATGCGCACGACACAGACCGGCCTCGTCGAACTAATGTTTCGGTGGCTGGGGAGGCTTTCCTATCCGATTTATATCCTGCACGGGCCGATCTTCAGCCTGCTTCAGACCCTGCGACAAAAGGGCTACGATCTTCCTGCTTCTCCGGCAGCCGGCATGGTTGTCGTTATCGCGATTTTCGTTGTGGCCGCCATCGCCGCCGTTCGCTTCGATGAGCCGATACGCAAAAAGATCAAAATGATTCTTTCACAGAATCCGGCGTCTACGGCGCCCACGACCGGCAACGCAGGCGGCGCTTAGACCGGCTCGAGATCGCCCCTCGCCCATTCCTCCATCGTCTCCACCATGAAATCGGCGAAGCGGCCCTCGTCGATCGCCTTGCGGATGCCCTGCATCAGTTCCTGGTAATAGGCGAGATTGTGCCAGGAGAGCAGCATGCCGCCGAGCGCTTCGTTGGAGCGGACGAGATGGTGCAGATAGGCGCGTGAATAATCGCGCGAGGCCGGGCAGTTCGACTGCTCGTCGAGCGGGCGCATATCCTCCGCGTGGCGCGCATTGCGGATATTGACCTTGCCGCGGCGGGTAAAGGCCAGGCCATGGCGGCCGGAACGGGTCGGCATGACGCAATCGAACATGTCGATGCCGCGGGCGACCGATTTCAGGATATCGTCGGGCGTGCCGACGCCCATGAGGTAACGCGGCTTTTCCAGAGGCAGGACGGGAAGCGTTTCCTTGAGCATGCTCAGCATCACCTCCTGCGGTTCGCCGACCGCAAGACCGCCGACGGCGTAGCCCTTGAGATCGAGCTTGGTGAGCTCCTCGGCGGAGCGGACGCGCAGTGCCGGGATATCGCCGCCCTGGACGATGCCGAACATCGCCTTCCCAGGCTGCTCGCCGAAGGCGACCCGGCAGCGTTCGGCCCAGCGCAGCGACATTTCCATGGCGCGCTCGATCTCCTTCGGCTCGGCCGGCAGCGCCACGCATTCGTCGAGCTGCATCTGGATATCGGAGCCGAGCAGCCCCTGGATTTCGATGGAACGCTCCGGCGACATATGATGCAGGCTGCCGTCGACATGCGATTTGAAGGTGACGCCCTGCTCGTCGAGCTTGCGCAGGCCGGAGAGCGACATGACCTGGAAGCCGCCGGAATCCGTCAGGATCGGATGCTCCCAGCGGATGAGCTTGTGCAGACCGCCGAGGCGGGCGACGCGTTCGGCGGTCGGGCGCAGCATCAAGTGATAGGTATTGCCGAGGATGATGTCCGCGCCGGTCTGGCGCACCTGGTCGAGATACATGGCCTTGACCGTGCCGACGGTGCCGACCGGCATGAATGCCGGCGTGCGGATTACGCCGCGCGGCATGGAAACCTCGCCGAGACGCGCACCGCCATCGGTCTTTTTCAGGGTGAACTGGAAGTTCTCAGTCGTCATCGGTCTTTCCGGAAAAGAAGGCTCGCATCGCCGTAGGAATAGAAGCGGTAGCCTGTCGAAATGGCGTGTTCATAGGCCGCGTGCATGGTCTCGAAACCGGCGAAGGCCGAAACCAACATGAAGAGCGTCGAGCGAGGCAGGTGAAAATTGGTCATTAGGATATCGACCGCCTTGAAGCGGTAGCCGGGCGTAATGAAGATGCCGGTGGCGCCGGCCCAGGCTTTGATTTCGCCGCTCTCTCCCGCGGCACTCTCGATTAACCGCAGCGAAGTCGTACCAACGCAGATGATACGCCCGCCCCTCGCCTTTACGGCGTTCAGCCGTGCGGCGGCCTCGGCGCTGACATAGCCGCTTTCGAGATGCATCTTGTGATCGTCGGTATCGTCGGCCTTCACGGGCAGGAAGGTGCCGGCACCGACATGCAGCGTGACGAAATGGCGTTCGATGCCGGCCTTATCCAGCGCTGCAAATAGATCGGGCGTGAAATGCAGGCCGGCGGTGGGGGCGGCGACGGCGCCCTCCTCGCGGGCATAGATCGTCTGGTAGTCGGCGCGGTCGCGCTCGTCCTCGGGGCGCTTGGCGGCGATATAGGGCGGCAGCGGGATATGGCCGACGGCGGCGATCGCCTCGTCGAGCGCCGGACCTGTGAGATCGAAGGCGAGCGTCACTTCGCCCGCCTCGCCCTTTTCCTCGACGGTGGCATCGAGCGAACCGAGGAAGCAGCTTTCACCGGAATGGCCGAAGGCGATGCGGTCGCCCTCCTTGATGCGTTTGCCTGGCTTGGCAAAGGCCTTCCAGCGACTGGGGCCGATGCGCATGTGCAGCGTCGCCGACACCTGCTGGCCGCCGGCGCTGTCGCGATGGCGGATTCCTTCGAGCTGGGCGGGAATGACCTTGGTATCGTTGAACACGAGCGCGTCACCGGCGCGCAGAAACGACGGCAGATCGTAAACATGATGATCCGAGAGCGTGCTTTCCGCATCGGGCACGCTTTCAGCATGGGGATTGACGACGAGCAGGCGCGCGCTATCGCGCGGCTCGGCGGGCCGTAGCGCGATGCGTTCATCCGGCAGGTCGAAATCGAAAAGGTCTACGCGCATAAGGGCACTTCCGGGCAAAGCGAAACCCGCCCCGCGCTCTCGCGCAAGGGCGGGTTTCAGCAGAAATCACAATCAGACGTCGGCGGCAACCCGCATCGAGACGATCGAATCCGGATCGGAAACCGGCTCGCCGCGCTTGATCTTGTCGACGTTGTCCATGCCTTCGATGACCTGGCCCCAGACGGAATATTGCTTGTTCAGCCACGGGGCGTCGGTGAAGCAGATGAAGAACTGCGAGTTGGCCGAATTCGGGTTCTGCGAACGCGCCATCGAGCAGGTGCCGCGAACATGCGAGGTCGCGGAAAATTCAGCCTTCAAGTCCGGCTTGGAGGAGCCGCCCATGCCGGCCCGGCCGGGATTGAAGGTTTCCGAACCCTTCTTGCCATATTCGACATCGCCCGTCTGGGCCATGAAATCCTGGATGACGCGGTGGAAGACGACGCCATCATAGGCCTTCTCGCGGGCGAGTTCCTTGATGCGGGCGACATGCTCCGGGGCGACCTGCGGCAGAAGCTGAATGACAACCTTGCCCTTGGTGGTTTCCAGAATGATGGTGTTTTCGGGATCCTTGATCTCGGCCATTGTCTTCTCCTCTTGTTTCTCTCGTAACTTACTTCTTGCCCAGGGTGACCTTGACCATCCTGTCGGGATTCTTGACTTCGCCGTTCTGGCCTTCGCCGCGCTTGATCTTGTCGACGTTCTCCATGCCGGAGACGACCTTGCCGACGACGGTATACTGACCGTTGAGGAAGGAACCGTCGGCGAACATGATGAAGAACTGCGAATTGGCGGAATTCGGATCCTGCGAGCGGGCCATCCCGACCGTGCCGCGCACGAAGGGCGTCTTCGAAAATTCGGCGGGAATGTCGGGCAGGTCGGACGAGCCGGTGCCAGCGAGGCTCGCGTCGAAGCCCTTTTCCATGTTGCCGTATTTGACGTCGCCGGTCTGGGCCATGAAGCCGTCGATGACGCGGTGGAAGGCGACGTTGTCATATTCGCCCTTCTTAGCCAGCGCCTCGATCTGCGCGACATGCTTCGGCGCCACATCGGGCATCAACTGGATGACGACGGGGCCGTTCTTCAGCTGGATGGTCAGATAATGATCGGCCGACTGGGCCAGCGCATCCCCCGCGAAGGAGGCGAGATAGAGCACGCCGGCAAATGCGAGATAAAAGAGTTTCATGTGAGCTCCGTTGCGGCGTTATCCGCCTGGTCTTAACGCTTGCTAGTTTGGGCGCTTGGATGTGAGGGCTTGGAGGACGGCGGCCGGCACGAAGGCGCTGACATCGCCGCCCATGGCGGCGATCTGGCGGACCAATGTGGCGGTAATGGGCCGCGACGCCGTGCCGGCAGGCAAAAAGATGGTCTGGATATCGGGCGCCATCGTCCTGTTCATGCCAGCCATCTGCATTTCGTAATCGAGGTCGGTTCCATCGCGAAGACCGCGGATCAGAAGCGTTGCCCCATGGGCGCGGGCGGCATCGACGACCAGATTGTCGAAGGCGACGACTTCGATGTCACCGGCCTTGCCGGGCAGCGCCTGCGCCAGCGAAAGGCGGATCAGCTCGGCTCTCTCCTCGAAGGAGAAGAGCGGCGCCTTGCCGGGATGGATGCCGATCGCGACGATGACCTTCTCGGCGACATTAAGCGCCTGGACCAGCACATCCACATGTCCGTTGGTGATCGGGTCGAAGGACCCCGGATAAAAAGCTGTCGTCATCTGACCTAGCCGTTGGTTTGACGCCTTTTGTCATGGATGCCGCCTTGCCGCAAGTCATTTGGCCGCAAGTGATTTCGCCGGCTGAACGATGGATGAATGTGCCGTTCAAGCCCGTTTCAGACGCAACCTGCTTAACTCCAACAATCAAGTCGGCCGATGCCATTCCGGCATCAGGCGCTCCCGGAAAGACCAGGTTCATGCTGATCGTGCTCATTGCACTTGCCGTTGTTTTCTCTCTCGCCGCCGAGATGGCCTACAGCTATTTCGCCGAGCGCTACGAGATGAACTGGGTGCGGCCTGAACTTGCCGAACATGCTGCGATCGTGCGCGCCATGCAGGGCCGACTGCGCCAAAACCGCGCCTCGAATCTGAACGCCAGATGAACGAGACATTCAAAGTCGCTTCAGATCGAGCTTGGTAAATCCCCCCTCAACATCCGGCGGAACCAATTTTAGACGGATGCGTTCATTCAACCGATACATAGATGCGACAAGCGCGCCAGGAAGGACCGAAGATGCCCGGCAAGATTACGATGATTAACGTGCTCTGGATGGCAATGATCACGGGCATGCTCACCGCAACCGTCGCGCTCTATGATCAGAAGGTCGATACGTCCAAGGTTTATGGTCCCTATGCTTCGGCCCGTACGGCCGTAGTGGGCCAGTACTGAGGGGCGAGAACGCAACTCCCCAGGAAAGGAATGCCTATGTTCACGATCTTGACAGTGCTCACCGCCCTCATCAGCGTCATGTTCATAGTGTCCGTGGCTTCGACGATCTCCGCGCTCAGGCGCGAAGGAGAAGAAGTAAAGGCGCTGAACGAGAAACATAGCGCATTCTGACCATCCTCTTCCCCACCTCGAGCGGCACCCTTCCGCCGCCGAGGCCATTCAAAGCCGGATGCACCCAGCATCCGGCTTTTTTCTGAATTGCGCCAGCAAGCTTGTCTATTCCCTCCCTGTCGCGGCAAGGCGGATTTCAGTTTTTATTCTGCGGCAACGTGGCTTTCCCAGAGGTCAGGCTGCCTTTCGCCTGCGGCCGCCGGTCCTC
This sequence comes from Rhizobium sp. R339, assembly GCF_002211395.1. NCBI lineage: Bacteria > Pseudomonadati > Pseudomonadota > Alphaproteobacteria > Hyphomicrobiales > Rhizobiaceae > Rhizobium > Rhizobium sp. R339. The sequence continues at coordinate 25,109 of NZ_LOKV01000003.1, forward strand.
CAGAAGGCGCAAAAGCACGTTGCGTTTTCTCTGGCGCGGCACGAGATCGATATCGCTGACCAGCTTTGCGCCGCCTTCGCGCCGCTCCAAGGTGATCTTGCGGCTATGAAAGGCCTCGAGTTCGACGCGGTGCGCCACGCTGATGATGGTGACCTTCGGCAATTCCCGGATCACCATTTCCATCATCTTGTCCTGGCTCTTCTCGTCGAGCGCGGACGTCGCTTCATCGAGCACGATAATATCGGGGTTGTGCAGGAGCAGACGCGCAAAGGCGAGCCGCTGCTTTTCGCCGCCCGACAAGGTCTGGTCCCATGGCCCTTCTTCCTCGATCTTCTCGTTCAGGTAATCGAGCCCCACCTTGCTGAGGGCCGCCTTGATCTCATCAAGCGACCAACCGTCGGCCGCGCGGGGATAGGCGACGGCGCGGCGAAGCGTGCCGGAGGGAATGTAGGGCCGCTGCGGCAGCATGAACAACCGTCTGTCCGTGCGGAAACCGACGCTGCCATGCCCCCACGGCCAAAGACCTGAAATGGCGCGCACAAGCGTGCTCTTGCCCGAACCGGATTCACCGGCGACAAGCACCCGTTCGCCCGGCTCGATCTCGACCCGGGTTTCCTTGACCACGGCGGTGCCGTCGTCCAGCGACACAGAGAGATCATTGAGGCTCAGCATCGCATCGCTTTTCGTCTCACCGTGTTTGATCCGCCCCAGAGCATCGCTCTGTTCAGCACGTTCCAGCCCATCGAGCGACATCATCAGCGAAGCGACGCGCCGCGCGCAGGCGTTCCAATCGGCAAGGCGGGGATAGTTGTCGACCAGCCATCCGAAGGCAGACTGAACGATGGCGAAGGCGGAGGCAGCCTGCATGACCTCCCCCAGCGACATGCTGCCCTCGAGAAATTTCGGAGCGCACAACAGGACCGGTACGACGGGCGCTATCAGCATCGACCCATGCGACACGAACGTCGTGCGCATATATTGGTGTGCAAGCAGAGCCCATTGCCGCAGCACATTGCCGAAAGTCTTGTCGAGATCGTTGCGCTCTTCCTCTTCGCCGCCGAGAAGAGCGATGCTCTCGCCGTTCTCACGCACATGGGTCAACGTGTAGCGGAACTCGGCTTCCAACTGGTTCTTGACCTCGGACACCTGGACGAAATGCCGGCCGATGATCGCGATGGTGGTCGACGTAATGACGGCGTAAAGCACGGCGGTGACGACGAGAAAGCCTGGAATGGTAACGGTCACCCCGCCGATCGGGAGAGTCAGCGCTCCGCCGATCGTCCACAGCACCACGATGAAGGTCGAGGCCGACAGGAATGCGGAGGTGACGCCGGCGAGAAAATCGACCGGGGCCTCGGTGGCGATCCTGAGATCCTCCGAGATACGCGCCTCGGGGTTCTTATGATCGCCGCCGATGAGGTTCAACTGATAATAGCGGCCATTTGCGAGCCAGCGCGCGATGAGAGCCGTCGCGAGCCAGGACCGCCAGCGGCGCTGGATCATCATGCGAAGGTAGACTTGCGAGGTGACGAGGGTGACGCTTCCAAGCACAAGCGGCGGGAAAACGGCACTCAGATAATAGACGGTGCCGGCATCGTGCCGCTCGATGGCATCGAAAATCCCGCGGTTCCAGCGATTGATGCCATATTGGAAACCGACATTCATGACGATCAGGAGCAGCAGTCCAATGCAGCACGGCCAGGCAAAGCCATCGCCGCGGCGACTCCAGTAGCCGCGTGCACTGATCCAGAAGCGCTTCAGCAAATATTTCTTCCGCGCCTTCTCGGCGTCCTCGGGCGTCAGCTTTGGATCATCTTCGATGACATCTGGCGGCGGCGCGACTTCGACAGTCGATGCCTTTTCATGGTGCGGCGGCTTTTCGGCACCGTGCGGCCTGGTGCCGTCGACCGATTTCGGGTCCAATCTAGCGTCGGTCATAAGCGCAATAACGGCTTAAAAATCAGAAGGTTTCATGCTCGTACCGAAGATGGCATTGGAAGGCTGCCCAAGAAGCAAAAATGCCATGCTGGCAGGGTCCCAGGCCATCAAAAGAAAAGGGCGGCTCGAAGCCGCCCTTTTCCTTCATCATTCCTCGGCAGGTCCTGCCGGATCGCCATCGGCAGCCGGCGCGTCGTCGGCAGCGCCGCCTTCGGCGGCCTCGACCGCCTCCTCGGCCTCGTCCTCTTCCGGCTCGCTGATGCGCTCGACGGAGACGACCTTTTCGTCCTTCGCGGTTGAGAAGATGGTGACGCCCTTGGTGGCGCGGCTGGCGATGCGGATGCCGCCGACCGGTACGCGGATCAACTGGCCGCCGTCCGAAACCAGCATGATCTGGTCGCCGTCATCGACCGGGAAGGCAGCGACGAGTTCGCCGATCTCACCCGTCTTCGACGTATCGGTGGCGCGGATGCCCTTGCCGCCGCGGCCGGAGATGCGGAAGTCGTAGGAAGACGAACGCTTGCCGAAGCCCTTTTCGGAGACGGTGAGCACGAACTGCTCGCGCGTCTTCAGCTCTTCATAGCGTTCGTCGGAGAGCTGTCCCTCTTCGGTGACTTCCTCGCCGACCAGTGCGATATCCTCTTCATCGACGCCCGTCGCGCGACGCTCGGCGGCGGAGCGCTTCAGATAGGCGGCGCGCTCCCACGGCTCGGCATCGACATGGCCAACGATCGTCATCGAGATGATGCGATCGCCCTCGCCGAGATTGATGCCGCGCACGCCGATCGAGTTACGGCCAGCGAAGACGCGAACGTCGTCGACGGAGAAGCGGATGCACTGGCCGAGCGCGGTCGTCAGCAGAACGTCGTCATGTTCCGTACAGGTCTCGACGGAGAGGATTTCGTCGCCCTCTTCTTCGAGCTTCATGGCGATCTTGCCGTTGCGGTTCACCTGAACGAAGTCCGACAGCTTGTTGCGGCGAACCGTGCCGCGCGTCGTCGAGAACATGACGTCGAGATTGTCCCAGCTTTCCTCGTCCTCGGGCAAGGGCAGGATGGTGGTGATGCGTTCGCCGGGGGCGAGCGGCAGCATATTGATCAGCGCCTTGCCGCGCGAGGTCGGCGTGCCGATCGGCAGGCGCCAGACCTTTTCCTTGTAGACGATGCCGCGCGAGGAGAAGAACAGAACCGGCGTATGCGTGTTCACTACGAATAGCCGGCTAACGAAATCCTCGTCGCGGGTGGTCATCCCGGAGCGGCCCTTGCCGCCGCGGCGCTGAGCGCGATAGGTGGTCAGCGGCACGCGCTTGATATAGCCGAGATGCGAGACGGTGACGACCATGTCTTCGCGGGCGATGAGGTCCTCGTCATCCATTTCAAGACCGCCATCGACGATCTCGGTGCGGCGCGGTGTGCCGAACTCGTCGCGCACGGCGGTGAGTTCATCCTTGACGATGGTCTGGATGCGGACGCGCGAGGAAAGAATATCGAGATAATCCCGGATTTCCTCGCCTATCTTATTGAGTTCATCGCCGATTTCGTCGCGGCCGAGAGCGGTCAGGCGGGCGAGACGCAGCTCGAGGATGGCGCGAGCCTGCTCCTCCGACAGGTTGTACGTCATGTCCTCATTGATGCGATGGCGCGGATCGTCGATCAGACGGATCAGGCTTTCGACATCTTCCGCTGGCCAACGGCGGGTCATCAACTCTTCGCGGGCCGACTGCGGATCCGGCGCCTGGCGGATGACGCGGATGACTTCGTCGATGTTGGCGACGGCAATTGCGAGGCCGACCAACACATGGGCGCGCTCGCGGGCCTTGCGCAGGAGGAATTTCGTTCTCCGGCTAACGACTTCCTCGCGGAAAGAGACGAAGGCGCGCAGCATGTCGAGCAGCGTCAGCTGTTCCGGCTTGCCACCGTTCAGCGCCACCATGTTGCAGCCGAAAGAAGTCTGCAGCGGCGTGTAGCGATAGAGCTGATTGAGGATAACCTCGGCATTGGCGTCGCGCTTCAGCTCGATGACGACGCGATAGCCCTGGCGGTCGGATTCGTCGCGCAGGTCGGAGATGCCCTCGATGCGTTTTTCGCGCACGAGTTCGGCCATCTTCTCGATCATCGTCGCCTTGTTCACCTGATAGGGAATTTCGGTGATGATGATCTGTTCGCGGTCGCCGCGCATCGGCTCGATGGCTGCGACGCCGCGCATGATGACCGAGCCGCGGCCGGTCTCGTAAGCCGAGCGGATGCCGGCGCGGCCGAGGATCTTGGCCCCTGTTGGGAAATCCGGGCCGGGAATGATCTGCATCAGTTCCGGCAGCTCGATTGCCGGATCGTCGATCAGCGCAATGCAGCCGTTGATGACTTCCGACAGGTTATGCGGCGGGATGTTGGTCGCCATGCCGACGGCGATACCGCCGGCGCCGTTGACGAGCAGGTTCGGGAACTTGGCGGGAACCACGACCGGCTCGGAGAGCGTGCCGTCATAGTTGTCGCGGAAATCGACCGTTTCCTTGTCGAGATCGTCGAGCAGCGAATGGGCGGCCTTCTCCAGCCGGCATTCCGTGTAACGTTCGGCCGCCGGCGGATCGCCGTCGACGGAGCCGAAATTGCCCTGACCGTCGATCAGCGGCAGCCGCAGTGACCAGGGCTGCGCCATGCGGGCGAGCGCGTCGTAGATCGCGGCGTTGCCGTGCGGATGGTATTTACCCATCACGTCACCGGTGACGCGGGCGCATTTGACGTATTTCTTGTTCCAGTCGATGCCGAGCTCGGACATGCCATAGAGGATGCGCCGGTGCACGGGCTTCAGGCCGTCGCGCACGTCGGGCAGCGCGCGGCTGACGATGACGCTCATGGCGTAATCGAGATACGACCGCTGCATTTCCTCCATGATGGAGATGGGCTCGATGCCTGGCGGGAGCTTCCCGCCGCCGGGGGGTGTTTGCTCAGTCAAAACAGATCACGATCTCTTCTAGAATCACTTGAAGATTTATAGCGGAAAGCCTGTCCCCGCGCCAATTTCACGAAGCGTTTTGAACAGGCTTTTGCGGCCTAAAAAGGGTAAAACATGCGGTTTTGACGGCTTGACCGGGCAAATCCTTCAGGGACCGCCGCGGGCTATTTGCCAAATCGGAATCCCCGCTACACAATCGCGAAAACCCAGGCATTCATATGAGGTTCGGGAGAGACGATGGCAAGCGCCGACCAACTGATCAACGCCTTTACGACGCTCATCGTCACCATCGATCCGCCGGGGCTGGCGCCCATCTTCCTAGGTCTGACGATCGGCATGAGCCGAGCCCAGCGCACGCAGGTGGCGCTGCGCGGCTCGACCATCGCCTTCATCATCCTCGCCGTCTTCGCTCTGTTCGGCTCGAGCGTGCTCGGCGTGCTCGGCATTTCGATCGGTGCCTTCCGCATCGCGGGCGGGCTGCTGCTCTTCTGGATCGCCTTCGAAATGGTCTTCGAGAGGCGCCAGGAGCGCAAGGAGAAGGCCTCCGAGGCGGCTGTGACCAAGGATCATATCGAGAATGTCGCCGTCTTCCCGCTTGCCCTGCCGTTGATCGCAGGCCCGGGCGCGATCTCGGCGACGATCCTGCTTGCGGGCACGCTGCCGACAACCGTCGAAAAAGCCCAGCTCATCGCGGTCATCGCCGCCAATCTGCTGCTGACTTTCCTCATGCTGCTCATCGCCGAAAGGCTCGACCGTTTCCTCGGCGTCACCGGCCGGGCAATCCTGACGCGGCTTCTCGGTGTCATCCTGGCCGCGCTGGCGGTGCAATTCGTCGTCGACGGTGCGAAATCGGCCTTCAATCTCATCAGCGCGACGCCGCGCTGAACGGCGGCAGATTCTTCAGCCTTTGAAGACCAAGGCATCCTGATCGAAATCAACAAAAAGAGCATGACGCCGTTCAAGGCATCATGCTCTCAAGTCTTTCACTCGGGAAAGGCCGCCGATCAAAACGGAATGTCGTCGTCGAGATCGCGCGAGAAGTTGCCGCCGCCACCGCCGCGGCTGGACGATGGAGACGAAGACGGCGCGCCGTAATCATCGCCGTAGTCATTGTTGCTGCTGCCGCCGCCACGGCCGCCGCCGAAGCCGGAGCTCGCGCCGCCGCCATCGCCACGGCCGTCGAGCATGGTCAGCGTCGAGCTGAAGCCCTGCAGCACCACTTCCGTCGAATAGCGATCCTGGCCCTGCTGGTCCTGCCACTTACGGGTCTGCAGCTGGCCTTCGATATAGAGCTTGGCGCCCTTCTTCACATATTGCTCGACGACCTTGCACAGGCCCTCGTTGAAGACGACGACAGTATGCCATTCGGTCTTTTCGCGGCGTTCGCCGGAATTGCGGTCGCGCCAGGTCTCCGAGGTTGCGATACGAAGATTGGCGATCGGCCGGCCGTCCTGCGTGCGGCGGATTTCGGGGTCTGCACCCACGTTTCCAACCAGAATTACCTTGTTTACGCTACCAGCCATCTTATCACCCTGCCTGCCGCCCTGCCCGGCGGCGTTTCAATCGATCGGCGCACCTTAAACCATCACGGACCGCCGATGCGCATGAGCGGTATTTAATCCACATATTTTATCCATCAGAAAACCGCATGCATTCATCAGGAATTTTGTTCTTTATTTGTTCTAGTTTATCCGTATGATCCTGTCAACAGAATCGAAAACCTTGAGCCTTCCAGGATATTCAGCCTCGACTCGCCGGTCGTCATCACTAAATAAGGGCTGTTATCCAGAAAACCAAAGCAGAGACGATGAGCGAACTGAAGACGATCTCCATCCGCGGCGCGCGCGAGCACAATCTGAAGAGCATCGATCTCGATCTGCCGCGCAACAAGCTGATCGTCATGACCGGGCTTTCGGGCTCGGGCAAATCCTCGCTGGCCTTCGATACGATCTACGCCGAGGGACAGCGGCGCTACGTCGAGAGCCTGTCGGCCTATGCCCGGCAGTTCCTCGAAATGATGCAGAAGCCCGATGTCGACCAGATCGACGGGCTGTCGCCTGCCATTTCGATCGAGCAGAAGACCACCTCGCGCAATCCGCGCTCGACGGTCGGCACCGTCACCGAGATCTACGACTATATGCGCCTGCTCTTTGCCCGCGTCGGCGTTCCCTATTCGCCGGCGACCGGCCTGCCGATCGAGAGCCAGACCGTCAGTCAGATGGTCGACCGCATCCTCGATTTCGGCGAAGGCACCCGTCTTTATATTCTCGCGCCGCTCGTGCGCGGGCGCAAGGGTGAATACAAGAAGGAACTGGCGGAGCTGATGAAGAAGGGCTTCCAGCGCGTCAAGGTGGACGGCCAGTTCTACGAGATCGCCGAGGCGCCTGCTCTCGACAAGAAATACAAGCATGACATCGACGTGGTGGTCGACCGCATCGTCGTGCGCTCCGATGTCTCGGCTCGTCTAGCGGATAGCCTTGAAACCTCGCTGAAGCTCGCCGATGGGCTTGCCATCGCCGAATTCGCCGACAAGCCGCTGCCGCCGGAAGAGACATCGGCCGGCGGCTCGGCCAACAAGTCGCTGAACGAGACGCATGAGCGCGTGCTGTTTTCGGAAAAATTCGCCTGCCCGGTCTCGGGCTTCACCATTCCTGAGATCGAACCCCGGCTGTTCTCCTTCAACAACCCCTTCGGCGCCTGCCCGACCTGCGACGGCCTCGGCGCCCAGCAGAAGATCGACCCCGATCTGATCGTGCCCGAACCCGAGCGGACGCTGCGCGACGGCGCGATCGCCCCCTGGGCAAAGTCGACGTCGCCCTATTACAACCAGACGCTGGAAGCCCTCGGCAAGCATTATGGCTTCAAGCTCGGCACGCGCTGGAACGATCTTTCCGCCGAGGCCAAGGACGTGATCCTCAACGGCACCGACGACAAGATCGAGTTCCACTACGCCGACGGCGCCCGCTCCTATACCACCCACAAGAATTTCGAAGGCATCATCACCAATCTCGAGCGCCGCTGGAAGGAGACGGATTCCGCCTGGGCGCGCGAGGATATCGAGCGTTTCATGTCGGCCGCCCCCTGCCCGGCCTGCGCCGGCTTCCGCCTGAAGCCGGAGGCCTTGGCCGTGAAGATCAACACGCTGCATATCGGCGAAGTGACCGCCATGTCGATCCGCGTTGCGCGCGACTGGTTCGAGGCGCTGCCGGCAAGCTTCAATGCCAAGCAGAACGAGATCGCCGTCCGCATCCTCAAGGAAATTCGTGACCGGCTGCGCTTCCTCAACGATGTCGGCCTGGAATATCTCAGCCTGTCGCGCAACTCCGGCACCCTGTCGGGCGGCGAGAGCCAGCGCATCCGGCTCGCCTCGCAGATCGGTTCGGGGCTAACCGGCGTTCTCTATGTGCTCGACGAGCCGTCGATCGGCCTGCATCAGCGCGACAATGCCCGGCTGCTCGACACGCTGAAGCACCTGCGCGATATCGGCAATACGGTCATCGTCGTCGAACATGACGAGGATGCGATCCTGACGGCCGACGACGTGGTCGATATCGGCCCGGCCGCCGGCATTCATGGCGGCCAGGTCATCGCCCATGGCACGCCGCAGGATATCATGGCCAATCCGAAGTCGCTGACCGGCAAATATCTCTCCGGCGAGCTCGGCGTGCCGGTTCCAGACGAGCGCCGCAAGCCGAAGAAGGGCCGCGAGATCAAGGTGGTCGGCGCGCGCGGCAACAATCTGAAGAACGTCACCGCATCGATCCCGCTCGGCGTCTTCACGGCGGTGACGGGTGTTTCGGGCGGCGGCAAGTCCACCTTCCTGATCGAGACGCTCTATAAGTCGGCGGCGCGCCGCGTCATGGGCGCGCGCGAAATTCCGGCCGACCACGACCGGATCGATGGTTTCGAGCATATCGACAAGGTGATCGACATCGACCAGTCGCCGATCGGACGCACGCCCCGTTCGAACCCGGCGACCTATACCGGCGCCTTCACGCCGATCCGCGATTGGTTCGCCGGCCTGCCGGAAGCCAAGGCGCGCGGCTATCAGCCGGGGCGTTTCTCCTTCAATGTCAAGGGCGGACGCTGCGAGGCCTGCCAGGGCGACGGCGTCATCAAGATCGAGATGCACTTCCTGCCCGATGTCTACGTCACCTGCGACGTCTGCCATGGCAAGCGCTATAACAGAGAGACGCTCGACGTCACCTTCAAGCAGAAATCGATCGCCGACGTGCTCGACATGACGGTCGAAGAAGGCGTCGATTTCTTCGCGGCGGTGCCTGCCGTGCGCGACAAGCTGCAGTCGCTGAAGGATGTCGGCCTCGGCTATATCAAGGTCGGCCAGCAGGCCAATACGCTTTCCGGCGGCGAGGCGCAGCGCGTCAAGCTCGCCAAGGAACTGTCGAAGCGCTCGACCGGGCGCACGCTCTATATTCTCGACGAACCGACCACCGGCCTGCATTTCCACGATGTCGCCAAGCTGCTTGAAATGCTGCACGAACTGGTCAACCAGGGCAATTCGGTGGTGGTGATCGAGCACAATCTCGAAGTCATCAAGACCGCCGACTGGGTGCTCGATTTCGGCCCCGAGGGCGGCGATGGCGGCGGCGAAATCGTCGCCACCGGCACGCCGGAGGCGATCGTCAAGGAGAAGCGCTCCTTTACCGGACAGTTCCTCAAGGAATTGCTGGAACGGCGGCCGGCGAAAAGGGCGGCTGCGGCGGAATGACGATGAGGCTGGCGTCGCGCGACGATCTTCAAACGATCACGACGCTGACGGCAGCCGCCTATCTGCCCTATACCGAACTTTTCGGCGTTCCACCTGTGCCGGTGACGGAGGATTACACGCCGCGCATCGAACGCGGCGAGGTATGGCTGCGCGAGACCGGCGATGAAACGGCCGGCCTCGTGGTCGTCGAGCAGCATCCCGACCACCTCATGCTGTTCAGCATCGCGGTCTCGCCCGCCTTTCAGGGCGCCGGGTACGGGCTTGCGATGCTGCGATGGCTGGAAGACAAGGCGCGGGAATGGGCCGTGCCGGAGATCCGGCTCTATACGGTTGCGCGGATGGAGCGGAACAGCGCGCTCTATCGCGCCTTCGGATTTCAGGAAAGGGGTCGCCGGCCAAATCCTTATCGGCCAGGATGGACGCTCGTCGACATGGCGAAAGAGATTGTTGCGGCCTGAGCGGCTGCCAAAAGGGAGGACGACATGACGAAATCCGGCACTATCCGCACCGGCATCGGCGGCTGGACCTTCGAGCCCTGGCGCGGGCATTTCTTTCCCGATGACCTCAAACAGAAGGACGAGCTACATTATGCCAGCCGCCAGTTGAAGGTCATCGAGGTCAACGGCACCTATTACAGCACGCAGAAACCGGCAGTCTTCGCCAAATGGGCAGCCGATGTTCCCGACGGGTTCATTTTTTCCCTGAAGGCGACGCGGTTCGTCACCAATCGACGGGTGCTCGCCGAAGCCGGTGAATCGATGGAGCGCTTCCTGTCGTCCGGGATCAGCGAACTCGGCGACCATCTCGGGCCGCTGCTCTGGCAGTTCGCGCCGACGAAGAAGTTCGATTCCGAGGATTTCGAAGCCTTCCTGAAGCTGCTGCCGGAAAAGCAGGACGGGCTGAAATTGCAGCACGTGGTCGAGGTGCGCCACGATTCCTTCAAGGTGCCGGAGTTCATCGCGCTGCTGGCGAAATACGGCGTGGCGCCGGTTTGCGCCGAACATTTCGAATATCCGATGATCGCCGATGTGACGGCCGATTTCGTCTATGCGAGGCTGCAGAAAGGATCGGACGACATTCCGACCTGCTACCCCGACAAGGACCTGAAGGCCTGGGCAAAGCGGCTCGAGACCTGGGCCGAAGGCAAGGTCCCGGACGATCTGCCGTTGATCGATAAGGATCGCAAGGTGAAGGCCGAACCGCGTGACGTCTTCGCCTTCATGATCCATGAGGGCAAGGTCAATGCGCCGCATGGGGCGATCGCCCTGCAGCAGGCATTGGCGAAATAGGCCGAGTTCATCGCTGGGCAATGACCGCATGGGCAATCATCGCCGCATGCGGATCACTGTTCGTCCGTTTCAAGCGCGGGCTGGGTATGACGTCTGGAAAGCCGCGGCATTTGAGACCGCTGAAGCATTTTGAGTTGCTTCACTTCTTCTCGTCCGCCAGCGCTTCTTTCTGCCGGCGGCGAGGCAGAAGCGATTTGAGGTATCGCCACGCCGGCGAGACGACATAGGCTGCGAGCGGGATTGCGACCAGACCGGCGACGATGCCGATAATGCCCGCTCCGGCGGCCTCGACGACCCAGCGCAGCACGGATGGCAGAACCGGAACGGCATGGGCAATCGCCTCTCCGGCGTCATGGATCAGACGCGCAAGGCCGCCGAACCCATAAGCTTCGAGGCCATGAACGATGATGCCGCCGCCGACCCAGATCATGGCGGCGGTTCCGACGATGCCGAGGAGTTTCAGGAAATAGGGCATGCCGGTAACAAGGCCCTTTCCGATCGAACGCAGGAGGGCGCCCATCGCAGATGCGGTGCGCACACGAGCCAGCATCAGGCCGAGATCGTCTGCCTTGACGATCAGCGCCACGCCGCCATAGACCGCGGCGGTTATGCCCAATCCGACGACGGCAAGGATGATGGCCTGCGTGACCATGCTGCCTGACGGCACCGCACTGAGCGTGATCGCCATGATTTCTGCCGAGAGGATGAAATCCGTCTTGATCGCACCGGCGACCTTCTCGTCTTCTATCGATTTGGCATCGAGGCTTGTCGCCTCGAGCGCCGACTCGTGGGCGTGAGCCGCATGCGGCATGACCAGCGCGTAGACCTTTTCCACGCCCTCGTAGCAGAGATAAAGCCCGCCGATCATGAGCAGCGGCGTGATCGCTTGCGGCGCGACAAGGCTGAGGACGAGGGCTGCCGGGAGCAGGATCAGAAGCTTGTTCTTCAACGAACCGATGGCGATCTTGCCGATGATCGGCAATTCGCGCGCTGCCGAAAAGCCGGTGACGTAGCGGGGTGTGACCGCCGCATCATCGATGACGACACCCGCCGCTTTCGCGCCTGCCTTGGCGGCCTGGCCGGCAATATCGTCGAGGGACGCCGCAGCCACCTTGGCCAATGCCGCGATATCGTCAAGAAGGGCGATCAGGCCAACACTCATTCGAGCCTCCGTCGGAAGACAGACTTACACAGAAAATCGGAAATCCATTACGCGAGACCTACTGCATAATTCCTTAAATCGAAATCGATCTCAGGAATTATGCGGGAATTTAAACTGTTGCAGCGTCGTTTGTGTCTCTGGAAAGAAGCGAGGCGCTAAAGCGGCAACACCTCGGCTGCGAGCTCCTCCGCCGTCAGCCCCTTGCCGGCGCGACGGCCGGCCTCTCCATGCAGCCAGACGCCGGCGGCGGCGGCCTCGAAAGCCGGCAGGCCCTGTGCGAGCAATCCGCCGATGATCCCGGCAAGCACGTCGCCGGAACCGGCGGTCGCAAGCCAGACCGGGGCATTGGTATTGATGAGCGCACGCCCGTCCGGCGAGGCGATGACGGTGTCCGCCCCTTTATAAACGATGGCGGCATTGGCGCGGCGGGCGGCGGCCACGGCCTTGTCCACCTTGCCGAGCGTCTCGTCGGCGCCGATATCGGGAAAGAGCCGCGCGAACTCGCCTTCATGCGGCGTCAGCACCAGACGCGGCTCGCCGCGAAAAAGATCGTAAAGCGGCTCCGGGTCGTCCTTGAAAGAAGAGATGCCGTCGGCATCGAGCACCAGCCGGCGCTCGGCAAGGACCTTGACGAAACCGCGCGCCCTGGCGCCGACGCCAAAACCCGGGCCGAGAATGAAAGTCTGTATCCGCCGGTCGGAGAGCCAGTCTTCGAGTTCGGCTTCGTCATCCACCGCATGCAGCATGACTGCAGTCAGATGTGCCGCATTCGCTGCCATCGCCGTCCGGGGGGCTGCAATCGTCACCAGACCGGCGCCGGCCTTCAGGCCCGAGATGGCCGACATGCGTGCGGCGCCTGTTTTATCGGCCTCGCCGGAAAAGACGACCAGATGGCCGCGCTTGTATTTGTGGGTTTCCAATTGCTCCGCCGGCAGCACGCCCTTCCAGGCACCGGGCGTGTTCTCGGCGATCAGACCGCTCGCCTCCGCCCTGATGATCCGGGCGGGGATGCCGATGTCGAAGACCTGCAGGTCACCGCAAAGCTCCCTGCCCGGCATCAGCAGATGGCCGGGCTTGCGGGTCATGAAGGTCACGGTGTTGTGCGCCCGGAAGGCGGCGCCCAGAACCTTGCCGGTGCGGCCATCAAGGCCGGAAGGCAGATCGATGGCAAGCACGGGAATACCGGCCTCGGTGACGCGGCGGATCAAGGCGCGCACATCCTCCGGCAGCTCGCGGCCAAGGCCCGCACCGAACAGGCCGTCGATGACGACATCGCCGGTCGCGGGCTGGTAGAGGCGGAGTTCCCGTCCCTCCAATGCGCAGCCGGAGCGCGCCCGGGCGGCATCGCCCTTCAGCCTGGAGGGATCGCCGAGATGGAAAAGCGCCACCGCCGCTCCGCTCTCCTGGAGATGCCTTGCCGCGACATAGGCATCGCCGCCATTGTTGCCGGGGCCGCAGAGCACGACGAAACGCAGAGAGCCGGGATGATGCCGCAACGCGGCTGCGGCGACGGCAGCACCCGCCCGCTCCATCAGGCCGAAAGAATCAATGCCCCATGCGGCGGCAGCCGCGTCGACGGCCGCCATTTCAGCGGGGGTGAGAAGAAGTTCTGGCAGCTCGCTCATTGGCCTATTCAATTCAAAAAACGCCTAAAAAACAACCGACTGAAGCGAAAAACAACAGCACTTAATTTATGCATTTGCTTATATTTTAATCTAGCCGCTCGGTATTTTCGCGATTGCGAATGCATGGGATTTTTGTGGTTTTCGATATGATTTTGATGAACTGATGCGGTTTTTCCCATATATCCGTCACTAAAACGCCTTAGAATTCCCCGCAAACGCGCCGGTTTCGTCAAAAACGGCGTCTTTTTTCGAAAAGATGGATTTCAAACTGGCATGATATCTGCATCATATCGGCGAGCGGGAAAGAGTCCTGCCATAACGGGAGAAGCGGAGAGACATTTTCTCATGAAAAAGATCGAAGCGATCATAAAGCCCTTCAAGCTGGACGAAGTGAAGGAAGCCCTTCAGGAAGTCGGGTTGCAGGGTATCACAGTCACGGAAGCCAAGGGCTTCGGTCGTCAGAAGGGCCACACGGAACTCTATCGCGGAGCCGAATACGTCGTCGACTTCCTGCCGAAGGTCAAAGTCGAAGTCGTGCTGGCCGACGAAAACGCGGAAGCCGTCATCGACGCGATCCGCAAGGCGGCGCAGACCGGCCGCATTGGCGACGGAAAGATCTTCGTCTCCAACGTCGAAGAGGTTATCCGCATCCGCACCGGCGAGACCGGCATCGATGCCATCTGAGCCACTTTGCCAATCACGCAAAGTTCGATACCGTCAACGAGCACCCACCTATTTTTATTGTAAATCGGAGGAACGTATTTAATGGCGACCGCAAGCGAAATTCTGAAGCAGATCAAGGAGAACGACGTAAAGTTCGTCGATCTGCGTTTCACCGACCCGAAGGGCAAGCTGCAGCATGTGACGATGGACGTTGCCTGCGTCGATGAAGACATGTTCGCTGACGGCGTCATGTTCGACGGCTCTTCGATCGGCGGCTGGAAGGCCATCAACGAGTCCGACATGGTGCTGATGCCCGACACCGAAACGGTGCATATGGACCCGTTCTTCGCTCAGTCGACCATGGTTATCGTCTGCGACATCCTCGATCCGGTCTCCGGCGAAGCCTATAACCGCGATCCGCGCGGCACCGCCAAGAAGGCAGAAGCCTATCTGAAGGCATCCGGCATCGGCGACACCATTTTCGTCGGCCCGGAAGCCGAGTTCTTCGTTTTCGACGACGTCAAGTACAAGGCCGACCCCTACAATACCGGCTTCAAGCTCGATTCGACCGAACTGCCGTCGAACGACGACACCGATTATGAGACCGGCAACCTCGGCCATCGCCCGCGCGTCAAGGGCGGCTATTTCCCGGTCCCGCCTGTCGACAGCGCCCAGGACATGCGCTCGGAAATGCTGACGGTGCTCGCCGAAATGGGCGTCGTCGTCGAAAAGCATCACCATGAAGTCGCCGCCGCCCAACACGAGCTCGGCATCAAATTCGACACGCTGGTGCGCAACGCCGACAAGATGCAGATCTACAAATATGTCGTGCATCAGGTGGCGAACGCCTACGGCAAGACGGCAACCTTCATGCCGAAGCCGATCTTCGGCGACAACGGCTCGGGCATGCATGTGCACCAGTCGATCTGGAAGGGCGGCAAGCCGACCTTCGCCGGCGACGAATATGCAGGTCTCTCCGAAAGCTGCCTCTACTATATCGGCGGCATCATCAAGCATGCCAAGGCGATCAATGCCTTCACCAACCCATCGACGAACTCCTACAAGCGTCTCGTGCCGGGTTACGAAGCGCCGGTCCTGTTGGCCTACTCGGCCCGCAACCGCTCGGCATCCTGCCGCATCCCATTCGGCTCCAACCCGAAGGCCAAGCGCGTCGAAGTCCGCTTTCCGGATCCGACCGCCAACCCCTATCTCGCCTTCGCCGCTATGCTGATGGCCGGCCTCGACGGCATCAAGAACAAGATCCATCCCGGCAAGGCCATGGACAAGGATCTCTACGATCTGCCGCCGAAGGAACTGAAGAAGATCCCGACCGTCTGCGGCTCGTTGCGCGAAGCGCTCGAAAGCCTCGACAAGGACCGCAAGTTCCTGACGGCCGGCGGCGTTTTCGACGACGACCAGATCGATGCCTTCATCGAGCTGAAGATGGCCGAAGTGATGCGTTTCGAAATGACGCCGCACCCGGTCGAATACGACATGTACTATTCGGCCTGATCGGCCCGAACACGGAAAGCCCCGGTTCGCCGGGGCTTTCACCTCCCAGGTCACGAACGGCAGATGGCGAGGAGATGACGTTCATGTGACGAACGGTGCTCAAAAATCTTGATTTATGGAGCGCCAATCACCAACTTGGGTGATGAAAGGAAGTCGTACCATGAAAGAAAGAATAGCAAAGTTCAGTATTGGCGAAGTGGTCCGGCATAAGGTTTTTCCGTTTCGCGGCGTCATCTTCGACGTTGATCCGGAGTTCGCGAATACGGAAGAATGGTGGAACTCCATTCCCGCCGAGGTGCGTCCGAGCAAGGACCAGCCCTTCTATCACCTGCTCGCCGAAAACGACGAGAGCGAATATGTCGCTTACGTCTCCGAGCAGAACCTGGTGAATGACGAAAGCGGCACGCCGCTGCGCAACCCGCAGATCTACCAGATTTTCGATCAGGCCCCGTCAGGGGAGTTCAAACCCAAGATGAGCTTCGCCCATTAAGTCAGGCGTTCTGATCAATGAAACACGGCCTCGCCTCTCCCAGCGAGGCCTTTTTCTTTTGGCAGCTATCTGGCTGCTGCTTTTCGCTGGGAAGCCCCTCATCCGGATGCCGCCACCTTCTCCCCGTTCTCACGGGGCGAAGGAACCAAGCCGCAACCGCTCCCCGTCAGGACGGGGGAGAGGGTTAAAACCGCGGCGCGAATCGTACAACCGTGGCGCACGGCGGAGGAAGGGCGGCGGTCTAGCAACAAAAAACCCGGCCTAAAGCCGGGTTTTTATTCAATATGAAAGCAGGATTACTGCGCCTTGGCGGCCTTCTGGGCTTCTTCCAGCTTCTTGCGGGCTTCGTCGGCCTTCTTCTGCATGCCTTCCTGGAGACTGCGCTGGCTTGCGGCGAGCTTGGATTCGGAAACCGGTTCGCCGTCATAAGCGCCGGTGAAGCCTTCGAGCGAGATCTTGATCGGGTTCGGGGCGCGGCGGAAGTTGATCGAGGTGAAGATCACGTCGCTGCCCTTCTTGAGGCTGGCGATCATCGCGTCGGTCAGCGGAATTTCGGCGGTGCACTTGTCCGGCAGGCAGACGGCGTAGTCGAGCTTCTGGCCCTTGCCGCCATCGATCTGCATGATGATGCCGGGGGGAATCAGACGTGCTGTGGGAACCGATACCTGCAGGAGCTTGCGGTTGATCTTGCCGGAGACCGAGATCAGGCCGACGGCCGTCACGAGCTGGCCGCCATTGGCGAGGATCAGGTTCTGGACGACACAGATGTCGTTGTCTTCCTGCTTGCTGCAGGTCTTGTACCAGCCGAGCTTCGGCGCGCCAGCGGCCTGCGCCGGGGCATCGGCGGGAGCCTGTGCCGCCGCATCCTGTGCGAAGGAGGAGACCGGTGCCGAAGCGGCGCCGAACATCACTGCCAGAACGGACAGTGCTGCCCGCATTTTCTTTTCAGACTTGAACATCATAACGAATTCCGTCTCCTGATATCCGTTCGAGGCAGCGACCTGCCGCCCCAACCATCGGGTCGTTCGGCACTCCACCTCATGGAAAAATGAGGCAAATGCATGACCCCGAAACTTCGGGTTCACCTGTTACATCGCAGCGTTCAAGATATCCAGCATTTCTTTGGCAATTTCGGGAGCAATTTCGTCGCCGCGCCAAAGAAATGGCGCCCGCGTGTTGGAATCGCTCGACCAGATGATAGTCTCGCGGTGAATCATGCCCGTTTCACGGATCAAGGATTGCCGAATGCTCCGGATCGTCGTCCCTCTCGTCCTCTCGCTGCTGTGCGGCACTGTCGTCGCCGAGCCGCTGCACGGTATCGCGATGCATGGCGAGCCGGCCCTGCCGGCTGATTACAAGCACTTCCCTTACGTCAATCCGGACGTGAAGAAAGGCGGCAAGATCACCTATGGCGTCGTCGGCACCTTCGACAGCCTCAACCCGTTCATCCTGAAGAGCATGCGCACGACCGCGCGTGGCATGTGGGACCCGGAATACGGCAATCTCGTCTACGAATCGCTGATGCAGCGCTCGCGCGACGAGCCCTTCACGCTTTATGGCCTGCTGGCCGAGACGGTCGAATGGGACGACAACAGGAGCTTCATCAAGTTCAACCTCAATCCGAAGGCGAAATGGTCCGATGGCCAGCCGGTGACGCCTGAGGACGTGATGTTCACCTTCGAGCTGATGCGCGACAAGGGCCGTGTGCCCTTCTCCAACCGCCTCAAAGTGGTCGACAAGATGGAGAAGGTCGGCGAGCACAGCGTGCGCTTCACCTTCAACGACAAGGCCGATCGCGAGACGCCGTTGATTTTCGGCCTTTTCCCGGTGCTGCCGAAACATGCGATCGATTCTGAAACCTTCGACCGCACCTCGCTGACGCCGCCGGTCGGTTCCGGCCCGTATAAGGTGAAGACGGTCAAGCCGGGCGAGAGCATCACCTATGAACGCGACCCGAATTACTGGGGCAAGGACATTCCCGCCAAGGTCGGCACCGACAATTACGACCAGATCACCGTCCAGTATTTCCTGCAGGACACGACGCTGTTCGAGGCCTTCAAGAAGGGCGATGTCGACATCTATCCCGACGGCAACCCCGGCCATTGGGCCAATGCCTATAGTTTCCCCGCGGTCACCTCGGGCGCTGCGATCAAGGACGTGTTCACGCCGAAACTGCCGAGCGGCATGCTCGGCTTCGTGTTCAACACGCGCCGGCCGATCTTTGCCGATGCGAAGGTGCGTGAAGGCTTGTCGCTGGTGTTCGATTTCGAATGGGCGAACAAGAATCTCTATTCCGGGGCCTACAAGCGCACGCAGAGCTTCTGGCAGAATTCGGAGCTTTCGAGCTTCGGCGTTCCGGCCAATGCGGCGGAGATCGCCCTGCTCGGGCCGATCAAGGACAAGATCGCGCCCGATATTCTCGACGGCACCTACAAGCTGCCGGTCACCGATGGTTCCGGCCGCGACCGCAATGTGCTGAAGCGAGCCGTCGCACTGCTGAAGCAGGGTGGTTATGCGATACAGGGCGGCAAGATGCTCGACGCCTCCGGCCGTCAGCTCGCCTTTGAAATCATGACGCAGAATGCCGACCAGGAGAAGCTCACCGTCGCCTACCAGCGTTCGCTGCAGGCGATCGGCATTGCGGCCTCGATCCGCACTGTTGATGATTCGCAGTATCAGAGCCGGACAAACAGCTTCGACTACGACATGATCATGAAGTCCTACACATCCTCGCTCTCCCCTGGAAATGAGCAGCTCGGCCGCTGGTCTTCGGCTGCGCGGACGCGCGAGGGCACGGACAGCTTTGCCGGCGCCAACGATCCCGACCTCGACACATTGATCGATCGCGTCTTGCGGGCACGCTCGGCAGAAGATTTTACCGCAGCGGTGCGCTCCTACGACCGGCTGCTGCTTTCCAGCCATTACGTGCTGCCGCTCTATCATATGGACCAGCAATGGGTGGCCCGCAGCAAGCGCATCGGCCATCCCGACACGGTGCCGCTTTATGGCTACCAGCTGCCGGTATGGTGGGATACAAGCGCCCAATAGAAGCGCCGAACGCCTCGGCCCGATGTCTCCTCCGGGAGACGCACAGAAATAAGGAATATCATGATGGAGCGCATCACCATCGACGTCGTCTCGGATGTCGTCTGCCCCTGGTGCTATCTCGGCAAGGCACGGCTTGAGCTCGCCATCGCCGAGGTTCAGGACGAGGTCGGCGTCGATATCAACTGGCGGCCCTACCGGCTCAATCCCGACTATCCCAAGGAAGGCGTCGATCAGAAGAAGGCGCTGGCGCAGAAGCTCGGCGGCGAGGAGCGCGTGGCGCAGGCCCACAAGATGCTCACCGATCTCGGCCGCGAGGTCGGCATCGCTTTCGATTTCGAGGCCATCAAGATCGGCCCGAACACGCTCGATGCCCATCGGCTCATCCACTGGGCGATGATTGAAGGCCGCGAAAAGCAGGACCGGGTCGTCGCCGCGCTGTTCAAGGCGAATTTCGAGGAAGGCCGCAATGTCGGCGACCATGCGGTGCTGCTCGATATTGCCGAAAACGCCGGCCTCGACCGCTCGGTCATCGCCTCGCTGCTCGCCTCCGATGCCGATCGCGATCTGATCGTGGCCGAGATTCAAGCGGCCCAGGAAATGGGCGTCAACGGCGTGCCCTTCTTTATCTTCGACCAGCAGTATGCGGTCAGCGGCGCACAGACGCCCGACGTGCTGGCAGGCGCACTGCGCGATATCGCCAAGGCGAAAGCCGAGGCGCGATCGGGGCTCAACTGAGGTTAGGCCTCGTCACGATTAGCCGCGCCCCTCCGACGCCGGTCACCCCAGCACAGGAATACAGCGCACCTCGGTCTTCACCGAATTGGCGATGAAGCATTCGTCGTGGGCGCGGTGGTGCAGGGTTTCGAGTTCGCTCAATGAGGGCCGCTTGTCGCCGGAGAAGACGACGTTTGGATGGAGCGTCACGACAGTCATGGCAAGGCGGCCCTCGGCATTCTTTTCCATGACGCCTTCGGCGGCATCGGTGTAGCTATCGACGCAAAAGCCCTGTTTGGCGGCGATCGATAGGAACCAGAGCATGTGGCAGCTGGAGAGCGAGGCGACGAAGGCCTCCTCCGGATCGATGGCGTCTTCGGCGGAATAGGGCAGCGGAACGACATGCGAGGACGAGGATGCCCTCACCTCGATGCCGCCGTCGAAGGTCCAGCGATGGACGCGGTTGTAGCGATTGTCGGTGAAGGTCTCGCCGTTTCGCTGCCAGGCGATCGTTGCGCCGTATGTCGCCATCCCGCTTTTCCTCCGATCTCTTTGTCCTTACGCATTCCCGGCAAAAGCGCTTCGCGCTTTGCCTGGCAAAACCGCTGCGCACTTTTGCTGGAACTGCTCCTATTTCGCCATCTCGGCCAGTTGCGTCATGATAACGGCAGCGCCCTGCAGGCGTTTTTTCGGGGTCGGCAGATCGCGGGTCAGGAACAGGCTGTGGTCGGGGCGGATCTTCGCCATCGTGCCCTGTTTGCCGATATAGCCGACGAGGTTTGCCGGGTTGGGGAATTCCTTGTTGCGGAACTGCACCACGACGCCCTTCGGGCCGGCATCGAGTTTTTCGACATTGGCGGTGCGGCAGAGCGACTTGATGTAGACGATCTTCAGGAGATGCTGGACTTCGATCGGCATCGGCCCGAAGCGGTCGATCATCTCGGCGCCGAAGCCGTCGATCTCCTTGAGTTCCGTGAGTTCGCCGAGACGGCGGTAAAGCGCCATGCGCAGATGCAGATCGGGAACGTAGTCTTCCGGAATCATCACAGTCGTGCCGACCGAGATTTGCGGCGACCAGCCGGTGTCGTGGATCTCATCGACGCCCTTGACCTCGGCGACCGCCTCTTCCAGCATCTGCTGGTAGAGCTCGAAGCCGACTTCCTTAATATGGCCGGACTGTTCCTCGCCGAGCAGATTGCCAGCGCCGCGGATATCGAGGTCGTGGCTTGCCAGCTGGAAGCCGGCGCCGAGCGTATCGAGCGACTGCAGCACCTTGAGCCGGCGTTCGGCCGTCGCCGTCAGCACCTTATTCACAGGTAGGGTGAAGAGCGCGAAGGCGCGCACCTTCGAACGTCCGACACGGCCGCGCAGCTGATAGAGCTGCGCAAGACCGAACATATCGGCGCGGTGGACGATCAGCGTGTTGGCTGTGGGCACGTCGAGGCCGGATTCGACGATGGTGGTCGATAGCAGCACGTCGTAGCGGCCCTCGTAGAAGGCGTTCATGATGTCTTCCAGCTCGCCGGCCGGCATCTGGCCGTGCGCCACGGCGACCTTCAGTTCCGGCACGTCGGACTGCAGGAAGGCGTGCACATCAGCGAGGTCGGCAAGCCTCGGGCAGACATAGAAACTCTGGCCGCCGCGATAGTGCTCGCGCATCAGCGTCTCGCGGATGACGAGGCTATCGAAGGGCGAGATGAAGGTGCGCACAGCCATGCGGTCGACCGGCGGCGTGGTGATCAGCGACAGTTCGCGCACGCCGGTCATGGCCAGCTGCAGCGTGCGCGGGATCGGCGTGGCCGACAGCGTCAGCACGTGCACATCGCTTTTCAGCTCCTTCAGCCGCTCCTTGTGCTTGACGCCGAAATGCTGCTCCTCGTCGATAACAAGCAGGCCGAGATTGGCGAATTTGATGCCGGCGCCAAGCAGCGCATGGGTGCCGACGACGATATCGGTCTTGCCTTCCGCCACCTCCTTCTTGGTCAGCGCCAGCTCCTTCGATCCGACAAGGCGCGAGGCCTGCTGGACACGCACCGGCAGACCGCGGAAACGCTCGGAAAAAGTCTTGAAATGCTGGCGGGCAAGCAAGGTCGTCGGCACGACGACGGCAACCTGGACGCCGTTCATTGCCGCGACGAAAGCGGCGCGGAGCGCCACCTCGGTCTTGCCGAAACCGACGTCGCCGCAGACGAGGCGGTCCATCGGCCGTCCGGCGCCGAGATCCGAGCGCACCGCATCGATGGCGTTGTCCTGGTCTTCGGTCTCGTCATAGGGGAAGCGGGCGGCAAATTCGTCGTAGAGGCCGTCCGGCGTCGTCAACATCGGCGCATGACGCGTCAGGCGCTCGGCGGCGATGCGGATCAGCGCATCCGCCATATCGAGGAGGCGCTTCTTGAGTTTCGCCTTGCGCATCTGCCAGGCGCCGCCGCCAAGCTTGTCGAGCTGAGCCTCGGTGCCCTCGCCGCCGTAGCGCGAGAGAAGATCAATGTTTTCGACCGGCAGGAAAAGCTTGGCTTCGTCTGCATATTGCAGTTCGAGACAGGCGTGCGGCGCGCCTGCCGCTTCGATGGTCCTGAGGCCGACGAACCGGCCAATGCCGTGTTCGGCGTGGACGACGATCGAGCCCTCGTCCAGGCCCGCGACCTCCGAGATGAAATCGGCTGCACGCTTGCGGCGCTTGGAGCGGCGCACCATGCGGTCGCCGAGGATATCCTGTTCACCGATGACGATGAGATCGCCGGCCTCGAAGCCGGATTCGAGATTGAGCACTGCAGCGGCCGCCTCGCCTCTGGCCAAGGAGCCGATATCCTTCAGCGCCTCGATCGGCTTGACCTTTTCGAGGCCATGTTCGTTCAGAACTTGCAGCAGGCGTTCCAGCGAGCCTTCGGTCCAAGCGGTAACGAGAACCTTGCCGCCGCCGGCACGGCGGTCGGCAATATGCTTGACGACCGCATCGAAGACATTGATGCGTTCCGCATCGCCGCCGCCTTCGGCATTGGAACGCGCCCAGCGCTGCCCCTGGCGGGCGTCGACATTGATCACCCGCCGTGCCTCGCCCTCGTGCTCGTTGAAGGGGCTGATGCGGATCGCGCCGAGCGCATCCAGGGTTTTTGTGAAAAGCTTGCTGTCGAGATAGAGCTGGCCCGGCGCAACCGGCTTGTAGGGTGTGCCCTGCGCCATCTGGCCGCCCTTGGCAGGCTGGCCGGAATTCAGCCGCGCTTCGAAATAATCGAGGACGAGCTTGGAGCGCTCCTCGGCCGCCTCACGCACCGTATGGTCGGTGACGACACGGAAGCCGCTGAGATAATCGAAGACGGTATCGAGTTTCTCGTAGAAGAACGGCAGCCAGTGCTCCATGCCCGGATAACGGCGGCCTTCGGAGACGGCGAGATAGAGCGCGTCGTCGCGGGTCGCTGCGCCGAAGGCCGAGAGATAGTTCTTGCGGAAGCGGCTGATCGTATCCGGCGTCAGCGTCACCTCGCTCATCGGGTTGAGATCGAGGGAGCGCACCTGCCCGGTCGTGCGCTGGCTCGCCGGATCGAAGCTGCGGATCGATTCCAGCGTATCGCCGAAGAAATCGAGGCGGACCGGCTCTTCCGAACCCGGGACGAAGACATCGAGAATGCCGCCGCGCACGGCATATTCGCCGACCTCACGAACGGTCGCGACGCGATCGAAGCCATTGCGCTCCAGCCTTCCGGCGAGATCGTCCATGCGCAGCTGGTTGCCGGGGCGAGCCGAAAAGCTCAGGCTCTCGATGACATCGTGCGGCGCCACCTTCTGCAGCATGGCATTGGCGGTGACGAGCACGATCGCCGCATGCGGCTTCTTCCGATGCGCGATAAGGCCACCCAAGGCGGCGAGCCGGCGGGCCGAATTGTCGGCGCTCGGAGAGACACGGTCATAGGGCAGACAGTCCCAGGCCGGCAAGGTGAGTACCGGAATGTCAGGGGCGACAAAGCCCAGCATCTGTTCGAGATCGGCCATGCGGTGGCCATCGGACATCACATAGGCGACCGGCTCTCCCGCCCGGGCGAGCTCGGCCAGCAGCAGCGGTTCGAGGCCGGCAGGCACATTGCCGATCGTCAGCGGCTCGGCAATCGCCGCAAGCTTCTTCGCATCGAAACCAGGGATCATTCCGGCATCCTGAGGGGCTTATCGAAATCGGGCGTGTAGGCGGCGAGGCGGGCAAACATCGGTGTCTGGAAACGCTCGGGAACCGGCCATGTTCCCATGATCCAGCGAAGAAGATCATTGTCCTCTTCCGCCATGATCGTCTCGAATTCGTCGAGCTCGACTTCCGAAAGCGTCGCAAGCTCCGCCTCGGCGAACTGGCCGAAGACCAGGTCCATCTCGCGGATGCCGCGATGCCAGCAGCGGAAAAGGATGCGGCGGCGGCGCGGGTCGAGACCGGCACTCGTGAGCGTGACACCTGTCATGGCATTACCTTCCTGTTGATGCGCCTCTATAGACCCTGGAAAGCGGCTTGTCAGCCTTGCCAAGGCCGCATTGTTCATCGCATTTTGGCCGCATGCGCCCCGCCATTCTCGATCCTCTGTTTTCTCCCGTTTCGGGGCTCCCGGGCGTCGGCCCGAAGATCGCCGAACTGCTCGTCAAGCTGCTCGGGCGCGAGACGCCGGAGGATGGCCGGACCATCGATCTCCTCTTCCACGCGCCCTTTTCACTGATTGACCGGCGCAACCAGCCGGGAATCGCCCGCGCGCCGCAGGGTGCGATCGTGACGATCACGGCACGCGTCGACCGGCACCAGCCAGCGCCGCGCGGCAAGAGCAATGTTCCCTACCGCGTCTTCCTACATGACGAGACCGGCGAACTGACGCTGGTCTTCTTCCGCGGACAGGCGGCCTGGCTGGAAAAGCAGCTGCCCATCGACGCGGAAGTGACCGTCAGCGGTAAGGTCGACTGGTTCAACGGCCGCGCCTCGATGGTGCATCCCGACTATATCGTCAAAGCAGAGGATGCGGAGAACCTGCCGCTGGTCGAGCCGATCTATCCGCTGACGGCGGGGCTCTCGCCGAAGACATTGCGCAAGATCATCGATGCCGCGCTACCGCGATTTCCCGAGTTGCCGGAATGGATCGATCCGGCGTTGGCGCAGAAGCAGGGGCTGCCGTCGATCTGCGACAGCTTTCACATGCTGCACGAGCCGCGCGACCCCTCCGATATCGATCCGCAGGCCCCTGCCCGGCGGCGGCTCGCCTATGACGAATTCCTCGCCGGCCAGCTGTCGCTGAGTCTGGTGCGCCAGAGGCTGCGCAAGGTGGCGGGCCAGCCGGTGCATGCGACGGGTGCCGTCAGCGGCAGGATCCTGAAGGCGCTGCCCTTCTCGCCCACACCAAGCCAGAACGAGGCGATCGCCGACATTCTGAAGGACATGGCGGGCACCGAGCGCATGCTGCGGCTGCTGCAGGGCGATGTCGGCTCCGGCAAGACGCTGGTGGGGTTGATGGCGATGGCGGCGGTGATCGAGAGCGGCGGCCAAGCGGTGCTGATGGCGCCGACCGAAATCCTGGCGCGCCAGCATCACGCGACAATCTCGAAGTTCGCCGCCTCCGCCGGGCTCGGCATCGAGGTGCTGACCGGGCGCACCAAGGGCCGTGAACGGGAGGAAATCCTGGAGCGCATCGCCTCGGGTGCCGCGCAGATCATCATCGGCACGCATGCGCTGTTCCAGGATACCGTTTCTTACGCCAACCTCATGCTTGCCGTCGTCGACGAGCAGCACCGCTTCGGCGTGCATCAACGGCTCAGGCTGACGGCCAAGGGGATCTCGCCGCACATGCTCGTCATGACGGCGACGCCGATCCCGCGCACGCTGGTGCTTGCCGCCTTCGGCGACATGGATGTCTCCAAGCTCACCGAGAAACCGGCCGGCCGCAAACCGATCCAGACGATCACCGTACCGATGGAGCGGACCGGCGAGATCGTCGGGCGGCTGCAGAGCGCGATCGCCGAGGGCAAGAAGGCGTACTGGATCTGCCCGCTCGTCGAGGAATCCGAAGAGCTCGACCTGATGTCGGCCGAGGAGCGGCATGCGACACTGGTCGCCGCCCTCGGTCCCGACATCGGCCTCATCCACGGCCGCATGAGCGGACCGGAGAAGGATGCAGCGATGATGGCCTTCAAGAACGGCGAGACGCGGCTTCTCGTCGCCACCACCGTCGTCGAAGTCGGCGTCGATGTGCCGGATGCGTCGA
This sequence comes from Rhizobium sp. R339, assembly GCF_002211395.1. Taxonomy (NCBI): domain Bacteria; kingdom Pseudomonadati; phylum Pseudomonadota; class Alphaproteobacteria; order Hyphomicrobiales; family Rhizobiaceae; genus Rhizobium; species Rhizobium sp. R339. The sequence goes on from NZ_LOKV01000003.1 coordinate 51,449, forward strand.
TCATGGTGATCGAACATGCCGAACGCTTCGGCCTGGCGCAATTGCATCAGTTGCGCGGCCGCGTCGGGCGCGGCGAAGAGGCCTCGACCTGCATCCTGCTCTACAAGGGGCCACTCGGCGAAACCGGCCATGCCCGGCTTTCGATCATGCGGGAGACTGAGGACGGCTTTCGTATCGCCGAGGAAGACCTGAAACTGCGCGGCGAAGGCGAGCTGCTCGGCACCCGCCAGTCCGGCACGCCGGGTTTCCGCATCGCCAGCCTTGAGGCGCATGCCGACCTGCTGGAAATCGCCCGTAAGGACGCCGCCTATCTCATCGAACGCGATCCGGAGCTGACGAGCGAAAGAGGACAGGCGATCCGTACGCTGCTCTATCTCTTCCGCCGCGACGAGGCGATCCGGTTCCTGAGAGCGGGTTAGTCCGCTTTTGAAACCGCCACCGGTTTCGGCCGCGGCAGATGCTTCTGCTTCGGCTCGGATGGCGTGTGACCGGGGGCGACAAGGCCGCCCGAAATCAGGAACTTCGCTGCGTCTTCCGGGCTCATATCGAGCAGGACGATCTTTTCGCGCGGCACGAAGACGAGGAAGCCGGCGGTCGGCACCGGTGTCGGCGGCAGGAAGACGGCGACCATGTCCTGGCCCATGGCGTTGAACTTCGAGGCGATCTCGCCCTTGGCGTCGGTGGCAATGAAGACCAGCGCCCAGAGGCCGGGACCGGGATATTCGATGAGGCCGACCTTCTTGAAGGAGTTCGCCTGCTCCTTCAGCACGGTTTCGAAAATCTGCTTCACGCTTCGGTAGACGGTGCGCACCAGCGGCATGCGCTGGACGATCGATTCACCGAACCGGACGATGCTCTGGCCGATCAGGTTCTTGCCGAGGAAGCCGACGACGGTGATCAGCACGACGGCGATCAGCAGGCCGAAACCGGGAATGGCGAAATTGAGATAGCTTTCCGGATTCCAGCGCGCCGGAATATAGGGCCTGACCCAGCTGTCCGACCAGTGGATGAAGGTCCAGGTCAGCCAGATGGTAATGGCGATCGGCGCGCAGATGATCAGGCCTGCGAGAAAATTGTTCCTCAGCCGGGTCGCGACCGGCATTCTGGGGGTGTTGTCGGTCATCTCTCCTGATGAGCTCCATCTCGGTCCTGGACAGGCCGGAACGCCGGCCTTTCCCCCTTGTCCGCCTGGTAAAACTGCCAGAATTCGGGGCGTGGCACAATATGTTTCAGCGCGAAGATCGGGTCCTCGTGGGCTTATTCCACGGTCACGGATTTCGCCAGATTGCGAGGCTGATCGACATCGGTGCCCATGAAGACGGCGGTGTGATAGGCGAGCAGCTGGATCGGCAGCGAGAAGATCATCGGGGCGATGATTTCGTCGACCACAGGCAGGGTGATCGTCGCCATGGTCGGCAGTTTCGAGGCCGCCGCACCGGCCTCGTCGGTGATGAAGATGATGCGGCCGCCGCGGGCTGCGACCTCCTGCATGTTCGAGACCGTCTTTTCGAAGAAGCGGTCATAGGGGGCGATGACGATAACCGGCATGTTCTCGTCGATCAGCGCGATCGGTCCGTGCTTCAGTTCACCGGCGGCATAACCTTCGGCGTGGATATAGGAAATTTCCTTGAGCTTCAGAGCGCCTTCCATGGCGAGCGGGAAGCTGGTGCCGCGGCCGAGATAGAGCACGTCCTTGCACTTCGACAATTCGCGCGACAGGCTTTCCATCTGCGGCTGGACGAGGTTCAGCACCCGGCTCATGATGCGCGGCATCTCGGCGAGATGACGCACCAGCGCCCTCTCCTCCTCAGCGCTGACCGTGCCGCGTGCCTTGCCGGCGCCGATGGCGAGTGAGGCCAGCACAGCAAGCTGGCAGGTGAAGGCCTTGGTCGAGGCGACGCCGATTTCCGGACCCGCCATGATCGGAAAGACCGCGTCCGATTCGCGGGCGATCGTCGATTCGCGGACATTGACGACGGCGCCGATCTTCAGGCCGTTGTCGCGGCAATAACGCAGCGAGGCCAGCGTATCGGCGGTCTCGCCGGACTGCGAGATGAATAGCGCTGCCTGCGAGGGCGAAAGCGGCATTTCGCGGTAGCGGAATTCGGAGGCGACGTCGATCTCAACAGGCAGGCGGGCATAACGCTCGAACCAGTATTTGCCGACGAGACCGGCGAGATAGGCAGTGCCGCAGGCCGAGATCGCCAGGCCGGTCGCCGCCTTGAAATCGATCGCGGCGGCATTGGCGCCGATCGTATTTTCGGCGAAATTCACATAGTGGCTGAGCGCATGGGAGATGACCTCCGGCTGCTCGTAGATTTCCTTTTCCATGAAATGGCGGTGGTTGCCCTTGTCGACGACATAGGCGGTCGCCTGCGAGATCTGGCGGGCGCGCTTGACCGGTTTGCCGGCGAAATCCAGGACCGAGACGCTATCGCGGGTGATGACGGCGCAGTCGCCGTCGACGAGATAGGTGATCTCATTGGTGAAGGGCGAGAGCGCGATGGCGTCCGAGCCGAGGAACATCTCGCCGCGGCCATAGCCGACGGCAAGCGGCGGGCCGGAACGGGCGGCCATGATCGTGCCGGGATCGGCCTTGAGCATGACGGCCAGCGCATAGGCGCCGGTCACCCGGTTCAGCATCCTCAGCATAGCGGCGCGCGGCTCGAGGCCCTCGCGCAGGTACTTCGCCATCAGTTGGGCGACGACCTCGGTGTCGGTCTGGGTTTCGAAGACCGCGCCCTCCTCCGTCAGTTCGTCGCGAAGCTCGGAGAAATTCTCGATGATGCCGTTATGGACGACGGCCACGCCTTCGACGAAATGCGGATGGGCATTGGTTTCGTTGGGAACACCGTGGGTCGCCCAGCGTGTGTGGGCAATGCCGACTAGGCCTGGCAGCGGCTCGGCCTCGAGGCGCTTTTCCAGGTTGAACAGCTTGCCTTCGGCGCGGCGGCGATCCATCACGCCCTCATGGATGGTGGCGACACCGGCGGAATCATAACCACGATATTCGAGGCGCTTCAGCGCATCGACCAGGCGCCCGGCAACAGGCTGAGTTCCGACGATCCCCACAATTCCGCACATGCAATATCCCCATGAGCCTTCGACAACGAGGCCAGTCCTAACGATTCTTGCTTATTTCTCAATTACCTCGGCGGTCACTTTCAATTTCCGCCGGTTACGCAAAGCGTCCCTCAGGCTTTCGCCTTCTTCGCTGCCTTGATGGCAAGCGCGCGCTCGCGCAGCAGCGTCGCGCGGCCCGGCTTGATCTCCTGCCGGGCGCGGCCGAGCGCCAGCGCATCGGCCGGGACGTCGGCGGTGATGACGCTGCCGGAGGCGATATAGGCGCCGTCGCCGATCGTCACCGGGGCGACCAGCGACGAGTTGGAGCCGATGAAAGCGTTTTCGCCGATAACCGTCTGGCTCTTGTTGACGCCGTCATAATTGCAGGTGATCGTGCCGGCACCGATATTGCTGCCGGCGCCGACGACGGCATCGCCGATATAGGTCAGGTGGTTGACCTTGGCGCCCTCGCCGATCCGGCCGTTCTTGACCTCACAGAAATTGCCGACCTTGGAGCCATGGGCGAGGTCCGCGCCCGGCCGCAGCCGCGCGAAGGGACCGACGGTCGCGCCCTGGCTGACATGGGCGCCTTCGATATGCGAGAAGGCATGAATGACGGCGCCCCTGTCGATCACCGCGCCTGGACCGAAGACGACATTCGGCTCGATCAGCGCATCCTGGCCGATGACGGTGTCGTAGGAGAGAAAGACGGTTTCCGGCGCGATCATGGTGACGCCCGCCAGCATCATCTCGCGGCGGCGGCGCTCCTGCCAGAAGCGCTCGATGACGGCGAGCTCGGCGCGGTTGTTGCAGCCGGTCATCTCGATTTCAGGCGCATCGACGGCGGTGACGCGGCCGCCGAGCGAACGGGCGATCTCGACGAGGTCGGTCAGATAGAATTCGCCCTTGGCGTTGGCATTGCCGATACGCGAGAGAAGATCGAGCGCCTTGCGGCCGTTGATCGCCATCAAGCCGCTGTTGCACCAGGTCACGGTGCGCTCGGCATCGGTTGCGTCTTTCTCCTCGCGGATGGCGATGAGTTCGCCGTCCTTGACGAGCAGGCGGCCATAGCCGGTCGGCCGGTTGGTGTGGAAGCCGATGACAACGATGTCGCTGCCATCGGCAAGACCCTGGCGGGCGGCCTTCAGCGGTCCGTCGGTCTGGAGCGGCACGTCGCCATAGGTGACCAAGATATCGTCATAGCCCTTGGCGATTGCTTCGCGCGCCGCCAGCACCGCGTGGCCGGTGCCGAGGCGTTCCTTCTGCAGATAGGATTGGATGCCGACGCCGCCGATGCTCGCCGCCTTCGCGACGTCTTCGGCATCACGGCCGACGACGAGTGCGACGGACGAGATGCCGGCGGAGGCAACTGACTCGACCACATGGGCGATCATCGGCCGTCCGGCGACCGGATGCAGCACCTTCGATTTCGAAGATTTCATCCGCGTGCTGTCACCGGCGGCGAGAATGACGGCAAGACAAGTGCGTTCCATGATTTGCTCCGCGAATCCGCGCCATGAGGCGTCTTTCCTGCCTCATACTGCATAATTTCTTAAATCGGAATCGATTTGCGGATAAATTATGCGGCAGCGATAGCGTCCCTTGCGCGTCTCAAAGATGCGCGGCGACGTAAGTAGGCGAAGCCTTCACAAAGGTGAAATTGCAGCCGAGATCGGACCTGTAACAGCTTCGGAACCGCGAGCCGCGAAGGCCTCGCGCACATGATCGCGGCCGTCCACGATCACGTCTTCCATCGCACGCCGCGCGGCAGCACTGTCACCGGAAACGATCGCATCGACGATGCGCATATGCGTGTCGGCAATATTGGCGAAACCGTTTTCCGAGGGCGGCGTGCTCATGCGGAACATGCCGACGAGAGCCGCCTCGATGAGGCTGCCGAGGGTCCGCATGAAAGGGTTGTGCGAGGCTTCGGCGATCGCCAGATGAAAGCGCAGGTCGGCGAGCGCCATGCTGTCAGCGGTATGGCCGCTTGCCGCCATTTCGAGCGCCAAGCTGCGCAGCATTTCGATATCCTCGGCATTCGCCCGTTCGGCGACGAGGCCGGCCGCGAAGGGCTCAAAGGCAAGGCGGATATCATACAGCTGCAGCAGGAACTCTTCCGTCACGCCGTTGTCGAAGTGCCAGGCGATGATCTCGCTGTCGAACATGTTCCAGAGGTTCTTTTCGGTCACCCGGGTGCCGACACGCGCCTTGGCAACGACCATGCCCTTGGCGGCGAGCGTTTTCATCGTCTCGCGCAGCACCGTGCGCGACACCTTGAAGCGCTGCGCCAACTCCGTATCGCCCGGCAGGATCGAGCCGACGGGATAGGTGCCGGCGACAATCGCCTTGCCGAGCTCGTCGACCACCTGCGCATGGCTCGTCCGGGTTCGGCGCCCTGTCTTGCCTGTCTCGATCAATTTGTTGCGCAAGTGACCCGCCTCCCCTAGGCATACCTCTTGTTCAGACTGGAAAGGAACAGGATGGCTTTCTGCATCAGGATGAACGCAAAAAGCAGAAGGCCGATCAGAATCTTGGTCCACCAGCTCGACAACGTGCCGTCAAAGGTGATGTAGGTCTGAATGAGCCCCTGGATCAGGATACCGATCAAGGTTCCCGCCACAAATCCCGCTCCTCCCGTCAGCAGCGTCCCCCCAATGACGACCGCCGCGATAGCATCGAGTTCGACGCCAACTGCCGCAAGAGAGTATCCGGCAGAGGTGTACAGCGAAAAAACGATTCCGGATAGGCCCGCCAGAAAGCCCGACAGCGCATAGATCTGGATCGTCGTGCGTCCCACAGGCACGCCCATCAGCCGGGCCGTCTGCACGCCGCCGCCGAGCGCATAGACATTGGTTCCAAAGCGGGTGCGGTGGGCGATGAAGATGCCGGCCGCGAAAACCAGAAGCATGACGGCGCCGATCAGCGTCAGCCTGCCGCCGCCGGGCAGACGGTAATAGAGGCTCGTCAGCGTGGAATAATACTCGTGATCGATCGGAATGCTGTCGATGGAGAGCACGAAGGCAATGCCGCGCGCCAGGAACATGCCGGCAAGCGTGACGATGAAGGCCGGCATTTCGAGATAGTGGATGATTGCCCCCATGACGGCGCCGAAGGCGGTGGTGATCACGAGGACGAGCGCGAAGGCGAGCAGCGGATGGATCGCGGTCTTCTGCAGAATGACCGCGAGGAAGACGCCGGTGAAGGCGATGACCGAACCGATCGACAAATCGATGCCGCCGGAGATGATGACGAAGGTCATGCCGACCGCGGCAATCCCGAGGAAGGCGTTGTCGGTCAGGAGATTACCGATGACGCGCGTCGACAGCATGTTCGGATATTGCAGCGTGCAGCCGGCATAGGCGAGCACGAAGATGACGATTGTCGCAAGCAGCGGCAGGTATTTGGAGTTCATTTCGGCTGCTCCCTTCCGCCCTGCCGGCGGCTGGCGAAGATGGCGAGCGACTGCACCGCCGGAGACTGGATGAAGAGGATCACGATGATGATGACGGCCTTGATGATCAGGTTGAATTCCGGCGGGAAACCGGAGGAAAGGATGCCGGTATTCACCGCCTGAATGATCATCGCGCCGATCAGCGATCCAAGAATGCTGAACCGCCCGCCAAGCAGCGAATTGCCGCCGACCACCACCGCCAGTATGGCGTCGAGCTCCAGCCAGAGGCCGGCATTGTTGGCATCGGCGCCCTTGATGTCAGCCGCAACGATGATGCCCGCGATCGAGGCGCAAAGCCCGCTCAGCATGTAGACGGCCATCAGCAGCACCGGCGTCTGAATGCCCGAAAGCGTGCTGGCGCGGCGATTGATGCCGACCGCCTCGATCAACATGCCGAGCGCCGTGCGGCGAACGAGCAGGATGACGAGCAGGCCGACGAGCAGCCAGATGACGACAGGCATCGGCAAGAGAGCCATGGAGCCGCTGCCGAAGAAGATCAGGCCGTCATCGTTGAAGGTCAGGATGGCGCCTTCGGTGATGAGCTGGGCGATACCGCGGCCGGCGACCATCAGCACCAGGGTGGCGATGATCGGCTGGATATTGAGCACGGCCACCAGGAAACCGTTCCAGACGCCGCAGGCAAGCCCGATCGCGAGCGTTAGGACAACGGTGTAGGCAACTGAATTTCCTGATACAATCGACGATGCGGCAACCGCGCCGCAAATGGCGATGACTGCGCCTACGGAAAGATCGATCCCCTTGGTGGCGATCACCAGCGTCATGCCGATCGCCAACAGCGCCACCGGTGCACCGCGGTTCAGCACGTCAATCAGGCTGCCGTAAAGGCGCCCATTTTGAACCACAACATTAAAAAACTGGGGCGACGTTATGAAATTCAACAGAAGAATGATAACAAGCGCGATCAATTGCGGCGCCAGGCGATAGACCAGCGCGTTCCGGGAGGATTTCATGCGTCCTCCGTCTTATGTTCGGCGACGGCGATGGCATCGACGATACCGGCGGCGGTGATGCGCTCGCCGGTGAGTTCGGTGATATGCTGCCTGTCGCGAAGCACGATGATACGTGAGCTATAAGCGACAAGCTCTTCAAGTTCCGATGAAATTACGATCAATGACATGCCTTCGGCGCAGAGCTGTTCGATGAGCCGGATGATCTCGGCATGGGCGCCGACATCGATACCGCGGGTCGGCTCGTCGAGGATGAGAAATTTCGGATTGGTCGCCAGCCAGCGGGCGAGGATCGCCTTCTGCTGGTTGCCGCCGGAAAGCAGCCGGATCGGCTTTTCGCGGTCGGTGGTGCGGATATCGAGCGCCTTAATGTAGCGATCGGCCAGTGCATTCTGTTCGGCGCGCGAGAGCGGCCGCGTCCAGCCGCGGCGCGCCTGCAGTGCAAGCGCGATGTTTTCCCGGATCGACAGGTCGCCGACGATGCCATCGGTCTTGCGATCCTCGGGGCAAAAGCCGAAACCCTTTTCGATTGCTGCGCGCGGGCTGGAAAGCGTCGCCGGCTGGCCATCGATCGTGGCACTGCCGCTGTCGGCATGTTCGATGCCAAAGAGCAATTCGGCGGTTTCGGTGCGGCCGGAACCGAGCAGGCCGGCAATGCCGACCACCTCGCCTGCGCGCACATCAAGATCGAAGGGTTTGACCTTGCCGCGTTTGCCGTAGCCTGCGAAACGATATCTGATGTCGCCGGCCGCCAGGCTGTGTTTCCGAACCGTTTCTTCGGCCTGTGCCAGTTCACGGCCGAGCATCATGGCGATCAGGCTCTGGCGCGGCAGATCGGCGGCATCGCGGGTGCCGACCAGCTTGCCGTTGCGCAGCACGGTGATCCGGTCGCTGATCGCATAGACCTGCTCGAGAAAATGAGTGATGAAGACGATGCCCAGCCCGCGCTTCTTCAAATCCTCGATGATGCGGAAAAGCAGCGCCACTTCCTGATTGTCGAGGCTGGCCGTCGGCTCGTCGAGGATCAGCACCTTGCCGGAGAGATCGACGGCGCGGGCGATGGCCACAACCTGCTGGACTGCGACGGAGAAGCGGCTGAGTTCGGCGGTGACGTCGATATCGATGCCGTAGCCGGCAAGCAGTTCGCGCGCCTTGCGGTTCATCGCGCGCACGTCGGTCATGCCGAAACGCCTTGGCTGGCGTCCGAGAAAGAGATTTTCGGCAACGCTCAGATTGGAGAGGAGATTGACCTCCTGGTAGACGGTGCCGATGCCCAGCTTCTGGGCGGCGAGCGTATTGGCCGGATTGATTTCCTGGCCGTCCAGCATCAGGCTGCCTTCGTCACGATGGTAGGCGCCGGTGATGCATTTGATCAGCGTCGACTTGCCGGCGCCATTTTCGCCGAGAAGCGCGTGCACCTCTCCCTTGCGAAGGGTGAAATCGACCTTGTCCAGCGCCACCGCGCCGGGAAAGAATTTCGATATTCCGGAAGCCGCGAGAATATTCTCGAAATTGTGAACCATGAGGGCTGCTGTTTCCTGATATTGCGCCTTGCGCCTGTGCCAGGGCCGGACATGATGCCCGGCCCGACATCGGCAATTCCGCACCGGTCCATGATGGGCCGGTGCGGTTCCAGGTTCAACTCAGTAGCCCTGGCTCTTCTTCTCTTCGTAGACCTTCATCGGCTCGTCAGCAGGCGTGTAGAGCTTGGATTCGGTCTGGATCCACTTCGCCGGAGCCTTCTTGTCCTTGAGATAGGCTTCGAGCGCATCGAAAGCCGGACCTGCCATGTTCGGCGTCAGTTCGACCGTGGCATTGGCTTCGCCTTCCGACATAGCCTTGAAGATATCGGGCACGGCGTCGATGGAGACGACGAGGATGTCCTTGCCGGGCTTCAGGCCGGCTTCCTTGATCGCCTGGATGGCGCCGACGGCCATGTCGTCGTTATGAGCGTAGAGAGCGCAGATGTCCTTGCCGCCATTCTCGGCCTTCAGGAAGCTTTCCATGACTTCCTTGCCCTTGGTGCGAGTGAAGTCGCCGGTCTGACTGCGAACGATCTTGAGGTTGTCGTGGCCGGCGAGAGCCTCTTCGAAGCCCTTCTTGCGGGCGATGGCCGGCGAGGAACCGGTCGTGCCCTGCAGTTCGACGACGTTGCACTTCTTGTCGCCGACATTCTTCACCAGCCAGTCGCCGGCAACCTTGCCTTCGTGAACCAGATCGGAGGTGACCGCCGTCAGGTAGAGATCGTCGGGAGCCTTGATGGTGCGGTCGAGAAGAATGACCGGAATATTGGCTTCCTTGGCTTCCTTCAGAACGTCGTCCCAGCCGGTTTCGACAACGGGAGCGACGAGGATGGCATCGACGCCCTGAGCGATGAAGGAGCGCAGAGCCTTGATCTGATTTTCCTGCTTCTGCTGCGCATCGGCAAACTTCAGATCGATGCCGCGCTTTTCAGCCTGCTGCTTCGTCACGGTCGTTTCAGCCGCGCGCCAGCCCGATTCCGAGCCGATCTGCGAGAAGCCGACGGTGAGGCCGGCGGCCGAAGCCGAACCGAACATGCAGGCAGCCAGAATCGTGGCACTCAAAAGTGCAGTCTTCAATTTCATGATTTCCTCCCAATGCCGCATCTCGCGGCGCAGGGTCAAAAAATCATATAGTATTACTTTTGTAAATGAGAATCTTTGCATGCACCGCAGCAAAAAAAGGGCGCCCCAGAGGAGCGCCCTTCGCACCTGCGAATTAATGCAGCTTATTGCGCCGGCAGCTTGTCGTCGACGCCTTCGACGTAGAAGTTCATGCCGAGCAGCGTTCCGTCATCGGCCTTCTCGCCGGCCTTAAGCCAGGGCGTGCCGTCCTGCTTGTTGATCGGACCGGTGAAGGGGTGCAGCTCGCCCGACTTGATCTTGGCCTCGGTTTCCTCGGCCATCTTTTTCACGTCGTCAGGCATGTTGGTGTAGGGCGCCATCTTCAGGATGCCGTCCTTCAGGCCGTCCCAGCTCTGCTCGGACTTCCAGGTGCCGTCCAGAAGGGCGTGAACGCGCTTGGAGTAATAGGTGCCCCAGGTATCGACGATCGCCGTCAGCTGCGCCTTCGGGCCAGCTGCGATCATGTCGGACGCCTGGCCGAAGGCGTGGATGCCACGTTCTTCGGCCACCTGCATCGGCGCCGTCGTGTCGGTGTGCTGCGTCAGCACGTCGACGCCCTGATCGACCATCGCCTTGGCGGCATCGGCTTCCTTGCCGGGATCGAACCAGGTGTTGACCCAGATGACCTTCAGCTTGAAGCTCGGATCGACCGACTTGGCGCCCTGCTCGAAGGAGTTGATGCCCATGACCACTTCCGGAATCGGGAAGGAGGCAATGTAGGCAGCACCATGATTCTTCGAGGTCTTGGCGGCGATCTGGCCGAGGATGTAGCGGCCTTCGTAGAAGCGCGAATTATAGGTCGCCAGGTTGGGACCGGACTTATAGCCGGTACCGTGCTCGAACTTGACGTCGGGGAACTTGGCGGCGACCTTCACGGTCGCATCCATGAAGCCGAAGGACGTCGTGAAGATCAGCTTGCAGCCGGAGCGCGCGAGGCGTTCGATGGCGCGCTCGGCATCCGGGCCTTCCGGCACGTTTTCGAGGTAAGGCGTTTCGATCTTGTCGCCGAATTCGGCCTGAACCTGCTGACGGCCGAGATCGTGCGCCTGCGAATAACCGCCATCGGTGTGCGAACCGACATAGACGAAGCAGACCTTCGTCTTGTCCGCAGCCTCTGCGGCGGAGGAAAGGCCGATCACGGCGGCAGCCGAGGCGGCGAGTGCAAATGCGAATTTCTTCATGGTGACCCCTGTTGGTTTGAAGTTATTCCGGAAACCCGTCCTTATGTTCTTCTTTATCGCTCCGGCACGAAGGCTTTTCCAAGCGACGCGGGCGTGTTGATCAACGTCGTGCGCCGATTATGGGAAATGATGATGAGAACCACAATAGTCGCGGCATAGGGCAGCATCGAGAGGAACTGCGAGGGAATGCCGAGACCGAAGGCCTGCGCGTGCAGCTGCAGGATGGTGACCGCGCCGAAGAGATAGCCGCCGGCAAGAAGCCGCCACGGCCGCCAGGAGGCGAAGACCACCAGCGCCAGCGTGATCCAGCCGCGGCCGGCCGACATGTTTTCAGCCCATTGCGGAGTATAGACGAGCGAAAGCTGAGCACCGGCCAGACCGGCACAGGCGCCGCCGAACATGACCGCAAGATATCGCGTGCGGATGACGTGAATGCCGAGCGCATGCGCCGAGCCGTGACTGTCGCCGATGGCCCTCAGCTTCAGGCCAGTGCGGCTGCGGAACAGAAACCAGCTGACGCCGATAACGAGCGCGATCGACAGATAGAAGATCAGATCCTGCCTGAAAAGCACAGGGCCGACGAGCGGAATATCCGACAGAACGGGAATGACGATCTCTTCCAGCCGGACGCCTGGCACGCTGACATAGGCCTCGCCGAACATGCCGGATGCACCAAGGCCGAGAAGGGTGAGCGCCAGCCCCGTCGCTACCTGGTTTGTCACCAGCGTCAGCGTCAGGAAGGCGAACAGAAGCGAGAAAAGCGCACCAGCCGCGATGCCGCAGATGATCCCGGCATAGGGCGAGCCTGACATCTGCGCACCGGCAAAAGCGGCGACCGCACCCATGATCATCATGCCTTCGACGCCGAGGTTCAGAACGCCCGAGCGCTCCGTCACGAGTTCGCCGAGAGCAGCGATTACGAGTGGCGTCGAGGCGGTTATGACGGTCAGGAGAATGGCTTCGAAGATGCTCATGCCGCCCCACCCCTTACCCGCGACCAGACAATGCGGATTTTGTAATAGATCAGCGTATCGCAGGAGAGCACGAAGAAGAGCAGAAGGCCCTGGAAAACGCGGGTGACCTTGTCGGAGACGCCGAGCGAAAGCTGTGCGGCCTCGCCGCCGAGATAGGTCAGCGCCAGCACCAGGCCCGATGCGATGATCCCGAGCGGGTTGAGACGGCCGAGGAAGGCGACGATGATGGCGGTGAAACCGTAGCCGGGCGAGATCGCCGGCTGCAGGTGGCCGATCGAGCCGGAGACCTCGGCTATCCCGGCAAGCCCGGCAAGAGCGCCGGAGAAGAGGAAACTGAACCAGATCATCTTCTTCGAGGAGAAGCCGGCAAAGCGCCCTGCCCGCTCCGACTGGCCGAGCACGACGATCTCGAAGCCCTTCAGCGTATAACGCAGCATGAACCAGACGCCGATCGCCGCGACGATGGCGAAGATGAAGGCCCAATGAGCGCGGCCCGACTCCTCCCAGATCGCCGGCAGCACCGCTTCCGGCGCAAAATCGCGCGAGACCGGGAAGTTGAACCCTTTCGGATCGCGCCAGGCGCCCCGGATCAGCCAGTCGAGGAAAAGCTGGGCGATATAGACCAGCATCAGCGACGTCAGGATCTCGTTGGTGTTGAAATGCGCTTTCAAGAGCGCCGGGATGGCGGCGAAAAGCGCTCCACCGAGCGCACCGAGGACGAGCATCAACGGCAGGACGAGCGGCGAATGCCAGTCGTAAAAGACGATCGGCAGATAGGAGCCGGTAATGGCGCCGATGGTGAACTGGCCTTCGGCGCCGATATTCCAGTTGTTCGAGCGATAGCAGACGGCGAGGCCGACTGCGATCAGGATCAGCGGCGCTGCCTTGATCGCCAGCTCATGCAGCGACCAGACCTCAAGCAGCGGCTCGACGAAAAAGGCATCCAGCGCCTCGACCGGGTCCTTGCCGAGCATGGCGAACATGATCGCGCCGAAGGCAAGCGTCAGGACAAGGGCCAGTAGCGGCGAGACGAATCCGAAGAGCTTCGAGACGTCGGGCCGTTTTTCAAGTTCAATGCGCATGGGCTGCCTCCGCGGCAGAACTGCTCTCGTGCAGGCCGCCCATCAGCAAGCCGATCTTTTCGCGCGTCAGCTCGCCCGCCGGGAACGGCCTGGAAAGGCGGCCTTCGGAGATGACGGCGATATCGGTCGCCACTTCGAAGATCTCGTCGAGATCCTGACTGATGACGACTACGGCGGAACCGCTTCTTGCGAGATCGACCAGCGCCTGGCGGATACGGCTTGCCGCCCCGGCATCCACGCCCCAGGTCGGCTGGTTGACGACGAGCACGGCCGGCTGGCGGTCGAGTTCACGGCCGACGATGAATTTCTGCAAGTTGCCGCCGGACAAGGAGCCTGCTGCCGGATCATCGCCGCTCTTGCGGACATCCATGGCCTCGGAAATGCGCCTTGCGGCGGATTTTACCGCACCGGAGCGGATGATGCCGAGCAGGCCGAGAAACGCCTTGCGATCGGACTGGCTGCGGGCAAGAACGAGATTGTCGGACAGTTTCATGGCGGAGACGGCGGCATGGCCGTGACGCTCCTCCGGCACGAAGCCGGCGCCGAGAAGACGGCGGGCGGTAATGCCCTGATTGCCGACAGGTTTTTTGCGGATGACGATCGCCTCAGCCGAAGCGACCGGATATTCACCGGAGAGAGCATCGAAGAGCTCGCTCTGGCCGTTGCCCGCCACACCGGCAATGGCCAAAATCTCACCGGAGCGCACCGTCATCGACACATCACGGAGCGGCATGGCGAAGGGAGTGCGCGAAGCGACGGAAAGGTTGGCGACAGCCAGTTGCACCTCGCCTTTGTCGCTGCGCTCCGGATGCGTGACGGCAGCCACCTCGCTGCCGACCATCATGCGGGCGAGCGAGGCCGGTGTTTCCTGCTTCGGATCGCAGGCGCCGGTCACGCGGCCATGGCGCAGCACGGTGGCGCGGTCGCAGATACGCTGCACCTCTTCCAGCCGGTGACTGATGTAAAGAACCGAACGCCCCTCGGCCCGCAGCTTGAAGAGAGTCTCGAACAGCTTATCGGCTTCCTGCGGCGTCAGCACCGAGGTTGGCTCGTCGAGAATGATCAGCTTCGGGTTCTGCAGCAGCGCGCGGACGATCTCGATGCGCTGGCGCTCGCCGACCGAGAGATCGGCGACATGGGCATGCGGATCGAGCGGCAGGCCGTAGGCGACAGACAGCGCCCTCGCCTCCTCGGCGATCCTGTCGATCGGGATGGCATCATCGAGCGACAGCGCGATGTTTTCGGCAACCGTCAGCGCCTCGAACAGGGAGAAATGCTGGAAGACCATGCCGATGCCGAGCTTGCGGGCCTCACCCGGCGAGGTAATCGAAACCGGCGCGCCCTGCCAGAGGATTCCCCCGTGCGTCGGCTCAAGAACGCCGAACAGCATCTTCACCAGCGTGGATTTGCCTGCGCCGTTTTCGCCGAGAAGCGCATGAATTTCGCCCGGCGCGATATCGAGATCGATTTCATTGCAGGCGGCAAAGCCGCCGAAGAACTTGGTCAGCTTCTGGACCGATAACAACGCACCGGAATCCGGCACATTCAATGGCGACACGTTCCCCTCATTTCTTCTGCCGACCGGTCCGTTTCGGATCTCATGGAATCAGCAGCGTCGTTCCGGTTGTTTTTCTTGTTTCCAGATCCGCGTGAGCCCGCCCAACCTCACGCAGCGGATAGGTTTGATTGACATTGATACGCACTTTGTTGCTTTGCACAACATCAAATAGCGCGTTTGCACTGTCGATCAGTTCCTGGCGCGCGGCGATATAGGTGAAGAGGGTCGGGCGCGTTGCGAAAAGCGAACCTTTCTGCGCCAGCATGGCGAGGGTGAAATTCTCGATCGGGCCGGAGGACTGGCCGAAGGAGGCGAAGAGCCCGCGCGACTTCAGGCAGTCGAGAGACTGTGGAAAAGTATCGCGGCCGATCGAATCATAGACGACATCCACGCCCTTGCCGCCCGTAATCTCGCGAACGCGGCCGACGAAATCTTCGCTCTTGTAATTGATGACGTGATCGTAGCCATGGGCGAGCGCCAGCTCGATCTTGTCTTCAGAGCCTGCCGTGCCGATGACGGTGGCGCCGAGCGCCTTTGCCCACTGGCCGGCGATCAGACCAACGCCGCCAGCCGCGGCATGGAACAGGAGTACCGTCCCGGGGCCGACCTTGAAGGTGCGGTTGAGGAGATATTCGGCGGTCATGCCCTTCAGCATCATTGCCGCGGCCGTTTCGAGCTCGATGCCGTCAGGCACACGCACCAGATGCCGCGTCTCGACATTGCGCTCGGCGCTATAGGCGCCGTCGGCGCTGGCATAGGCGACACGGTCGCCAACCTTGAAATCTGTAACACCAGGGCCAACCGACGTCACGGTGCCGGCGCCCTCCTTGCCGGCGACGAAGGGCAGATGCGGCACCTTGTAGGTGCCGTTACGGAAATAGACGTCGATAAAGTTGAGGCCGACCGCCGCCTGCCTGATCTGCACCTCGCCCGCCGAGGGCTCGGGAAGATCGACCTCGGCATAGTCGAAAACCTCCGGGCCGCCTGTCCTGGAGAATGAAACCGCCTGCGTCTTCGTCATCTTGGCTTATCCCTATGCTTCGCGTCCGAGGGCGGGGAAGAATTGCAGCACCGCGCCGATAACGTAAAGATAGAGCCCGGTCACGATGAAGAGAATGAGCGCCCATTCCGGCGTTTCGAAATGCATCAGCAGCGAATAGACGCCGAGCGCCGACCACAGCAGGAAGATGCCGAGATTGAGCGGGCGCAGCCTTTTGACGCGAACCGGATGCAGGAAATTGATCGGCAGGAAGGTCAGCACCACCGAAATGGTCACGACGACAAGTGCCGTCGTCGCGCTGGCATCGATGACGAACAGGGTGAAGACGATCATATTCCAGACGACGGGAAAACCGGAGAAGAAATACTCGTCCGTCTTCATGCCCATATCGGCATAATAAATGGCGCTGGAGACGACGATCATGCCGGCGGCGGCGAAGGACCATGGCTCGCCGATCATGCCGCTCTGATAGAGCGCAAACGCCGGCAGGAGCACATAGGTGACGTAATCGATGATATTATCGAGCGTGTCACCCGACCAGTTCGGCAGCACTTCCTTGACGCGCACCTTGCGGGCGATCGGCCCGTCTATGCCGTCGACGAGAAGGGCAAGGCCCAGCCACCAGAACATGTCGATGAAGCGGTGCTCGGCGGCGGCAACGACGCCGAGAAAGGCAAGGAAAGAGCCGGACGCCGTCAGGATATGGACGGAAAAGGCGCGCATCTCCGCGTAAGGAACACGCTTGTAGTTGAAAATCTTCATATTCCCCCGACCGCCTATCGCGCTCGCCCCGGCAAGCATGTTTTTTCGCCATCATCACCGGACCCTGTTTCTGAAGTGGGTTCGACGCCGTAGGTCTTTGTTGTCGCACCGCTTTTGCCGAAAATCTGCATCCGGCAGCGGCGCGCCGCTCTAATATGCATCCTTTGCGGGGCTTCGCCAGCGGGAAATACGACATTCCCCGCTCACCTTGAATCCTGACAATAACACGCATATTTCCCTTCATGAGCGCTGCGTGGAATGGAATGCCTTTAATTCCGGCCCGATATGTAATATCTGCCTCGCATCCGATAAGTTTATCGACGAAACGGGATCCTCTACCGCAATGAACGCGCCTGCAAAGACCGAAGACTTCGCCTCGTCCATCCCCGCCGGCGTCTACGCCGAGACGGTGCTTGCCGTGACGCATTATACCGACCGGCTCTTCCGCTTCACGATGACCCGGCCGCAGGGCTTCCGTTTCCGTTCCGGCGAATTCGCGATGATCGGCCTGATGGTCGAGGGCAAGCCGGTCTTCCGCGCCTATTCGATCGCCAGCCCCGCCTGGGCCGAAGAGCTCGAATTCTTCTCCATCAAGGTGCCGGACGGTCCCCTCACCTCGCATCTGCAGGCAATCAAGCCAGGCGACCAGGTGCTGATGCGCAAGAAGCCGACGGGCACGCTGGTGCTCGACGCGCTGACGCCCGGACGCCGTCTCTACATGTTCTCGACGGGAACGGGCGTTGCGCCTTTCGCCAGCCTGATCCGCGACCCCGAGACCTATGAAAAGTTCGAGGAAGTCATCCTCACCCATACCACGCGCGACGTTGCCGAACTGAAATACGGCTTTGACCTCGTGCATGAGATCCAGAACGATGAGCTGCTGAAGGAAGTCGTCGGCGACAAGCTGCGCCATTACGCGACCGTCACGCGCGAGGATTTCGAATATCGCGGCCGTATCACCGACCTCATCTCCTCCGGCAAGCTGTTTACCGATCTCGGCGTGCCGCCGCTCGATCCGGCAATCGACCGCGGCATGATCTGCGGTTCTTCGGCCATGCTGAAGGATACCAAGGAACTGCTCGAAAAGGCCGGCCTCAATGAAGGCGCCAACAGCAAGCCCGCCGAATTCGTCATCGAGCGCGCTTTCGTCGGCTGACGCTCTTTCGACAATCAGACCTTACAACGGCTCCGGAAACGGGGCCGTTTCTATATGTGGGCGAGATAGTCGATCAAAACCGTCATGGCAGCCCGCGCCTCGTCCGGCTTGCCCTCATGAATGGCGCGGATGACGGCGACATGCAGCGCGATGGAGCGATCCATGCGCTCCGGACTTGCGGTGGAGTACCAAAGACGGCGCGAATGCGTTTGCACCGGGCCGAGCGCTGCCGTGATGAAACCATTCGGACAGGCATCCTCGAGGATTTCGTCGAAGGCCTTGTCGGCGGCGAAGAAACCGGCAAGATCACCCGTGACGGCGCATTCCTCCATTGCGCGGGCGCAATCGACGAGACGCGCGCGCTGTCCATCACTCGCATGCTCCGCGACGAGGCTTGCCGCGATCGGCTCCAACTCACACCGCACCTGCATGACATTGCCATGATCCTCAGGCCCGATCACGGCGACCTGCAGCCCAACGCGCGGCTTCACGAGGATCAGCCCCTGCCAGGCAAGCTTCTGGATCGCTTCACGCACCGGCGTGCGCCCATGGCCCGCCATATCGATCAGCTGCTTTTCCGTGACGAACGCCCCAGGCTTCAGCGCCAACGTGACGATCAGATGCTCCAGCGCGAGATAGGCGAGATGGCTCTGTGACGTCTGCATGCCGAAATCCGAACCTGATATACAATAATCTGAAATGCCCGAAAACCCGAGGCAAGTCACGCTGATATATCATAACAGAGACAGATAGATAACAGACTTTGAGGATCAAACGCCGTCTTTGCGAAAAGCCCGGCTAGAAACCGAGATCGAATTTTGACACGGGTCCTTTGTATTGGCGAATACATAGCCATCAGCTTTATGGAGAGGGCCAAACTGCAGGCCGTTCTCCGCGCTTTGCGTGCAAAAGGCCTCGACATCCGCCACATCGAATACGAGCTTGATGATGGATTGGCCGCTCCGCTGTCCCTTGGCTGCCTGATGAAGCATTATATTGACGCCGCCCTCCTGGGCGACGAGTTCGACGATCCTGTCGCCAGGCAGACTGGTCGCCGTGAAACCGAAATGCTTCTCATAAAACCGTGCCGTTTCCTCGACGTTCTTGGCGTAGATCACCAACCTGTTGAGCGGCATGATGTTACCCCTTACGTTCGGTTCACAAGAGTAGAAGGGCTTGGCACGTTTCCCACCACGAACCATTTCTTATTCATGCCGCAACGCCTCGATCGGGTTCAACTGCGCAGCCCTCCTCGCGGGGAAATAGCCGAAGATCATGCCGATTGCGGCGGAGAAGAGGAAGGCGACGGCGATCATCATTGGGCTGAAGACGAAGGGGACTTTCAGGAGCGTCACGGCGCCGAAGCCGAGGCTCAAGCCCAATATGATGCCGGTGATGCCGCCGAAGAGCGAGAGCGCCACTGCTTCGACCAGGAACTGGGTGAGCACCTGGTTTTCGAGCGCGCCGATCGCCAGGCGGATGCCGATCTCGCGGGTTCGCTCGGTGACGGAGACAAGCATGATGTTCATGATGCCGATGCCGCCGACGAGGAGGCTGATTGCGGCGACGGCGCCGAGCAGGCCGGTCAAGAGCGTCGTCGTGCCGGTCATCGCCTCGGCGATCTGCGTCATGTCATTGACGTTGAAATCGTCCTGCCGGCCGGGAACGATCTTGCGGCGTTCGCGCAGGAGATTTTCGACATCGGACTGCACCTTGGCGGTCGATACGCCGTCGCGAGCGGAAATGACGATGCTCGGCACATTGGAACTGCCGCTGATGCGCCGCTGGAATACCTTGACCGGCATGATCACGACGTCGTCCTGGTCGTTGCCCATGCCGGACTGGCCGCGCTTGGCGAGCACGCCGATGACGGGGCATGAGACCTTGCCGACGCGGATCTGCTGGCCGGTCGGATCGGCTGCGCCGAAGAGCTGTTCGCGGACCGTGCCGCCGATGATGCAACGCGACTGGCCGCGTTCCTCGGCCGGCGTGAAATTGCGCCCGAGCGTCAGATCCCAGTCCTGGGCGACGAGATAGTCGTTGGTCGTACCGTAAACGGTGGTGGAGTGGTTTTGCCCCCCGAAGATGACGGTCGCCGTCGACTGGTTGGCTGGCGCCACCGCCCGCAGGCCGGAAACCTGATCGCGGATCGCCGCCACGTCCTTCAGCGAGAAGCGCCGCGCCTCGGAACTTGCGCGGCCGGGACCGAACTGGCCGGGACGGACGAACAGCATGTTGGTGCCGAGCCGCGAGAGCTCGGTCGAAACCTGCGCGGTTGTGCCGTTACCGATCGTCACCAGCGCGATGACGGCGGCGACGCCGATGACGACGCCGAGCACGGTCAGGAACGAGCGCAGCATGTTGCGGCTGATGGCGCGCAGCGCGAGCTTCAGCGTCTCAAAGAACATGATCCGCCCTCCTCCGGTGCTCGGCTTCCGTCTCCAGTTTGCCATCGACGAAACGAAGCAGGCGCTGCGCATAGGCGGCGATATCGGGCTCGTGCGTGACCATGACGATGGTAATGCCCTGCTCGCGGTTCAGCCTCGTCATCAGATCCATGATCTCGACGCTGGTCTTCGTGTCGAGATTGCCTGTGGGTTCGTCGGCGAGCAGCAGCGCCGGCTCGGTGACGATGGCGCGGGCGATGGCGACGCGCTGCTGCTGGCCGCCGGATAGTTCCTGTGTCTTGTGGTGCTCGCGGCCGGAAAGGCCGACCAGCGCCAAGGCCTCGCGCGCCCGCTCACGCCGTTCGCGCACCGCCATGCCGCGATAGATCAGCGGCAGCTCGACATTCTCGACGGCCGAGGTACGCGACAGGAGATTGAAGCCCTGGAAGACGAAGCCGAGCATGTGGCGACGCAACAACGTCAACTGGCTGCGGTCGAAACCGCTGGTCGGGATGCCCTGGAAGATGTAATCGCCGCCGCTCGGCACATCGAGGCAGCCGAGAATGTTCATCGCCGTCGACTTGCCGGAGCCAGACGGCCCCATGATCGCGACGAACTCACGGGCGTCGATCGCAAGGTCGACACGATCGAGCGCGCGGATCGCCGCCTCGCCCTCGCCGTAGATTTTCGAGACCTGCCTGAATTCGATGAGCGGCGGGCTTGCCATCCGTCTCTCCGCCTAGTTCGTCCGCACCGTGGTGTCGGTCACCACGGCGTCGTTTTCCTTGATTTCGCCGGAGACGACCTGGGTGAACTGGCCATCGGACGAACCGACCTGGATGACGACGGGCGCGGGGCGGCCATTGCGCAACACCCAAACGCGGCGCTCTGTGCCGGTCAGCGCCGGACCGGCATTGCGGCGCTGGCGCGGCGGACCGAAAAGGCCGAAAATGCCGCGGCCACGCGTCTCAGTCTGCGGCGGGGCATAACGCAGCGCGCTGTTCGGCACCATCAGCGTATTCTTGACGGCCTCGACGGTGATGTCGGCCGTCGCCGTCATGCCGGGACGCAGCAGCAGGTCGGCATTGTCGACTGAAAGTACGGCCTTGTAGGTCACGACATTGTTGACCACTTCGGAGGCAAAGCGGATCTGCTCGATCTCGGCGGGGAAGTTCCGGTCGGGATAGGCGTCCACGGTGAACTTCGCCTTCTGGCCGACGGCGATCTGGCCGACATCGGCCTCGTCGACATCGACCTGCAACTCCATTTTCTTCAGGTCGCCGGCGATGGTGAAGAGGACCGGGGCCGACAGCGAGGCTGCGACCGTGGCGCCGGGATTGACGGAGCGGGTGAGGATCACGCCGTCGATCGGCGAGACGATCTTCGCTTTGGCGAGATTGACCTCGGCAAGCTGCAGGTCTGCCTCCGAGGCCAGCACCTCGGCCTCGTTGATCTGTTTTGCGGCGACGGCGGAATCATATTTGTAGGTGGCGTCGTCGAGGCTCTGCTGGGTGGAGACGTTGCTCCTGACCAGGCTCTTCAGCCGTTCCAGCGAGGTGCTTGCCGATTCCAGATCCGCATTGGCCTTGGCGACATTCGCCTTGGCCGAATTCAGCTTGGCGCGCGAACTCTTCACATCCGCCTCGAGCTTGTTGGTATCGAGCTGAGCCAGTACGTCGCCGGATTTGATGGCGCTGTTGTAATCGACGTTGACGTCGCGAACCGTGCCGGAAAGCTCGCTCGATATATCCACCTGCTCGGTCGGCTGCACTGAGCCGGTGGCGGTGACGAGCACCGTCAGGTCGCCGCGTTTTGCCGGCTGTGTGGCGTAGCTCACTTCGCTGCGCCCGCGACCCATATAGATGTAGGCGGCGACTGCGGCAGCGGCGACGACGACGAGAAGAACGAGCAGGCGTCCGCGCCAGCGGCGTCGCTTGCCCTGCTTTCCCGAAGCGGCAAGAACCGCTGCGAGGTCAGGCGTTGCGCCGGCCTTTGCCCCGGTTTCGTTGCCGCTTACGATTTTGTTCATGTCGTCCTCGATCCGTCAGTGGCCGCTTCGGCCTCCGCAGCGAAATAATCACACTTCAGATGAACCGGCGATTAGCACTGTCGCCGGAGTGCCACGGAATTGCGGATGGGTGAAATGAAATATTGGTAAGAAAAGTCAAGTTTCGGTGCGGCGGAACATGTCGCCCAAAACCGTACAGCGTTCGTCAGTCCGCATCCTCGTTAAATTGGTCCGCGCCGGGCAAAGCATGCAGCCATGGTTCGCGCCGTTTGGTCCAGACCTCGTAGCCGGGGGCAAGGTCGGTCGGTGGACTATCGAGAGACCCGAGGCGGATTTCAACTGCGGCGTCCTGGAGACAAAAGAGCCTGCCGCCGCAGACGGAGCAGAAGCTGCGGCCGGAGAACGTGGCGATTTCGCCGCTATGGGAGAAAGCCTGACGCGGCCAGACGGCGAAGTAAACGAAGGCGGAGCCGCTCGTTTTGCGGCAATCGGCACAATGGCAGAGGCCGACGCGAAGCGGCTCGCCTTCCACCCTGTAGGCGACCGCCCCGCAAAGGCAGCTTCCGGTTCGGATCTTCATCGGAGCCGTCAGCCGTCCAGGCTGGTCGGCAGGCCGGGCGGACGCCGCTTCGCCGCCATCAACAGGTCGAGCTCGGTGGCCGATGGGCCGAATTTTTCGTAGAGCCGCTTCGCCTCCTTGTCGTCGAGCCGGTATTTTCTCGCGAACTCGCCAATGCTGTAGGGGCGGCCACGCAAAACTCTTCGCGCCGGGGTCGCCGTGTTCGGTGCGTCGGTCATGCTTTCCTCCTTTCGTAGGTGCTTTGTAAGCTAGAGCAGCCTATCCAATTGAAAAGAGCCCGCAGGTCCTACTGGGCGTTGCGACGCGAAGGGATCAGCTTGATTTTCCTGGAACCTTCAGCCGAAAGCTGCATTCCCAAGTCGAGGTTGCGGACCGCGCCAAGCGGACGCGGCGGTGCTGGAGAACACCGGGATTTTTCCGCTTTCTTCCGGTGGCCAACGAAATGGCAGACGAGCTCCCTACCCGCCCGGTTCGCTTCCTCATCCGAATGTTTCGACAAGAGATCACGAAATATTAAAATGGGGAACGCATGTGCCGAAGTGAGGTTCTTTCCTTCGAGGTCGACGTGGCCTCAGTTGAAAAAACCAAGGAGAAACCAGATGGCCAACCAAGGTGGAACCCACGAACAGCACGTCAAAGCCGGGCAGCAGAGTCACAAGAACGACTCCAACACCCGCAGCGCCTCATCAGGCGGCCGTGACGCGCAGTCCAGCGGAACCCGCGGCGGCAGCCATGAACAGCATGTAAAGGCTGGTCAACAAAGCCACAAAAACAGCCACTAACGCTGTCTGATATGAAAATTCGGCCCGCGCTTCGGCGCGGGCTTTCTTTTGCCTCAGGACACGCGCCGTCCATCCTCGCCGAAGAGATGCAGCACCGCCGGATCAAGACGCAGCGGCAGGCTGTCGCCCGATTTCACCTGCTGCTGGCCGGCAAAGACCGCGATCAATTTCTTTCCGGCCGCGTCGGAGTGAACGACCGTCTCGGATCCCAATTCCTCGACCAGGGTAATATGGGTGTCCAGCCGGGTCGCATCGCCCGTCTCGGCAACGGTGATGTGCTGCGGGCGGATGCCGATGCTCACTCTCTCTCCTATCGGACGCGCCTCGGCGGCGGCGACGGAAAGACGATGGCCGCCAACGGTTTCGACCTGCGCAAGCCCGCCCTCGTGACCGGTGATCGATCCCTCCAGGAAATTCATGTGCGGGGCACCGATGAAGCCGGCGACAAAGCGGTTGGCCGGCTTGTTATAGAGTTCCAGCGGCGTCCCGACCTGCTCGATCCTGCCGCCTCTCAGCACCACGATACGGTTTGCGAGCGTCATCGCCTCGACCTGGTCATGGGTGACGTAGATCATCGTCGCCTTCAGCCGCGCATGAAGGGCAGCGAGTTCGGCGCGCATGCTGACCCTGAGCTCGGCGTCGAGATTGGAGAGGGGCTCGTCGAGCAGGAAGGCATCGGGACGGCGAACGATGGCGCGGCCGATGGCTACGCGCTGACGCTGGCCGCCGGAGAGCTGGCCCGGGCGGCGCTGCAGGAAAGGCTCGATCTCCAGCATGCGGGCGGCGTCAGTGATGCGCGCTTCGATCTCGGCCTTCGCCACCTTGGTATTCTCAAGACCGAAGGCAAGATTTTCCCGTACGCTCATATGCGGATAGAGCGCATAGGACTGGAAAACCATAGCGAGGCCGCGGTCGGCAGCGCCGATCGCCGTGACATCCTTGCCATCGATGAGAATGTTGCCGCCGGTGGGTTTGTCCAGGCCGGCAATCAGGCGCAGCAGCGTCGATTTCCCGCAGCCGGACGGGCCGACGAATGCCACGAACTCGCCGTCGTTGACGGCAAGCGAGACATCCCGGATGACCTCGACGGAGCCGAAATTCTTGACGATGTTCCTGAGCTCGAGCCCGCTCATGCACTCTCCTGTTTCATATTATTTCAGTCCGGAGCCGGCGATGCCCGTGGTGATGAAGCGCTGCAGGAAGACGAAGATCAGCACCACGGGGATCATCGAGACGACGGTCATGGCAAGGATATAGTGCCATTGCACATTGAGTTCGCCGGCATAGACGTTGAGGCCGACCTGCAGTGTGTAGAGCTCTTTGCGCGAGAGCACGATCAGCGGCCAAAGGAAGTCGTTCCAGCGCCAGACGACCGAGAAGATCGCCAGCACCGCCAGTGCCGGCGCCGACAGCGGCAGGATGATGCGCCAGTAGATCTGCCATTCGCTGGCCTTGTCCATGCGCGCCGCGTCGATCAGTTCGTCGGGAATGGTCAGCATATATTGCCGGAGCAGGAAGACGCCCGTCGGGGTGGCGACCGTCGGCAGGATGACGCCCCAGAGGCTGTCGAAGAGGTTCAGCGTGCCGATGACCGAATAGAGCGGCACGACGATGACAGAGAGCGGCACCATCAGCGTCGCCAGGATCATCAGCATCACGGCAGTGCGGCCGGGGAATTGGTATTTCGAGAGCGCAAAGGCCGCCATGGAATTGACGAGCAGCGTTATGGCCGTCGCGACGACCGTCACGAAGACGGAGTTGCGCAGGAACAGGAAGAAATCGAAGCGTTGGAACGGTTCGGTGTAGTTGCCGGCGGCGAATTCGACCTTGCGCACCGGCGTGCGGTCCTTGATGTTGACCTTGACGATTTCGCCGGGCTGTTTCGGATCGACCATCTGGCCGATAATGCCGATGCGGCGGACTTCGGCGAGCACGCGACTGCTGCCATCGGGCATGGTCACGTTATAAAGCGGCAAGGGTTTGTCATGGCCCGGCACAACGGCCTGCTCGGTGACATAGGGCAGCAAGGACGGCGGGAATTCGGCAAGCGCGGCCGGCGTCTTGAAGGAGGAGAAAACCAGCCAGACGGCCGGTCCGAACATCAGGAAAACCCCCGAGATCAGCCAGATCCAGGTGACCACGTCAGTCCAGTGCCAGCCGCGGCCACGGCGGCGCAGCAGGAATGCTCCGACCGCGCTCATTGGCGTGTTCCCTTCTTCTCATTTCGGCTGCTGGCCCCAAGCTGGATGAGCGTCAGAATGACCAGCACGATGCCCATCAGGATCGAGGCCGCCGATGCAAGCCCGGGATTGCGCAAGGAACTCGCAAAACCGGTCTCGTAAATATATTGGGTGATGTACATGGTGCTGGTGCCCGGCCCGCCGCCTGTGAGAACGAAGACCTCGTCGAAGATCTGCACGGCGCGGATCAGCGCCAGCACAAGGACGACGATGAGGTTCGGCATTAGCAGCGGCAGGGTGATGCGCCGGAAGATGCGGGTCGGGCTCGCCTTGTCCATCGCCGCCGCCTCGTAGAGATCTTTCGGGATCGCCTGCAGGCCGGCAAGCAGGATCAGCGCGTAAAAGCCCATATGCGCCCAGACCGATACGAAGACGGCGAAGAAGAAGGCCCAGAAACGATCGCTGAGCCAGGAGAAGGGCTCGAAGCCAAAGGGGCTCAGCGCATAGTTCAACAAGCCTTCCCGCTGCAGGATCCATTTCCAGATCAGGCCGACGACGACGGGCGACAGCAGCACCGGAAAGAAGAAAACCGCGCGCCAGAAGCCGCGATTGGAAAGCTCGCGGTTGAGGATCAGGGCCGTGGCCAGCGCCGTGATCAGCATCGCGGTCACCTGGAAGAGGACGAAGACGGCGGTGTTGCGCACCGCCGCCCAGAAAGTGTCGGCCGCGCAGGTCGACGGATCGAGATAAGAGCCGCAGTCGAAGAGAATGCGGTACTGGTCGGCGCCGACATAGGTCCTGTTCGGAAGGAAGATGGCGCTGCCGCTCGTCGTCGAATAAATGAAGTTGATGACCAGCGGCAGGAGCACGAAGACAGTGAAGATCAGCATGTTGGGCGCGAGGAAGACGCCCGCCATGCCGTTCAGTCCCGTCAGCTTCTGCCAGGCGCGCATGGGAATATCGACCATTCCCATGACAAGGCGGACAGGCGCGCGAAGCGCCTGCCGCAGACCGGCTTTCGCCGGCGGTTCGGTGGAAACCGTCTTCAACGCCATCCGTTCTTCCGTCAGTTGCCTGCGACCTTGGCCTTGATGTCCTCGTCGATGCGGGCATAGGCATCGTCGAGCTTCATCTCGCCGGCGATCACTTGGCTGATGCGGGCGACGATGGCGCTGTAATAGGCGTCCGACCACTTCCAGCCCGGCAGCTTCATGGCAGGTGCCGCCGTCTGAGGGGCTGCTTCGACGAAGGCTTTCAGCGCAGCCTGCACATGTTGAATGTCGGTTTTGAACTCCAGCTGGCCGGAGGCCACGCCCTTATGCGCCGGAATGAACAGGCTGCGCTCAGTGAATTCCTTCTGCACGTCGGCGCTTGCCAGGTAATCCATCACCTTGGCGACGTCCTTCGGATTCTGGGTGTATTTGATTGCGACCAGGCCCGCCCCGCCCTGCATGCCGCTGCAGGCGACCGTGCCGCAAGGGCTTCCCGCCATGACCCAATCGAAATTGTCGCCGATCTTCTGGGCGAAGGCCGAAACCTGCCAGCTGCCGGAGTAATAATAGGCAAGACCGCCATTGATGAAATCCTCGGCCGCGGCGCGATAGGTGGTGCCGGCGGCGCTGACCCATACATCCTTGTTGATCGTGCCATCCTCGTTCCACTTGACGAAGCGGCTGAGGAAATCCTTCGAGCCCTGGTCGATCGGCGCCGGCTTGCCATCGGCTGCGATGTAATTGGCGCCGTAAGAAATGTTCGGGCCGGAGACGCGGTGGCCGGAGCGGTCAATCGCCATGGCGAAGACTTTCTGGCTGTCTGCGACCTTCTTGGCAGCCGCTGCCCAGTCGTCCCAGGTGGCCTTCGGGCCGGGAATTTCGACGCCGGCCTGTTCGAAGAGCGTCTTGTTGACGAAGCCGCCTGTCAGCGTCAGCTGCGTCATGAAGCCGGTAATGGCATTCGAGCCGTCGGGACGCATCCAGTCGGCCTGGGCGCCGAAATTGTCGTCCCAATATTTCGCATCGGCAAGCAGCGGGCGAAGATCGAGCCAGTGCTGCGCCTGCGCCTTCAGATTGGTGACGCGGGCAATGTCCGGCCCCTTGCCCGCTTCGAGCTGCACCGGCAGCTGCTCTTTCACGACATCGTAGGAAACCTCGTCGAGGATGACGTTGACATCGGGATTGGCCTTGGAGAAGCGCGACAGCAGGTCTTTGATCACCTCGCCTTCGCCGCCGTCGGAATACCACATGATGCGTACGTCGCCGGCGTGGGCGGCAACGGAGCTCAAGAGAACCGCAGCCAAAGCCGCGCCGATCGATTTCATTCTGGTCATTTTCTCCTCCTCCTGACCGATGAATTGCTATGGCCGGCCGGTCCTCCTCCTGCCGGACATGCCGCCTACGAGGCCGCGCGCCGAGGCTGCCTGCCTGGTATCTGAAGATGTACCGCGTCTCCTCGCACCGACCAGTCCGATGGACGAAGAATACGGCCCTCGGCACGGACGGTTCCCTCCTGCTCGAAGATGACCTGACCATAATCCGGATCGACGATGATCAATGCGCCTTCGTCGTCGCGGCGGGCTGCGAGCCCGGCAAAACGCGCCCGCATGCCATCGAGGCCGTCTTCACGGCCGAGATCGGAGAGACGAACGATCCAGCGACCCTTGCGGCCGGAGAGCCGCAGCTCGACATCCGTCGTCGGGCCGTGCTTCACCGGATCGAGCGGCCCGTTGCCGATCAGCATCGCCAGCCCATCGCCGGAGCGGGCGAGCGCCACATTACCGTCGACCACCGTGTCGTCGAAGGCTTCGAGCGGGAACCACGCATGGGTGAAATCCGGCTGCCCCTCATGAATATCGAAATCGAGGATCGCCAGATCACGATATTGATGCACGCGCGGCAGCGTTCCGCAGCCGCCCCAGAAGCTCGGCCGGCCGTAACCGAACTGGATGGTTTCGCCGGGATGGTTGATCCAGATCTGCGCTTCCGGCCGGTTGCCCAAGCGCAGATGCAGCACCGTCTCCTGATAGCCCCAGGCGCCAGGGCGATAATGCGCGATGGTGCCGAGCGCGGTGTCGCGCGTCTTGTAATGATAGAGGGCAGCAAACCGGTTTTCGCCCTGGGAGAAGGTCCATTCCTGCGCGTCGCCGGTATCATGCGCGGCGATCGCAGCAAGGCTTTCGGGAAATTGCAGGCCGTGGTCTCTGATGCAGACGGCAAGCTGCGGCAGCGCGTGCACGCGCCGGCCATACCAGCCGCGGCCCCAGAGCAGACGGGCAATGGCGGAGAGTTCGACCGAACGGCCGGGGCGCAGCGTATGTTCGTACGAGCGGCCCTGGCTGCCGGTCAGCATGCCGTGATGGGCCGAGCGGGTGACGATCTCCATCAGGCGAATGATGCTGGCATTCGCCCGGCCGCGGATCGTCTCATCCGGCGCGCAGGCGGCAAGCGCCGTCAGACCTTTGAGGTCGATCGGGAAATAGGGAACGGAATTCCACTCGGCCATTTCCCAGCGCTCGAAATGATCCAGCCAGGCACGAACGCGCTCTTCGCCGACCTTCATCTGCTCGGCGCCGGTGCGGCCGGAACGGACGAAAATAGCATCGGGGAAAAGCCTGCCGCCGAGATAGGCGGCGGTGTGGAAGAGCAGCGCGTGGTTTTCTGAAAAATACCACTGAACGTCGTTGCCCGGCTCGTCCATCCAATAGCGGTAATTAAGGACAGCTTGCTTAACCCTGCCGCGCAGTTCCGCTGACAGAAGATCACTCCAGCGCGTATAGGCAAACAGCAGCGGCACCAGAACGAAATCTGCGCAGTCGTGGCAGTCTTCGATGACGGGCAGCATGGCCGAGATCATCGCCTCGGTCTCCTCGCCGCCCTGCCCCAGCGCAAGACGGGCGAAAGCGCAGACCGTGTCGGGCTCGGAATGGGCGGCGACCTCGGCAAGCGCCTCGGCGACGCGGTCCGCCAGGGCGGCAGGTGCAGGCCCCTGGCGTTCGGGATGACAGATCTCGACGCCGAGCGTGCGGCCGAGCGACAGCGCGCCAGTCTTGAACGTGATGCGGAAATGGCGGAAATCGGCCGGCATGCGTGCCGAGGTTCCGAGTTCCAACTTGGTCGTGCCCTTCTCCAGCGCGAAGTCATAGTCGAAGCGCTCGGTCGACATGAAGTCGCCTTCGATCTCGACATGACAGCTCAGCGCTACCGGCAGCGGCGCGGGAAAGAGGATCGTCACATCCTCGCCGAGATAGGCTGCGCGGTCGAAGCGCATGCCTTCGAGGATCGCCTCCAGCCCACCCGCAGCATCGGCGGCGATCGGCACGGGGACCGATGTCTCGACCTCCGGTCCATCGAGATAGTCCAACTGGAAATAGAAGCGGGCATCGCGTTCGGCGAGGTCGTCAAAATAGATGCGGATCTCGTTGAGGCCAGCGACAAGCTCCACCTCGAAGATCTGCTGGGCTTCCAGATTGCGCTCGTAAGGCGCCATGAAGCCCTGTTCGGCGCTGTTGATGAAGAGGATGGCGCCGCCGCAGGTCGACAGGCGAAGCTTGGTCGGCCCGGCAGTCGGGGTATCGAGGAAGGTGCGCGCCCAGCAGCCGATGCGCGTCGGGCGAAACCAGAAGCCGGAAAGATCGACACGCGGCGAGGCAAAGGGAAGCCACCATCGGACGGCTTCGAATTCGGTGGTCGGTTTCGGTCTCAGGCCGGCGAAGGACGCTTTGAATTCGGTGCGGCAGGGATATTCATGTGGGATGAAATTCTTCGTCTTGGTGACGAAGAAGAAGGGATCCATCCTGCCTTCCATCGGGCGATCGGCGACGTCGTAGCGTGCCTGCGAGAGATGGCCGAGCTGCCAGTAGACGATCGGGCTCTGCTTCGGGGTCTTACGACGGATATGGGATTGCTGAGTGGCGGCCATGTTTCAGTCCGCTTGAACCTGAAGACAGCAGGCGAAACACCGGCGCATGGACTGCCCGTAAAGCCGCATCTCCAGCCTCCCTTTGTTGCGGTCTCCTCGCGGGCAATTGTGCATAGGCATTTCATTTGCGCAATCTGAAAGATTTTTGCATAAATGAGGTGGGAGCGAGGAGGTGTCATGGCGGCGGAGCAGAAAAAAGGCAGGCGCACACGTCTCGATGATATCGCCGCCCGATGCGGCGTATCGATCAGCACGGTGTCCCGGGCGCTCGCCGGGGAAAAGGGCGTGAGGCCCGAAATCCGCAAGCTGGTGCTGGAAACGGCGAGCGCGGTGAGCTACGCCCTGCCGGCGAGCGTCGCCGGCAAGAAGATCATGCTTGTGGCCTCGGGCGCCGCAATGATCGATTACGTCCGCAACCAATTCACGCTCCACGTTCTCGAAGGTTTGAATGCGCGGGCCGCCGCCCTCGGCATTGAGGTGGCGATGCGCCCTATTGCCGACAAAGCCGACGAGGCGCGTGTCATTGCAGAGATGCGCAACGATGCGAGCTTCGGCGGCATGCTGATCCTCACCGTCGACGAGGAGGACATGCTTGCGGCGGCCGCCGATCTTGGAAAGCCCGTCGTGCTCGTCAACAGCGACGATCCCTATATGCGGCTTTCCAGTGTCACGCCCTGCAATCGCTCGGCCGCCTTCATTGCCGCGGAGCGGCTGATCAAGGCCGGTCACGAACGCATCCTGTTCATGCTGAGGCCGGGGCGACGGACGATCGAGCGTCGCCTGGAGGGCTGGCGCGATGCGCTGCAGAACCATGGGCTGGCAGCCGGTTGCGAAATGGTTCTCGAGGTCGACGACTGGCTGCCGGATCTCGGCGCCGAGGCTGTCACCCGTCTCGTCCGCGACAAGGGCCTCTTCTTCACCGCCATCCTCACGGCAGGCGACAGCCTTGCTAACGGCGCCGTGCGCGGATTGCAGGCATTGGGATATGCCGTGCCGCAGGACATTTCCGTCATGGGTATCGACGACCTGCCGCAATCGGCCTTTCTCAATCCGCCGCTTTCGACAGTGCATATTCCGATGCGCGAACTCGGCGCCACCGCGCTCGATCTCTTGCGCGACATGATGCTCGGCCTTGCGATGCCGCGGCGGCGCGTCGAGCTTTCCTGCCATCTCGTCGAAAGGGGCAGTGTCGCAGCCGTCAGCCGCCCGCAGGAGATCATGCCGCGATCATGAAATTTCTGGCCATTTCGGGAAGCGCCCGCCGCGCCTCCACCAATACCGCCATGCTTTATGCGCTGCAGTCGGCTGCCGGCTCGACGTATGCGGTTTCGATCTATGACCGCGTGGGAGAACTTCCGGTCTTTTCGCCCGATCTGGAAGAGAATCCCCCGCGTGAAGTCGCGGCTCTCGCGAGAGCGATTGCCGATGCCGATGGGCTGATCCTGGCAAGCCCCGAATATATCAGATCAATTCCGGGCGGACTGAAGAACGCCATCGACTGGCTGGTGTCCCGCAATGAGGTGATCGGCAAACCGATCGTACTTGCGCATGCGTCACATCGCGGCGACGACATGCTCCAGCAACTTCGCGTAGTGCTCGCCACGCTCAGCGATCGCTTCAACGAGCAACTCTTCCTCCGGCTCCATCTGATGAAGCTTTCCCCTGATGAGGTCGCTGCTTATCTTTCCGAGCCTCGGCATCAGGAGGAGATGCGCCGTTTCCTCGACGCTTTCGCAAACTATTGCGCGGCTGCCTGACCTTTGCATTGTGCGGCTGCGGCGCCCTTAAGCTTCCATGAAGCTCGCCTCGAACAACTCGCGCGCATAGGCATGGTGCGTGGTGCCGGCCTGCAGATCCGCCTTGGTGAGTTCGTCGACGAAACCGCCGTCCTTCATGATCAACACCCGGTCGCACATATGGGCAATGACCGCGAGATCGTGGCTGACGAGCAGATAGGTCAGTCCCTTTTCTTCGCGCTGATCGGCAAGCAGGTTCAGGATTTCGGCCTGGATCGAGACATCGAGCGCCGATGTCGGCTCGTCCAGCAGCAGGATCGGCGGCGACAGGATCAGGGCTCGGGCAATCGCCACGCGCTGCCGCTGGCCGCCGGAAAGCTCGTGGGGAAAGCGGTTTGCAAAATTCGCGGGCAAGCCCACCTGGATCAATGCTCTTTCGACCTTGGACCAGATATCGGAATGGCCCATTGCGCGCAGCGGCTCGGCGAGCGCGGTGCCGATGCGATGGCGGGGATGCAGCGATCCATAGGGATCCTGAAACACCATCTGGGCAAGCGTCAGTTCCCGCCGGGAGCGCTTTTTCCCGATCGGCTTTCCGCCGAGCTCGATCTGGCCTGTCCAGCCGGCCTCCATGCCGGCAAGGCAGCGCAGCACCGTCGACTTGCCGCAGCCGGATTCGCCGACGATGCCGAGCGTCTCGCCGGGGTTGACCTGAAAATTGATGCCCCTGACGACATGGTTCCTGTTCTTGCCATGGGAAAAGACGACATCGAGGTCACGGACATTGATCATTGCGCCGCCTCCAGATCGAGTTTCGCCCTGTCGAGAACCGCAAGGCGGCGAACAGGGTTCTTGGGGTCGGGCAGCGCCGATATCAGGCCGCGCGTATAGGGATGGCGAGCATCTTCCAAACTGGTCAGGGTTTCGACGATCCGGCCGGCATACATGACGATGATGCGCTCGCAGAAGGCCGCGACCATGCGAATGTCGTGGCTGATCAGAAGCAGACCCGAATTGTTTTCACGCACCAGTTCGTCGAGCAGCAGCAGCACGTCCTTTCGCACGCTGACATCGAGAGCCGAGGTCGGCTCGTCGGCGATGACGAGCTTCGGCCGCGCCAGCAGCATCATCGCGATCATCACGCGCTGGCCCATGCCGCCGGATATCTGGTGGGGGTAAAGCGCCATGACCCGGTTCGGATCACTGATGCGCACGCGCTCCAGCATGGCGCGGACCGCATCCTGCGCCGGTTTGCCGCGCAGGCCGAGGTGCAGCCGCGCGGCTTCGGCAATCTGTTTGCCGATGGAGAGAACCGGATTGAGCGAATAGCGCGGATCCTGCATGATCAGCGCGATATCCTTGCCGCGCAGCGCGCCCATCTGACGCTCGCTCTTCGAGAGAAGCGAACTGCCGGCAAGATCCAGGCGCTCGGCAGAGACCACGGCGGCCGGCGGCAGAAGACGCATGATGGCGCGGCCGGTCGTCGACTTGCCGGAGCCGGATTCGCCGACGATGCCGACACGTTCGCGCCCGACGTCGAAACTGACGTTGGAGACAGCAGGCACCGCGCCCCGCCCAAAACGGACGCTCAATTCCTTGACCGAAAGAACGGGCTGGAGATCACGATCTTGCATTTCACGACCTTGCATGGCGGGGATCCAGAATGTCGCGCAGAGCATCTCCGGCGATGTTGAAGGCGAGGCTCGTCAACAGGATGGCGATACCCGGCATGACGGCGACCCACCAGTAGTCGAGCATGAACTTGCGGCCGTTCGAGATCATCGCACCCCATTCCGGCGCGGGCGGCTGGGCGCCGAGGCCAAGGAAGCCGAGCGAGGCTGCCGTCAGGATAATGCCCGCCATGTTGAGCGTCAGGCGAACGATGACCGACGGAATGCACATGGGCGCGATATAGAGAAGCAGAATGCGTAGCGGTGACGCGCCGTAAAGGCGGGCGGCGACCACATAATCCGCGTTTCTCACGACGAGCGCCTCTGCCCGGGCAAGCCTTGCGATCGGCGGCCATGCGGTGAGCGAGATGGCGATGATCGCCGTGCCCAAGCCTGCGCCGAGGGCGGCGGCAAAAGCGAGCGCCAGGATCAGCGAGGGAAAGGAAAGAACGATATCGGTGGCACGCATCAAAAAGGCATCGGTATTGCCGCCGAAGAAACCGGCGACGACGCCGATCAGCAATCCGATCGGCCCGACGATCAGGGAGACTGAGAGCACGGTCTGGATGGTGATGCGCGTCCCGAAGATCAGACGGCTCAAAATATCGCGGCCAAATTCATCGGTGCCGGCCAGATGCGCAAGGCTCGGAGGCTGTAGAGCGTCGCCAAGCGCCTGAATGGTCGGATCGTATGGCGCCAGAAGCGGCGCGAAGATCGCGACCACGCAGAGGATGCCGAGGACGACGAAGCCCGCAAGGCCGAGCGGCTCGTCGGCCAGTTTCCGGCCGGCGCGCCCAAACGAGGCTGCAACGCGGCTCGGCACGCTTGGAGGACGGATCGTGATCTCGCTGTGAACGGCATCGCTCATCGGGCCGCCTCCCTCATGCGCGGATCGAGCACGGCATAGGCGACGTCGGCCAGGAAGTTCAGGAACATGAAGATGAATCCCACGATGATGGTGGCTGCGACGATGGCGTTCATATCGCCGATCATCAGCGCGTTGGTCATGTACTGGCCGATACCAGGCCAGGAGAAGACGATCTCGGTCACGACGGCGCCTTCGAGCAGCCCGCCATAGGAAATGGCAAGGATGGTGATCAACTGCACCGCGATATTCGGAAGGACATGGCGCAAAATCGTTCCGGTCGGGCTGACGCCCTTGGCGCGGGCAGCAATGACATAATCCTGGCTCAGCTGCTCCAGCGTGAAGCTGCGGGTCATGCGGGTGATATAGGCCATCGCGGCGTAAGCCAGAATGATGGCCGGCAGGATGATGTGGCCGAGCGCATTCCAGAAGATCTCGGTTTCGCCCTGCAGCAGGCTGTCGATCAGCAGCAGTCCTGTCTGGGGGGTGACGAGGCCTTCATAGAAGACATCGACCCTGCCCGGTCCGCCGACCCAGTTGAGCCCGGCATAAAAAATGACGAGTCCGACGATACCGAACCAGAAGACCGGTATCGAATGGCCAACGAGGGCGACAACCCGGGCGATCTTGTCGATCACGCTGTCGCGAAACAGCGCCGCGACCAGGCCGAGCGGCACACCGACGAAGGTCGAAATGATCACCGCCAGCGTCGCAAGTTCGAATGTCGCGGGAAAGGCCTGCGCGAGGTCCGAAGAGACGGGGTTGCCGGTGAGCACAGCCGTGCCGAAATCACCATGGGCGAGCCCGTTCAGATAGAGGAAGAACTGCTGATAGATCGGCAGGTCGAGCCCCAGGCGCGTCCGCATCGCCGCATAGGCGGCGGGATCGGCGAGTTCGCCGACGATCGCGCCGACGGGATCCGTGGGCAGGACGCGGCCGATCACGAAGGTCACACATAAGAGAATGAACAGGCTGACCAGCAAATGCGCCAGGCGTCGGCCAAATTCGGCTACAGAGAGTTCCTTCATGATCGGCTGCCTCGGGAGTATTACTGGGTTTCAGACTTCGTGACGTTCTCGAGACGCGTCAGCTGGGTCGGATGCCCGACATATCCCTCAACCTTGCTCGACAGGACGATCGGCTCGAAACGCTCGAACATCGGAAGCACTGCCGGCTTCTGTTCCACGAACATCTTCTGCATCTCGACGTAGAGCTCGCCGCGCTTCTTCGGGTCAGGCTCCATCGATGCCTTCGCCGTCAGGGCCGTGAGTTCGGGGATATCCCAGGCGGAGCGCCAGACGAAGTTGCCGGCATTGTTGGCTTCCTTCGAATTGTCGGGATTGGACGAGAACTGCTCCATCGAGCCGAGCACGTTCGGCATATAGGCGCTGGTCTGCGGGATCAGCAGATCGAAATCCCGGGCGCGATGGGCCGCAATGATTTCCGAGCCGTTGCCCTGCTGGATGTCGATCTTGATGCCGACCTGGGCGAGCGATGCCTGGATGGCCGTGGCAAGGTCGATACGCGGCGTTTGCGCGATCGTCTTCAGCGACAGCGTAAAACCATCCTTGAACCCTGCCTCGCTCAACAGCTGCTTGGACTTTTCGACGTCGAGATGCCAATCGGGGTTCGGGACGGCATATTCGAAATTCTCCGGAACGGGAACGTTTCTCGCCCGCCCGTACGGCCCCATGATCGTCTTCTCGATGCCCTTATAGTCGATGCCATAGGCAATGGCCTCGCGAACCTTCGGGTTGGAGAGGTACTGGTTGCCGGCATTCATCGACAGAACGTAGAAGCCGCCTGTGGGAATGCGCTGAATGGTGAAGCCCTGCTTGTCCTTAAATGTCGCGAGATCGGCTGCGGTCAGCGCACTGGCGATGTCGATATCGCCGCGTTCGAGCATCAGCCGCTCGACCTGGCTTTCCGGAACGTGGCGGACGATGACCCGCTTCATCTTCGGAGCGCCGGCCACATAGTCCTTATTGGCGTCGAGAATCACCAGTTCGTTTGGAGACCAACGATTGAGGGTGAATGGACCTGAGCCGGCCGAATGCGTGCGCATCCAGGCATTTCCCCAGTCGTTGTCGGTGACATGCTTCTGCACCTCGACACTGTCGACGACGCTGGTGGTCGATGCCGCGAGCCGGTAGAGCAGCATCTCTGCCGTCACCTGGCCGGAAAAATCGATGCGTACGGTTTTGTCGTCGACTGCCGTGACGAGCTTGTCCACATTGTCCTTGTCGTAGCCGATGCGCTTGAGGTTGGCGGCGGCAGCCTGGTCGAGCTTCAGCAGCCGTCCCAGAGAGTAGACGACGTCCTTCGATGTCACAGGGTTGCCGGAGGCGAAATTGGCCTGGCGCAGCGTGAAGGTGATGCCCTTGTCGTCAACCTTCCAGCTTTCGGCCAGCTGCGGCACGATCTTGCCGTCGGCCGTGCTGTTGACCAGCCGGTCGTAAAGGTTCGACATGATCTCGACCGCCTTGCCTTCGGTGGCCTGATGCGGATCGAGCGACAGGACCTGGGCCAGCGATGTGCCGATCACCAATTGGTCTTTCGGCGTGGCCGCCTGCAACTGCGGTGCAGCGATCGTCAGAGCGCCGATAACGGCGCCGACGAACAAGCCTTTAGAAAAATGCTTCATTGTAGCTCCTCCCTGGACTACTATAACAGACATATTATGTCGTCCGTATGTCGTATTATGATTTATCCAAGTCCGATACGATTTGCAAGACCCGAACGGGCGACTTGATGGAAGCGGATTGGGGAACGGAAAATGACGACATTCAGCCGGGGCCGGCAAAGACTGGCGCAGCAGGTCATCGATCAGCTGCGGGCGCAAATCGAAACGGGAAAGCTGCGCGTCGGCGACCAGCTGCCGACCGAGCCGCAACTCGAATCGACATTCGGCGTCAGCCGCACCGTGGTGCGCGAGGCCATTGCCGATCTCAGGGCGGCAGGCTTCGTCAAGCCGATCCAGGGCAAAGGCGTTTTTGTCGCCGATCCCAAGGCGCATTCGGTGTTGTCCTTGACGCCGGTGGAAATCAAAAGCATTCCGGAAACCCTGGAATTGCTGGAGTTCCGCATGGCGGCCGAGGGTGAGGCCGCAGCCATCGCAGCCTATCGCCGCACGGCCGAGCAGGAGGCGGCGATTCGCGAAGCCAACCGCAGAATGGCGCAGCTCATCGAGACAGGACAGCAGACGGTGGAGGCGGATTATGCCTTCCACATGGCGATCGCCGCCGCCACGAACAACCGATTCTACGTCGACGTTCTGCGGCATTTCGGCCCGCGCGCCATCCCCCGCGGCCAGTTTCCGACACTCCCCGACGCCAATGACCGCGACTACCTCCAGAAGGTTTACGCCGAACATGTCGAAATCCTCTCGGCCATCGCCGACCAGGATCCGGAGCGCGCGCGCCAGGCGATGCGCGCACACATGATGGCGAGCCAGCGCCGCTATCGGATGCTGGCCGAGCAGCAATAGGGCTCGACTCTCTTAAAAATTCATATTATGTCATATGACATTGTTGAATTTGAGAGGGTCTCTGATGTATCTGGGAACACAGGTGGCAGCGCGCGACGATGACGATTATCGGATCTTCGCGCAACTGGGTGTCAAGCATATCAGTGCGGACCCGCCGGGAAAGCCGAGCAGCTGGACGCTTGCCGATATCGAGCGTCATCGCGACAAGGTGGAAAGCTTCGGCCTGATCCTCGATATGATCCAGCTGCCCCTGCCCTCGCAGCCGATCGAGAAGGCTTCCTATCCCGATATTCTACTCGCCGGCCCAGAGCGCGACCGGCAGATCGATGCCGTCTGCACAATGATCGAGAATGTCGCGAAGGCCGGCATTCCGGCAGTGAAATATAATCTCAACCTGATCGGCATTCCCCGCACGCCTGACGAACCGGGACGCGGCGGCTCGCTGAACGCCAGCTTCCGCTGGGAGAAGACCGATCAACAGGCAGCGCCCGGCCTTGCCGGCATTCTTTCCGAAGATGAAAATTGGGAACGGATCGACTATTTCCTCGAGCGCGTCGTGCCGGTCGCCGAAAGCAACCGCGTCAGGCTCGCCTGCCATCCGCACGATCCCTATACGCCGCCCGGCTATCGCGGCGTCACGCGCGTCCTCGGCACGGTGGAAGGCCTGAAGAAATTCGTGCTGATGCGCGAAAATCCCTATCACGGCCTCAATTTCTGCCAGGGATCGGTCGGCGAGATGCTCGACAATCCCGGCAAGGAGATCGACGACGTCATTCGCTGGTTCGGTCAGCGTGACAAGATCTTCAACGTCCACTTTCGCAACATTCGCGGCGGCAAGCTTTCCTTCATGGAGACCTTCCCCGACGAGGGCGACATGGACATGGTCCGCTCCGCCAGGATTTATAAGGAAGTCGGCTTCAAATACATGCTGATGCCCGATCACGTGCCGACCGTCAGCGGCCAGGACCCTTCCGCCACCGCATTCGCCTTTTGCTACGGCTACATCGCGGCACTTCTGCAAGTGCTCGAGAGCGCCTGACGCCGCCGATTTTCAACACCTAAGGAATAGGACTTGATGATGA
The DNA here is from genome assembly GCF_002211395.1 of Rhizobium sp. R339. Taxonomy (NCBI): domain Bacteria; kingdom Pseudomonadati; phylum Pseudomonadota; class Alphaproteobacteria; order Hyphomicrobiales; family Rhizobiaceae; genus Rhizobium; species Rhizobium sp. R339. The sequence goes on from NZ_LOKV01000003.1 coordinate 90,983, forward strand.
ACCCGATTGAATTGAAGAAGGCCGTCGGCAGTGGTCTGCTCTCGTTTCCGGTCACCCATTTCGACGACCAACTGAAATTCGACGAAGCGAAATACCGCCGCCATGTCGAATGGCTTGCCGGTTACAACGCCGCCGCGCTGTTTGCCGCCGGCGGCACCGGGGAGTTCTTTTCCCTCAACCCGTCCGAGATCCCTAAGGTTGTGCGCGCCGCCAAGGCCTCGGCCGGCAATACGCCGATCATCTCGGGAACCGGCTATGGCACATCGCTTGCCATCGAGATCGCACAGGCGGCCGAAAAGGCCGGCGCCGACGGATTGCTGCTGCTGCCGCCCTATCTGATGTTTGCCGAACAGGCCGGCCTGATCGCCCATGTCAAGGCGGTCTGCCAATCGGTCGGCATCGGCGTCATCGTCTATAACCGCGACAACGCCATCCTGACGGCAGACAGCATCGCGCGGCTCGCCGAGGAATGCCCGAATCTGATCGGCTTCAAGGACGGTGTTGGCGATGTCGACAAGGTCATCGAGATCACCACGCGGCTCGGCGACCTCCTCGTCTATGTCGGCGGCATGCCGACCCATGAGGTCTATGCGCAAGCCTATTTCGCCGCCGGCGTGACCACCTATTCCTCCGCCGTCTTCAACTTCGTTCCCGCCCTCGCCCAGCGTTTTTACGGGGCGCTCCGCACCGGCGACCAGGCAACCGTCGACCAGATCCTGAAGGGCTTCTTCTTCCCCTTCGTCGCACTGCGCAATCGCAAGAAGGGCTATGCCGTCTCGATCATCAAGGCGGGCCTGCGCGTGCTCGGCCAGAACCCCGGTCCGGTGCGGCCGCCATTAACGGATCTCGCGCAGGAGGAACTGGCACTGCTGGAGAAGATCGTGCAGGCCAACGGCGTCTCACGGATCGCCGCAGAATAAAAGTTGACGATTCAAGCCATGAAGAAACCGCCGGCCTCACCTCCGGCGGTTTTCCATTGCCTGGTCGGCTAAAGCGCGCTTACAGCGCCACCCCGCTGCCGCGGTCGAAGACATGGACCTGATCGCTGGCGATGCTTGCCTCGAAGACGGCGCCATAACGGGCGGGATATTCGCCGTCGACGATCGCCGTTACCTGCTGGCCGGCGAGATCGAAGATCACGTGGGTCTGCGCGCCCGTGGGCTCCACCAGCATGGTGCGGCCGGCGAGCGGCGTGCCGCCAGCTATGCCGGGAATAAGATGTTCTGGGCGCAGGCCGATAGTAATGGCTTGACCGGGTCTGACCCGACGGTCGGGCGCGATACGGATTGCTGTGCCGTCTTCGAGGCGGGCGGCGGGCTCGCCGTTTTGACCCTCCACCGTGCCGTCGAGCATGTTCATCGCCGGCGAGCCGATGAAAGCGGCGACGAAAAGATTGGCTGGCTTCTTGTAAAGTTCGAGCGGCGTGCCCGCTTGCTCCACCCTGCCCTGGTTGAGCACGACAATGCGGTCGGCGAGCGTCATCGCTTCGATCTGGTCGTGGGTGACATAGATCGAGGTCGTCTTCACCTTCTGGTGCAGCGTCTTGATCTCCGAGCGCATCTGCACGCGCAGTTTCGCATCGAGGTTGGAGAGCGGCTCGTCGAACAGGAAAACGGCCGGGTTGCGGACGACGGCGCGGCCCATGGCGACGCGCTGGCGCTGGCCGCCGGACAGCTGGGCCGGCTTGCGGTCGAGCAGCGCGGCAAGATCCAGCATACGGGCGGCCTCGGCAACGCGGGCCTCGATCTGGGGTTTGGCGACGCCGGCGAGCTTCAGGTTGAAGCCCATGTTTTCGGCGACCGTCATATGCGGATAGAGTGCATAAGACTGGAAGACCATGGCGATGTTGCGCTCGCGTGGCGTCATGGCGTTGACGACATTGCCGCCGATCGCGATCTCGCCGTCGGTGATCTCTTCGAGACCGGCGATCATCCGCAGCAGCGTCGATTTTCCACAGCCGGACGGGCCAACGAGGGCGACGAATTCGCCATCCTCGATATGAAGCGAAATGCCGTGGATGACGTCGACCGCGCCATAGGCCTTGGTTACATCGTGCAGTGAAACGGATGCCATGATTGCAGCTCCAAGAGTTCGGCTCAGGACTTGACGGCGCCGGCTGTCAGGCCGGCGATGATGTGCCGCTGGGCGACGAAGAAGACGATGATCGTCGGCAGGATGGTGAGGGTGATGAAGGCCAGCACCAATTGCCATTCGGTGCCATATTCGCCGCGATAGACCATGATGCCGAGCGGCCAGGGATATTTCGATTCCGAGTTCAGCATGATCAGCGGCAGGATGTAGCTGTTCCAGCTGCCGACGAAAGAGATGATGCTGACGGTGGCGACGATCGGCCGGGAGAGGGGCAGCGAGATATGCCAGAAGAACCGGAGATAACCGCAGCCATCGACGAAGGCCGCCTGAAACAATTCTTCCGGAAGGTTGCGGAAATAGTTCCGGAACAAAAGAATGCTCATGCCAAGGCCGAAGGCCACCTGCGGCAGCACCACGCCCCAATAGGTATTCAGCAAGCCGAGATCGCGGATACGGATGAAGAGCGGCAGGATCGCGGTCGCTGCCGGAAACATCAGGCCGAGCAGGAAATAGTTGAGCAGGAAGGACGATCCGAAGAAGCGCACATGGGCAAAGGCGAAGGCCGCCATCGACGAGACGATCAGCGTCAGCAGCACGGTGAGCGCTGCAATGATCAGCGAATTGCCGATCTGCAGCCAGTAGCGCTCGCCGAAGAGAATGTCGGTATAATTCGCCCACTGCCACTCCGTCGGCAGGCCGAAGGGGTTGGTGCGCAGGTCGCCCAGCGTTTTGAAGCCGCCAAGCGCCGTCGTCAGCAGCGGGATCAGCACGATCGCCGCAATCAGGGTCAGCGACACGTAGAGATAGATGCGGGTCGAGGCGCGTATGCGGATGGAAGAGCTCATATCAGTCATGGCGCATGAAGATCCTTTTGTAACCGAAGGCGAGCGTCACGCAGATGATGAAGAGCACGACGCCGACGGCGCTGCCGAGACCCACCTGCATGCGCATGACGCCGTAGGTATAGAGGAAGGTAACCATCGTCTGCGTCGAGTTGGACGGGCCGCCGCCGGTCAGCGGCATGATCATGTCGAAGAGCTGCAGCGAGCCGACGACGGCAAAGAAGATCGACAGGCGTAAGGTCGAGCCGAGCAGCGGCAGCGTGACATAGCGGAATTTCTGCCAGCCGGTGGCGCCGTCGATTTCGGCGGCCTCCAGCACGCTCTTGTCGACCGATTGCAGGCCGGCGATGAACAGCATCATGTGAAAGCCGAAATATTTCCAGACGATGACGCCGAGCACGGCGTAGATCGCCACATCCTTATCGGCGAGCACATAAGGATTGGCGAAGCCGAAGAAGTTGGAAACGGCGGCAAACAGGCCGTAATCGCCGTCATAGACGAAGCGCCAGATCAGGCCTGCTGCAACGTCGGCCAGCACATAGGGCAGGAAGAAGATCAGCCGGTAGCCGACGACGCCCGGAATGCGGTGGGCGAGCATGGTCGCAAGCCAGATGGCGAGCGGCACCTGGATGCAGATCGAGATGACGATGATCAGGCCATTATTGACCAGCGCCTGGGTGAAGGCGGCATTGCGGAACAGCACCTGGAAATTGCGCAGCGCGATGAACTCGGTCGGCGTGCCGTAGCCGTTCCACTTGTAGAGGCTGTACCAGGCCGCCTCGCCCATCGGCATGATGACGAAGAGCGTGAACAGCAGCAGCGCCGGCGGCAGAAAGAGCAAGAGCACCGTCAGCCGGTCGTGGGCGACCGAGCTCCTGCTGTTTGCGGCTCTTCGTGCCGGCCTTGCGGCTGATGTCATCGAGGGGACTGAAATATTGACCATGGATCCTGCTTTCGTTCGTCGGCAGCAATGCCGGCGCTCCATTGGATCGGGAGCGCCGGGAAGGCTCTGCGGGCGCTGGTTATTGTTCCAGTTCGAAAGCGTCCTGGATCATCTGGGCGCCGTCCTTGGAGTTCATCTGTCCGGAGACGATCTCCACCGAGACGTCGTTGACGACACGGCCGACGGCCGCACCGAGATCCTGGTCGAAGAAGTTCTGATGCCAGGTCGAACCGGCAAGCTGTTTGGCCGATTCGGCCAGCAGCGGATTGACGACGCCATCGTCGGCCCCGACGGCAACGGGAAGCAACATGCCTGATTTGGCCATCGCCCGCTCGTTGTCGGCATTCGTCAGGAAAGCGAGGAAATCGAGCGCCTCCTTGGAGGCCTTCTTGGTGACGGCCCAGCCGTTGAGGCCGCCGAGCGTATCGGTCGGCTTGCCGGCGCCGCCCTCGACCGTCGGGAAGACGAAACGGCCGATATTGTCTGAGGAAAGGCCCTTGCCGTCGCCGGCATTCTTGCGCTGGTTGGCCTCGGTCGCTTCAAAGCCGAGGATCATCGCAGCCTTGCCGTCACCGAAGACGCCGAGCGTCTGCGGCCAGGTGGCGCCGAGATAACCGGGCTGGAAAGGCTCGAGCTTGCCGAGTTCGGCGAGATCATCGCCGGCCTTGATGATGGCGGGATCGAGGAAACCTTCGCCCTCGCCGTTCTTGGCGGCTTCGAAGACCTTCTGGCCGCCTTCGCGCATGACGAGATAGCTCCAGTAGAAATGGATCGGCCATTTCTCACCGCCGCCGCCAGCAATCGGCACGATGCCGGCCGCCTTGATCTTCTTCACCGCAGCGAGGAAATCAGTCCAGGTCTTGATGTCTTCGGCGTTGACGCCAGCCTTCGCGAACAGGGCCTTGTTGTAGAAAAAGCTGACCAGACCGACCTTGTAGGGAATTGCCCAGGTCTTGCCGTCGAAGGTCAGGCCGTCGACCGAAGCGGGAGTATAGGCCTTGCGCAATTTGCCGCCATCGGCGTCAAGCGCTGCCGTCACATCCTGCAGCGCGCCGGTCTCGGACTGCTGCTTCAACACGCCGCCGCCCCAGCTAAAAAAGAAATCCGGCACGTCGTCGGATTGCAGCAGCGTGGGAAGCTTGGCCTTGAAGGCCTCGTTTTCAAGGAACTGCATCTGGATGTCGACGTCGGGATGCTGGGCTTCGTATTTCTTGACGATGTCTTCCCAGGCCGCAACGTTTTTCGGGTCGAGCTCGAGATGCAGCCATTTGACCACCGTCGTCGCGGAGGCGGCACCCGCTCCCGCCAGCAACATGCCGGCTGCCGCGGCCATGGATACGATGCGCCTGCCGCCGAAATCGGCGTTCTTCAGCATAAAATTCATGATTTTCCTCCCAGGGGACCTATCCTCACAATTTTTCCCCTATGCGGATTAATTCATCGGAGCTTTTGCCGGATGTCAACCCAATTGCCGCTATTTTTACCAAATGCGCTTGACAGGCCCGTGGGATTGCCTGCTATTTATTTCGTAACCCGTTAAAAATATTGGCTTCCGCCCAACGAACGATGCCGGCTAGTTTTCATGAAGACCGCAGATCCAGAATTGATGCGCGCGATCAATCGCTTGAACGTGCTCGATACCATCCGGCGCCATGGCCCGATCTCGCGCATCGAGATCAGCGAACGCACCGAGCTTTCCACCACTACCGTTTCCGCCATTACCGCCTCGCTCCTCGACGACGGGCTGATCCTGCCGCGTCACGAAGGCGATATCCGCAATGAGGCGGTGCGCGGCAGGCCGCGCGTGGCGCTGGAGCTCAATCCCGATGCCGCCCGCGTCGTGGGCGGCAAGATCGCCGCCAACAGAATGGTTTTCGTGGTCACCAATTTCCGCGGCGACGTGCTGTCGAAGCTTGCCCTGCCGATCCGCATCGACCGGCAGCCGATCGGCGTCATCGCCGATCTCGTCGAAGACGGCGTACGGCGGTGCGTCGTGGACGCCGGTCTTTCGCTGGAGGACGTCGAAAGCATCTGCCTCGGCTTCCCCGGCGTCATCGAGCACCGCACCGGTTACATAAGAAGCAGCCCGATTTTTCGTGATACCAACGTCGATTTCGCCGCGGAGATGTCGGCGCGGCTTGCAACGCCGACCATCGTCGAGAGCGACGCTCACGCCATCACGCTCGGCCATCACTGGTTCGGAAAGGCGCGCGATCTGGAAGATATGGTTTTGATTTCGCTGGAACAGACGCTCGGTCTCGGCGTCCTGCACGGCAACAGCCTGTTCCGCGGCGCCGGCGGCCTCAGCCACAATCTCGGCGATCTCGTGCTCGGCATGGGACCGCAGGGCGTGGTGCGGCTGTTCAGCCAGGCCGGCGAGAGCGCGATCCTCGGCGAACAGCAGGCCGACGGCCGTTTTGCCGAAGCGATCCGTCTCGGCCGCGGCATGACCCATGCCCAGGCGCTGATCAAGGCCGATGACGACCGGCTGATCGGCGCTGCGATCCGCGCCGGCGAAGCCGTCGGCTTGACCATTGCCAATATCGTCACGCTGTTTGCGCCGCCGCGGGTTATCCTGGTCGGCTCCAGCCTGGCGCTCGGCGAGCCATTCCTGAACAGCCTGCGCGATGCCTATGCGCTCGCCATTCCGCCCTCGCTGAAGGGGGTGAGCGAACTCGTCTTCGACGATTCGAGTGATGATTTCTGGGCGCAGGGTGCGGCCGCGGTGGCGCTCTACGAACTCTACGAATCGCCCTGGAGCACTACCGGGCCGGCGCTCTGACTGGCGCCACAATCAATATAGATGGAGGAATTCATGGAGAGAGTCGGTATCGGCATCATCGGATGCGGCAATATTTCGGGCGCCTATCTCAAGGCGATGGCATCCTTTCCCATTCTCGACATCCGCGGCGTCGCCGATCTCAACCGGGACCTGGCAGAGGCCAAGGCGCGCGAATTCAACGTTCCCGCCAGGACAGTCGACGAGCTGTTCGCCGACCCCAAGGTCGAGATCATCGTCAACCTGACGATCCCGAAGGCTCATGTCGCTGTTGCCCTGCAGGCGCTCGAGGCTGGCAAGCACACCTATTCGGAAAAGCCGCTCGGGATTAATTTCGCGGAAGGGAAAAAATTGGCGGAGGCAGCGCGCGCCCGCAATCTGCGCATCGGCGCTGCCCCCGACACTTTCCTCGGCGGCGGCCATCAGACGGCCCGCACGCTGATAGACCAGGGTGTCATCGGCCAGCCGGTCGGCGGCTCGGCGACCTTCATGTGCCCGGGCCATGAGCGCTGGCATCCGAACCCGGCCTTCTATTACGAGGTCGGCGGCGGCCCGATGCTCGACATGGGTCCCTATTACATCACCGATCTCGTCAATCTTCTCGGGCCGGTCGCTCAAGTCGCCGGCTTTGCGACGACGCCGCGGGCCGAACGGTTGATCACGAGCGAGCCGCGCAATGGCGAGCGCATCCCCGTGCATGTGCCGACCCATGTCGCCGGCATGATGTCTTTTGCGGGCGGCGCCGTCGTCCAGATCGCCATGAGCTTCGACGTCGCCGGCCACAAGCATGTGCCGCTCGAGGTCTACGGCACCGAGGGCACGCTTATCGTGCCCGATCCCAACAAATTCGAAGGCCCGGTCGAATATCTCAGGAAGGGCGGCCAATTCGAGGATCAGCCCCTCACATCACCTTATGCCGATGGCAATTATCGCTCGCTCGGCGTCGCTGACATGGCCCATGCGATCCGCTCCGACCGGCCGCATCGCGCCAATGGCGACCTGGCGCTGCATGTGCTGGAGGTCATGGAAGCGTTCCACACCGCGTCGGCGACCGGCCGGACAGTCGCGATATCAACGGCGGTGGAGCGCCCTGCCCCCTTGTCGGATTCCATCGTCGACGGACGGCTGGCGAAATAATTACAGGAGGAATGACTATGCGTGAAGCACTGATCGTCTGGGGCGGCTGGAGCGGCCACGAGCCGCAGGAATGCGCCGAAATCATCAAGTCCATGCTCGAGGAGGACGGCTTCAAGGTCTATCTCGAACACGGTACCGAGGCGCTTGCCGATCCTTCCGTCCATGATCTCAGCCTCGTCGTACCGATCATGACGATGTCGAAGATCGAGAAGGAAGAGGTCAAGAACCTCGCCGCCGCCATCGAAAGCGGCGTCGGCATTGCCGGTTATCACGGCGGCGCGGGCGATGCCTTCCGCGACTCCGTCGACTACCAGTTCATCATCGGCGGCCAGTGGGTGGCCCATCCCGGCAACATCATCGACTACACCGTCAATATCACCCGGCCGGACGATCCGCTGATGCAGGGGATTGCCGATTTTCCCTATACGTCAGAGCAATATTACATGCATGTCGATCCCTCGAACGAGGTTCTGGCGACGACGAAGTTCACCGGCGAGCACGCCTACTGGATCGACGGCGTCGTCATGCCCGTCGTCTGGAAACGGAAATACGGCAAGGGCCGGGTCTTCTATTCCTCGCTCGGTCATCAGGCCAAGGAGTTCGACGTTCCCGAGATGAAGACGATCTTCCGCCGCGGAGCGAATTGGGCCGCGCGGTAAGATAGGGCGGTTCGCGGGGGACCAAAAGACCCCTCCCCAACCCCTCCCCACAAGGGGGAGGGACTAAGATGCAGCACCGCTTTACATAAACTCTGTCGTATCAATCCGTCGAACGGTAGCAGCCAACACGACCTCTGCTTTTGGTCGCCGCCGGACACCACAGCTTAGTCCCTCCCCCTTGTGGGGAGGGGTTTTTGGCAATCTCAGCGCAAAATCAACGCCGTCCCATAAAGCCCCAGCGCAAATACCGTATGCGCAAGCAGGTTGAAGCAACGGACCTTCATCGGTTTCGAATGTTTCGAAGCGGCCCAGCCGAGGCCGAGGCCAGGCTGCAGGAGGAACCACCCTGCCCCGACTGTGACGATGCCGAAGATCCAGGCGGGAAGGAATGTCGGCGCGGCGAACCATCCCTGCCCCATGATGATCGCAAAGATCAAGCCGTAGAGAATGCCGACGGCGTAGTGGCTGAACCAGCCGAGCGGCAGTTCGTGTTGATAGGGTTCGGCGTCAGCAATACTCTCATGAAAGACCTTGCCGCGGCCGAGATGCCAGAACCAGCGTCCGACCGGCGCCCAATTGGCCGGCGGCTGGCCGAAGACCTTGGCGAGCACGATCGCCCAGAGATCCATGAGAATGGTTGCACCGGCGCCGATCGCCAGGCCGCGCCACAGAATATCGAACATCGGGAATCACCGGAAAGCGTTGACGTGAAGGGGTGCCAGAAGACCATTGCGAACGTCTTCGCGCAATGGGTTCGACGCAGACAGACTCGCCCTTTCTTCAGTCGCGCTCGTCATGGGTCTCACTCGGATCGTCCGCGCTACCGGCAATATCGCCGCTGATATCATTGGCAAACTTCCGCATCAGCCGCACCAGCTCATTGAAATCATGCTCTTCCCAGTTCTCGAAGATGGCGCGTCCGATCTTCTCGCGGGCGGTGTCGATGCGATCGGTCATTGCCTTGCCTTTTGAGCTGATGACCGCCTCGCGTACGCGACGGTCGGCAGCACTGCCACGGCGCTCCACCAGTTCCAGACTTTCGAGCTTGGCGACCTGGCGGCTGACGGTGGTGTAGTCGCGCCCGGCGCGGTCGGCGAGTTCGACCACCCCGATCGGCCCGAGACGCTCCACCGCGACCAGCAGCGGAAACAGCGCGCGATCGAGCGAAATCCCGGCCTCGTGGACCATCTGCTCGTCCCGCTGAGGGCGGTTCATGACGCTGACGATCTCGATCAAAGCTCCATGCAACTCACGCAGCTTTTCGGACATATGTGTATTTTGCACATTATTTTTTGACGCCATATCGATTCTCCTATTATGTGCATAATACACATATGGAGATGAAGATGACAGAACATTCTACAGTCGACGTGCTGATATCGGGCGCCGGCGCAGCCGGGCTGACGATGGCAATCGAGCTTGCGCGGCGCGGGATATCGTTCCGCCTGATTGAAAAGCTGGACGACCCGTTTCGCGGTTCGCGCGGCAAGGGCATCCAGCCCCGAACCCAGGAGGTCTTCGAGGATCTCGGCATCCTCGACCGCATCGTCGCACTCGGCGGTCTCTATCCCCGGCAGCGGGAATACAGTGACGACGGAAGCTTCACAGAGTCCGACGCCGTGCTGCGCGAGGAGCCGACGCCGGCCGAGCCCTATCATCTTCCGCTGATGGTACCGCAATTCCTCACTGAAGCCGCGATGCGGGAACGCCTCATCGAGCTGGGGCACCGTCCAGAATTTGGATGCGAACTCATCGGCTTCGAACAGGACGAGGCAGGCGTGACGGCACGGCTCAAGAGCCAATCCGGCGAGGAAGCCATCCGCGTGCGCTGGCTGGTTGGAGCCGATGGCGGCCGCAGCTTCGTACGCCACGCTCTCGGTATCGGCTTTCCCGGCAAGACGCTCGGCGTGCGTGCGATCGTTGCCGACGTCGTGCTGACGGGACTGGATCGCGATGCCTGGCACCGCTTCGGCGAAGGCGACATGCAGCGACAAATCGCGCTTTGCCCACTGGCGGGAACGGAGCTGTTTCAGATCCAGGGCCCGATCCCGCTCGAAGGCGAGATCGATCTCTCGGCAGCGGGCTTGACGGCGCTGGTGAGCGAGCGCACCGGCCGCGACGATATTCACGTCCACTCGGTTTCCTGGACATCGGCCTTCAACATGAACGCCCGGCTGGCGGATCGCTACCGGCTCGGCCGCGTGTTTCTGGTCGGCGATGCCGCGCATACGCATCCGCCGACCGGCGGACAAGGTCTCAATACCAGCGTCCAGGACGCCTATAATCTCGGATGGAAGCTGGCGGCAGTCGCTGCCGGCGCCCCCGATGCGCTGCTCGACAGCTATGAGGAAGAGCGCCGTCCGATTGCTGCGGCGATGCTCGGCCTCGCGACCAAACTGCTCGACGCTCTGAAGCACGGCGATATCAGGCGCGGCCGCGAGGTTCATCAACTCGATATCGGCTACCCCGACTCCTCCTTTGCACTGGAAAAACCGGAACGGCATGGCGGCCTGCTGGCCGGCGACCGTGCGCCGGATGCGCCACTGACGGGTGCGGCCGGCCAGCCGATGCGACTGTTCGACCTGTTCAAGGGCACGCACTGGACGCTGCTGGGCTATGAGGTGGAGCAAGCAACGATACCACCGCGTCCAGGACTGCACATCCATAGGGTCGGCCGCCGCGGCGATGTCATCGACGAAAGTGGGCATTTCCGCGACGCCTACGCCCTGGCCTCGGGCGACTGGGTGCTTGTGCGACCGGACGGTTATGTCGGCGCCATCGTTTCGTCCCGCGACACTTGGGCGCTCGAGGCTTATCTGGACAAGGTCGGCCTCGGTCCGGCTGTGGCACGGTCATGATGTACGAGGAAGGATGTTCGACCGGCGCTGCCGCAAATGCGGCTTCGCAACGGCTTGACTGGCGGCTGATGCTGCCGGTCTTCATCATCGTCAGCCTCGATGCCGCCAGCAGCGGCGCCATCCTGCCGATCCTGCCATTCTACCTCAGACATCTCGGAGCGTCGCCGCTCGTTCTCGGGCTCGTCCTCGGCACAGAAGCGCTCAGCCAGTTCGTTGCCGCGCCGTGGCTCGGCCAACTTTCCGATCGTTTCGGGCGCAAGAAGATCCTGCTCGCAAGCCAGGCCGGAGCGCTTGTCAGCCTTTTCCTGCTGGCACTCGCCAACAGCGTGATCTTCGTGCTGCTGGCGCGGATCCTGCTCGGCCTTACCGCAGCGAATTTCTCGGCGGCGGCAGCCTATGCCGCAGACAATAGCGGCCCCACCACGCGGCGCCAGGCCATCGGCATGCTGAGCGCGGCCCTCGGTCTTGGCGGGATGATCGGCCCCGGTCTTTCGGGATATCTTGCCGACATTTCGCTGACGGCACCGATCTGGTTCGCGCTGGGCCTGTCGGCCACCAGCATCGTCGTAACCAGTTTCTGGCTGAAGGATGCTCCCGTGCCCACACAGCCGGAGAGCCATTCAAGTGACAACGGTAAGGAAGAGAGGATCGACCGGAAAGCGCTTTCATTTCGAAACCTCCTCGCCTCGCCTGTCATTCGCGTCCTCGTCGTTGTTCTCCTGTGCCACTATTTCTCATATGGAATGTTCAGCTCGCAGCTCGCCGTATTCCTTGGGAACACCTTTATCTGGAATGAGCATGCCTTCGGGCCGAAGGAGCTGGGTTATATCCTCACCGCCGACGGCGCGATCAACATCCTCGCCCAGCTTTTCCTCCTAAAATGGCTCAGCGGCTATTTCTCCGAACGAAGCCTGATCCTCCTCGTCTTCGCCATTCTCTCAGTAGGTTACGTCACAGCAGTTTTCGCCGACAATATTCCAACCCTTGCCTTCGCAGTGGCATGCGTCAGCACCGGCGTGGCACCGGCGTGGCACTGGCGCGGCCGACATTGGTTGCAGCGCTTTCCGTGCACGTGCCGCAGCAACGGCAGGGCATCGTCATGGGAACAACACAATCGCTTGTCGCCGTCACCGATATCGTCACACCGGTCCTTGCCGGCTTCATTGTCGGGCAGAGCTTGTACGGCGCCTGGATCGGCGCAGTAGTGGCGATCGCGGTGACGGGGGCGGCCATCGCACGCAGCCGGCTCCCAAAGGTCGATCCGGAAACCGCAGGCGGCTGACGGCCCAACGGATCCAGCTCCCGATCCCGACAGAGGCCCGCCGCCGCACGGTTCTTTAGAGGGCGTCGCTGGCGCAGATGTTTGCAGTCATTGAGCAGCGAGCGTATCGCCGCCTTGGCGTTGTCGTCATGCCAAGCAAGCACGGCTTCGACTTCCCAGGTTTGATCGGACCGCGCTTGATCGCGTTCCGAGGTCTTGCCGGCTGCATCAGTTCAACGCCAGCGGCAACTGAACCGGGCGAGGCAATGGCGGCAACGGGCGGCTGAGTTCGACCTTTTTCTGCCATTCGGCACGCCGCAATTGATCCCGCTCGCGGGTCGCACGGGATGCTTCGACAAGGGCTAGGGCGTTGGCGATCACCTGTTCGGTATGCGTCATGATCATCTCCAATGTTCCTGTTTTGTTCTAAGTTAGAACTTCGGCCGAAGAAGTCAAGCACTGGATGATCTTGTGTGTCAGAGAGGGCGGATCGAGCCGCCAGCTGGGATCGAAGCGCGGCCGGCGTTCAGTCGGCAGCTTCTATGACGGCGATACCCGCCTCGTGGGCCGCTCTTACGAATGCCGCGCGAACCTCTTCCGGCCTGAGGTCGCCAATGATCGCGTCAAGGCACGCCTTTACCGCTTCGAAATATTCCTCGCCGTCGTCCACCGGCCAATCGTGGAGGAGCGTGCGCGCGGCGTCCCATACAGAGTTAATGACGGCATAATGACCTAGCCCCATTGAGGCCAAGCCGAGCGGTCGAAAATTTGCCGTCTGTCTCACTTTCCTACAGCTTTTCCTAGTTTCGGTGAGCTCACGTATATCGTGCAATTTGCGTGCCGAATGAGCGCCGAGTCAATGCGGGTCGGGGCGAAGGTTCGGAAGATTATCTTCCTCAGCGCTGGCGATGACGGCCATGTCTCCGGATCCCCTGTAGGCCTTCGGCGCACCTGATAGAGCGTCGAGCTTTGGAAACGCCCTGAATGCAGCCGAGGTTCCAGCATCGGCGAAGGCTTTCTGATTAAAATCCAGGCACTCCCTCAGAACTTGCAGCAATCTCCGGCACAATCATGTATCTGCCTTTCATATCCCTATTTGACAATGTAATTCATCGGCAGAATCAAGAAATCATTCGGATCTTTCGATACCGTTTGCTTTGGCGGAAGCATCGTCAAGATTTCAATGCTGTTCCTCGACTGTGCCCGATGTAGACGGAACAGCCCTCAGACCGTACAATGCGGCACGTCCACATGGTTCAGATCGGGAGGAGCGCGCGATGCCCATCTTCATGGACCGGCACTATCTCGAAGGCACCTCCCCCGCCGAGGTTGCCCAGGCACATCGCATGGATATCGACATTCAGGATCGATATGGCGTCAAGTTCCTCACCTACTGGTTCGATGAGCGACGCGGGACGGCCTTCTGCCTGGTGGATTCACCCGATATAGAAACCGTCCAATGCGTGCATCGCGAGGCGCACGGTTTTGTCGCCAATGAGATTGTCGAGGTGGCTCTGTCAGCGGTCGAAGCCTTTCTCGGCCGCATCAACGACCCTGATCCGGCGCCTGGCCAGACGTCGCCGCAAATGGATCCAGGCCACCGGGCGATTCTCTTTACCGATATCGTCGGCTCGACCGAGATGACGGCGCGCCTCGGCGACCGCATGGGGACAGAGCTGGTCCGAGCCCATGACGCGATCGTGCGCCGATGCCTCGGCAAAAATTCAGGCCGCGAAGTCAAGCACACCGGCGACGGCATCATGGCAGCCTTCGCGGCGACAACGGCGGCCGTCGAATGCGCCATGGCGATCCAGCAGGAATTCCAACATTACAACAGCGGCAACAACGCCCAGCCGATCCATATCCGCATCGGCCTCGATTGCGGCGAGCCGGTCGAGGACAGCAATGACCTCTTCGGATCGACCGTGCAGTTAGCGGCCCGCCTCTGCGCGGCAGCCGCCAGCGACCAGATCCTGGTGTCGGAAAACATATTCCGGGAATATGGCACCACCGATCTTTTCGCTCACGCGACGCGGCGGCGGCTCAAGGGATTCTCCAAGCCCATGCTGGCCTTCCGATGCGACTGGGCTCATGCCGGCCCTAGCGAAAGGTCGACATCCTCTGAATAGCCCTTTGCCTCCAGCAGTTGGCAATACACATCCTGGCGAACGAAGAGGCGGCTATCCAAGCCGCGGACGAGAGTATAGGACCGCGCCGCGAATGACAGCGGCGCGGTATCAGAGAATCAAGCGTTGCCGATATTTCGGTCGCCGATCGCCCGCTCGAATTTGGGGCCACCCTCAAGCACGCCCGACATCTTCAGAAACCGCCGGAAATTCTCGCGCGCAGCGCTGAGCGGGAAACGCCCGCTCGCCGTATCCCTGCATGCTTTCAAGAGAGTGTCATATGCCAGGCCTCGCTTTTCCTCCGGCCATTCATCCAGGACATCGAAGATTTCATCGAGGCATGTGATCTGATCGATGAGATGGTTTCGATGAAGAAAAACCGGATCAAACCGAGCTTCAGACATAGTATCCTCCCATTTATATTACTTTTTTATGCTTTAATTCTAATAAAAAACAATGACGCGTTCAAGACAAAATAGGAATAAAACGACTTCAACCGCCATGACACTACTTCCACAACGGCAGAATAGCCCGATCAGATTATGCTGAAATCAATTTGACCACCGGCCGGGAATCAATTGGGCAAACACAGGCAAGCCGCACCGATCAGATGCGCGTGATCAAACCAGCCAGTCCTCGCATATGCTTGTAATGGCATGATAGGTTGCATCGAGAACTAACCTGCCAAGGAGAAGCTCGGATGAACAGATTTCTTGCATTTGTCGCTGCCGGCGCGCTGATGGGCATGTCCACGGTGGCTTCCTCCTGCACGTCGTCTGGAAGGCCGGAGAGCCAAGATTACCAATATCAGCGGGACACGTCGGTAAACCCGGCATGTGCGGGTGGATTCAGACCTGGCAATGCCCGGTCGTGCAGCTATTGAAAGATGTGACCTCGACAAGCAAGCGAAGCTTACGACAGCGCGAAAATCTTGACTTCCCTGCCGATGCCCTGGAGTTCCGCCATCCGGGAAGCCGATGCGATGCCGCTGTCACGCAGGATCTCCGAGACGTGCGCATCTTCGACAATCGCCTCGGTCGTCATGATCACATTGGGATCGGCAAGCCCCTGAACGCGGGAGGCGATGTTGACGGTCTGACCAAAATAATCCTGCCGATCGTTCAGGTTGACGGCGAGGCATGGCCCCTCGTGGATACCGATCTTCAGGAGAAGATCGTCGCTGCCGTGTTCGGCGTTTAGCCGAAGCATCGCCTCGCGCATCCTGAGTGCAGCCGCCACCGCACGGTCCGGGCTCGGAAAGGTCGCCATGACGGCATCGCCGATCGTCTTGACGACCGCACCGGCCTCTGTGGCGACGATCTCATGAAGAACGCGGAAATGCGCACGCACCAGATCGAAAGCGGCAAGATCTCCCACCCGCTCATAAAGCGCGGTCGAGCCCCTCAGGTCGGTGAAGAGGAAGGTCAGGCTGGTGATCTTCAGGCGCTGGTCGACATCGAGCGTGTCGGTCCGGTAAATGTCGCGGAAGCTCTGGTTGGTCAGCAGGCGCTTGGCGGTCAGGAAAGGCCGCCTGCGGCCCAATAGGTCATGCAGGTCATCTCCTGCAATGCACACGTTCGGCACCACCCTGCGATCGGTGTGGTTCTCAAGGATAAGCCGCAACGAGCCGGGACGCAGCGTCACGGTCTCGTTCAGCGCATGCCCCCGGCTAATGACCATCGAGAGGGTTTGACGTTCGTCGGTGGGTTCCCCCTGCACATCGATGAACTGCGCCGAGTGCGTGACCGCATCGAAGATGATGACGAACTGCGCCGGCAATTGCAGCGAGAGGAAAGCCTTCTCGCCCGGAGCCAACTCGATCATCTCCAACAGGATGCGCGCGAACTTTGCTTCCAGGTTCTCCGGCAAGTCGACACCGGAGCTGAAGAAGATCTGGCGGTAGTACTCCAGCGGAGGCAATCGATCGGGATCGTGGGCGGCAATCCTGCGCACGCGGGGACTGACCGTGAAGGTTACCTCGACCATCTCGTCGAGGGTCGGCTCGTATCCGGCCGCGCAGAGCGCGCAGTGGTACGTGTCCTGGGAGACACCCTTGAGGGTTGCGCCGCTGTCGAGGACGCCACCGCATCCCGGGCAAAGGACATTCCAGGTCATCTCGAAGGTGCCGATGCGGGCTGCATGCAGAAACGCCGCGATCGTCTTTTCCTCATCGAGATGATGCTTCTCGGCGAAGGCGAGCGCGTTGATGCGATTGAGATCACGATCCGAGCCACGCCTGACGACGTTTTCGATACACTCGACCGTCTGCGGGTCGGCCGCCTGTCGCAGGGTGGCAAAAAGCACGTCCACTTCACTCATTAGACAAGTCTCTGTGCGGGCAACACGGCGAACGACGCCAGGACCGAAATCATAACACGGGAACTTGCTAATAGAAATCTATGGGCTTGATGCCGCCGGCAGACCGATCGCCATAGCCACCCCGTCAGCGTGGCAGGACTTTGCTAGGCCCCTACTGCGGCGCGATGGCTTTTTCCGGAATCGTTTCAGCCGCTGACGGCTGAGTGGGATCGGCGGGGTGACCATAGATCGTGTAAGCCGCCCCTGCCAAAATGCCCAGGACGAGAAGAGCCAATACGTACAGCATCATTCCGCGGATTGCGGTTTTGGGTGTTTCATCCATGAGGAATCTCCAAGATTGCTCAATGGTCAAATCGAGCCCGCGCGGATTTGGTTCCAAATGGAAATCGGAGAAAGCAAACGCCTGCCGATGGCGCTATAAGGGAACAATCAGGCGCGGATCTGGTTTAACGCTCACCCCTATCCCTAGCGGAGGCGACGATGTGGGCAATCCTGATTGGTGCCGCTCTCATCATTGGCGGACTTCTTTTTCTGTTTCAATTAGCTCTCGGCCGAAGGCCGAGTAATCCGCATCGGATGCCGCAAGGCGGCGCCACGCTGGAACCACGGCGCCAAGGCCTGAGGTTTCTCGGCCTATCCAAAAACTGGCCGGCCCTGGCAATAATCGCGATTGGTGCACTTCTCTTGGCTTTTGGCGCGTATTCCTGACCCAGCGCGGCTGCCGACCATCCTTTTCCGGTCGAGATAGCAGTAGACGCGGGCTTTCACCCACCGCATCCAGGGATCTTCGCTGCTCTATCCAGCTCAGCGCTTTTCTTAAAATAAGAAGACATTGGAACTTATGGTGAGAGCGTCGGGGTTCGAACCCGAGACCTACTGATTAAAAGTCAGTTGCTCTACCGGCTGAGCTACGCTCTCCCGCTCCGCGGGTGTGAAGCACCCCGGCTGGAAGTGGGCGGAACATAGGCAGGCGACCCATTGCGGTCAACCGAAAAATTTGGCTTTTTTCGGCGATCGGCACATTTCTTGCGCGCGCAAGCCATATCGCTTGCGCTGGCAAGCCATATCGCTTGCGCTGGCAAACCAGATTCCTGGCGCACGCAAAAAGGTGATTGGCAATCAGGGGGCTGCAAAGCTAGGAACAGGACGCAGATTGCAGCAGGAGAGAATGCGTGTCGATTGCCGATATTTCCCTGTGGAGCGCGTTGATTGCAGGGGCGCTTTCCTTTCTTTCGCCCTGCGTGCTTCCCCTCGTCCCGCCGTACCTGTGCTACATGGCCGGCATATCAGTCGAGCAGTTCCGCGGCGGCGGCGCGGTTGCGGTTGCGCCTGACGTCAAGCGTGGGGTTCTTTTTTCCGCCCTGCTCTTCACACTCGGCTTCGCCACGGTTTTCGTGGCGCTCGGCGCCGGCGCTTCCAGTATCGGCATGGCGCTCCGCCAGCATCTCGACCTGCTCTCCAAGATCGGCGGGCTGATCATTATCGTCATGGGGCTGAATTTCCTCGGCCTATTCCGAATCGGCGTACTGGCGCGCGAAGCGCGCTTCCAGGGCGGCGGCAAACCGGCGACGCTGACAGGCGCCTATATCATGGGCCTTGCCTTCGCCTTCGGCTGGACACCCTGCATCGGCCCGGTGCTCGGCGCCATCCTCGGCGTTGCCGCCTCGCGCGAAACGGTCGGCTCCGGCGCCGGACTGCTCGCCATCTATTCGCTGGGTCTCGCCATTCCCTTCTGGATCGCCGCCGGCTTTTCCGGCGCCTTCATGCGTTTTCTGTCGCGCTTCCGCCGCCATCTCGGCACTGTCGAGAAGATCATGGGCGTCTTTCTCATCCTCACCGGCCTCGCCTTCCTGTTCGGCTGGGTGAGCGATGTGGCGATCTGGTTCCAGCAGACCTTTCCGATCCTGATGCAAATCGGCTAAACAGCTCTTACCCCGCCAATCATCCCCGCGCATTGGAAGATCTCTTTGGCCGATATCGTCAGCCTGCTCCTGCCGTTCTTCGGCCTGATTCTGATCGGCTACATCGCCGCCAAGGCGACGAAGCAGCCGGCCGAGGCACTCGGCTGGCTGAACACCTTCATCATCTACGCCGCCTTGCCTGCTCTCTTCTTCAAACTCGTCTCGCGCACGCCAATCGAAGAGCTGACGCGGGTCGATTTCATCGTCACCGATATCGCTGCGACCTATACGGTCTTTATCCTGCTCTTCGTCGTCGGCCGCGTGTTGCGCGGCAATTCGCTCGCCGATTGCACCATCCAGTCCTTTGCCGGCTCCTATGGCAATATCGGCTATATGGGACCGGGCCTGGCGCTCCTGGCACTTGGCGACGGGGCGTCCGTGCCGGTGGCGCTGATCGTCTGCTTCGAAAACGCGCTGCATTTCATCGTGGCGCCGGCGCTGATGGCGGTCGCCGGCGGCGACAAGCGTTCTTCCGGCCGACTCGCCGCCGATATTGCGCGGAAGGTGGCGCTACATCCCTTCATCCTGTCGACGGCGGCGGGCTTTGCCGTGGCTGCTCTGCATCTCGACCAGCCGCCGGCGTTTCTGCGCCTCGTCGACTACCTCGCCCAGGCAGCTGCTCCCTGCGCCCTTTTCGCCATGGGCGTGACGCTGGCGCTCAGGCCGCTGAAGCGCACCCCGGCGGAGATCGGCTATATCGTGCCGGCGAAGCTGATCCTGCATCCGATCGCGGTTTTCCTGGCGCTGACGGCGATCGGCGGTTTCGAGCCGGTCTGGATCCAGGCCGCCGTGCTGCTCGCCTCGCTGCCGACGGCGACCAACGTCTTCGTCATCGGCCAGCAATACGGCGTGTGGCAGGAGCGCGCCTCGGCGACGATCCTGATCACGACGGTGTTTTCGGTGGTGAGCGTTTCCCTCTGGCTGATCGCGATCCGCTCAGGCCTTCTTCCGTTTGAGCTTTTCCCTTAGGGAATCGGGAATATCGCGAAAGCCGCGGCCCGGCTCGATCCCCTCGCGCATGACGATATTGCGCAGCGGCGGAATGGCCGAGAGGATATGCAGCCCGGCGGCGCGCAGCATCTGCACGGGCAGGAAATCCGAAAGCAGCGAGCGGTTGAGAAGATCGACGCTTGCCGTGCGCGTCATGATATCGGCGCGGCGCCGGCGGTCGAAGCTGTCGCCGGCATCGGCCGGCACCGGCAATTCGGCCCTGTCGCAGAGGATATCGGTCAGCACCATGATATCGCGCAGGCTGAGGTTCAGCCCCTGCGCCCCGATCGGCGGGAAGACGTGGGCCGCTTCGCCGATCAGCGCAATGCGCCCCTTGCCGAAGCGATGCGCCATCATGCCGGAGAGCGGCCAGACCTGGACGCCGTCCTCGACGCTCACCATGCCGAGCATGGACTGCATACGCGCCTCGACGAGAAGCCCAAGTTCGGCAAGGGGCAGTTCCATGCCGGCCGCCGCTTCGGCAGGGTCCTGCACCCAGACGAGGCTGGAACGGTTTCCCGGCAGCGGCACCTGGGTGAACGGGCCGTGCTTGGTATGGAATTCCGTCGAGATGTTCTGGTGCGGCAGGGAATGCGCGAAGTTGAGCACCATGGCCGATTGCGGATAGGACCAGTTGCGCACGCCGATGTCAGCCGTCTCGCGCAGCTTCGAACCGCGGCCGTCGGCGCCGACGGCGAAATCGGCTGACAGCGTGTCGCCGCCGGCAAGGGTGATCGAGACGGCATCCGGGGCAATGTCAATCGATTCGGCCATATCGGTGAAGCGGGTGATATTGCCCTCGCCGGACGCGGCCTCCTCAAGCACGTTGATCAACGTCTTGTTGGGGAAATTATAGCCGAAGGCATCGAGACCGACTTCGGCCGCACGGAACGTGGTCGTCGGCGCCCGCAGCAGCCGGTCAGTGCCGTCGATGATTCGCATGCTGGTGAGCGGTGCTGCCGCAGGGCGCAGCTTCTCCCAGAGCGCCAGGCGGTCGAGGAAGCGGATAGACTGATCCATCAGCGCCGTTGTGCGCCGGTCCTCTTTCGCGGCAACGGGCGCGACAAGCGCCACGCTACGGCCGCCGCGGGCAAGTGAGATCGCAGCAATCATACCGGCGAGACCGCCACCGATCACCGCCACTTCGAATGTCTTCATGCTACCGTTCCGTCATCGTAAAACGGCGGATCGGTCGCTTATGCGGCCGGCTTCGCCTGACGGCGCCAACTATAGCCCTTGCCGGCTTCGGCGTCACGCACCGCCGGCTGATAATGATGGGGAATGGCGGGAAGACGATTTTCGGCCAGCCGCTTCAGCGCCGTGGCGTTGCTGACGGCAAAGCTGTCGATGCCGACGCGCAGCATCAGCGGCACCTGGTCGATCAGCACGTCGCCGATGGCGCGCAGCTCGTTGGTGTAACCCAAGCGCTGGCGCAGCAGCGAGGCATGGCTGAAGGCGCGGCCATCATTGAAGGCCGGAAAGGCGACAGCGACGATTGCGAGGCGATCGAGATAGGGTTCCAGCCGGCGCACATCGTCGGCCGGCTTGATCAGCACGCCGAGGCCGACATCGTTGCTTTCGTCGGCCTTGGCGATCAGCTCGTCGAGGCCGAGCAGCGGTTTCTGCTCTCCGGTCGCCTTCACCTCTTCGGTTTCGATCACCCAGGGATCGTTTTCGACAAAACCGGTTTCTCTCCAGATCTTCGTCATCATCGCCTCCTTATGCCGCTTCCGCGGCCGAGCCATAGAGCGCGGCCTTGAAAGGCTGCGGCCCGACGCGGCGATAGGCGGCAAGGAAGGTTTCGGAAGCATCGAGGCGCAGGCCGAGATAGGTGTCGACGATCGTCTCGATCGCGTCCGTCACCCGGTCCGGCTCGAAGCCGCGCCCGATGATCTCGCCGATCGACGTATGTTCGTCACCGGAACCGCCGAGCGTGATCTGGTAGAGTTCGGCGCCCTTCTTCTCCACACCGAGCAGGCCGATATGGCCGACATGGTGGTGGCCGCAGGCATTGATGCAGCCGGAGATCTTGATCTTCAGCTCGCCGATCTCGGCCTGGCGTTCGGGATTGCCGAAGCGGCGGGAGATTTCCTGCGCGACCGGGATGGAGCGCGCATTGGCGAGCGCGCAGTAGTCCAGCCCAGGACAGGCAATGATATCGGTGATCAGCCCGGCATTGGCCTCCGCCAGGTTGATGGCGACGAGGCCGCGATAGACGGCTTCGAGATCGGCAAGCGCCACATGCGGCAGGATGAGGTTCTGCTCGTGGCTGACGCGGATTTCGTCGAAGGCATATTCCTCGGCGAGATCGGCGACGGCCTCCATCTGCGCGTCGGTGGCGTCGCCCGGAATACCGCCGATCGGCTTCAGCGAGATCGTCACCATGCCGTAATCGGGATTCTTGTGCGGCTGCACATTCTGCTGGACCCAGCGGGCAAAGGCCGGATCGGCCTTCTTCCAGCGGGCAAGGTTTTCCCAGCCCTCGGCGCGCTCGGGCAGAGCGGGCGGCGCGAAATAGGCGGCGATCGCCTCGACATCCTGTTCCGGCAGCTTGAGCTCGCTGTCCTTCAGTGCGGCGAATTCGGCCTCCACCTGGCGCGCCAGCTCCTCGGCGCCGGTCTCGTGCACGAGGATCTTGATGCGGGCCTTATACTTGTTGTCGCGGCGGCCGTGCAGATTGTACACGCGCACGATCGCCGTGGTGTAGGAGAGCAGGTCTTCCTCGGGCAGGAAGTCGCGGATCAGCTTGGCGATCATCGGCGTGCGGCCCTGGCCACCGCCGACATAAACTGCAAAACCGATTTCGCCCTTGTCGTTCTTCTTCAGGTGCAGGCCGATGTCATGAACCTGGATGGCCGCGCGGTCGCGCTCGGCGCCGGTGACGGCGATCTTGAATTTGCGCGGCAGGAAGGAGAATTCCGGATGGACCGACGACCACTGGCGCAGGATTTCCGCATAGGGCCTGGGATCGGCGACTTCGTCGGCGGCTGCACCGGCAAAGTGGTCGGCCGTCACGTTTCTGATGCAGTTGCCCGAAGTCTGCAGCGCATGCATCTCGACGCTTGCTAGGTCGGCCAGCGCATCGGGGATTTCCGACAGCTTCGGCCAGTTGAACTGCAGGTTCTGGCGGGTGGTGAAGTGGCCATAGCCGCGGTCATAGGTGCGGGCAATATGGGCGAGCATGCGCATCTGGCGCGCGCTCAGCGTGCCGTAGGGAATGGCGATGCGCAGCATGTAGGCATGAAGCTGCAGGTAGACGCCGTTCATCAGGCGCAGCGGCTTGAAAGCATCCTCGGCAAGCTCGCCGGAAAGGCGGCGCTCAACCTGGTCGCGGAACTGCTCGACGCGCTCGGTGACAAAGGCATGATCAAATTCGTCGTAACGGTACATCGTCTTCCTCAGACTGCAATGAATTCGGGATCGGCGGGAGCGTAGCCCGGTGCATATTCCATGGTCGGGCCCTGCGCGCGGATGCGCTCGCGGAGGCGAAGCGGCCAGAGAATGCCGTTGGTTTCCTGAACTTCGACAACGGCGACGTCAACAACCTCGTTGTCGGCATAGGACTTCTTGCCGATTGCCTCCAATGCTTCGACGGCTTCGTTGTGACGGGCGACGAGCGCCTCCTGCAGCGAGGTCGACCACTTGCCGTTCGCGTCCAGCCAGACGGCAATGCCATCCGTCAGCCGGTTGGCGGTCAGAACCTTGTCTACCATATTCAGCTCCTTGCAAATTCCTCGAGCCGGGCGTTCGCACGCACCAGCGGCTCGGACAGTTCGAAATTGGCGCCCGCGACCGCATCGCCGATAATGACCATGACCGGGCCGGTCAACTCATCGCGGTGCTGCAGATCGGGCAGATCGGCAAGCGTGCCATGCAGCAGGCGGCGCTCGGTACGGCTGGCGTTCTCGATAACGGCGACCGTCGTTTCGGCGGGAATGCCAGCCTGCATCAGCCGTTCGGCGACGGAGGCGGCAACGGTGCGGCCCATATAGACGGCGATCGTCGCGCCGGAGACGGCAAGGCTCGCCCAATCGGGCAGCACATCGCCGGTCAGATCATGGCCGGTGGTGAAAACAAGCGAGGAGGCGACGCCGCGCAGCGTCAGCGGCAGTTCGAAATCAGCGGCGGCGGCGAAAGCCGAGGTGATGCCGGGCACGACTTCATACGTAATACCGGCGGCGCGCAATGCGGCCATTTCTTCCCCTGCCCGGCCATAGACCAGCGGATCGCCCGACTTGAGCCGGACGACGCGCCTGCCCTGACGGCCGAGCTCGACCAGCAGCTCGTTGATCTCTTCCTGCGACTTCGAGTGGCAGCCCTTGCGCTTGCCGACCGAAAGCCGCTCGGCGTCGCGGCGGCCCATATCGACGATCGCCTGCGGCACGAGCGCGTCAAAGACGATGACATCGGCTTCCATCATCACGCGCTGGGCGCGCAGCGTCAGCAGATCCTCGGCCCCCGGACCGGCGCCGACCAGCCAGACGTGGCCGGCGGCGACCTTGTCCATCGCGCCCAGTAACCGGTCGGCGGCCTGGCGGGCCTGCGGCAGGTTGCCGTTGGCGACCGCATCGGCAACAGCGCCCGAGAAGAAACGGCGCCAGAAGACGCGGCGGGAAACGCCACGCGGAATGAGCTGCTCGACGGCCTTGCGATAGCTCGTCGCCAACGCCGCCAGGCGCCCGAGTGAGGGGGAAAGAAGCTGGTCGATCTGCGCGCGGATCATTTGCGCCAGAACCGGCCCCGCCCCTTCCGTGCCGATTGCAACGGCAACAGGGGCGCGATTGACCAGCGCCGGGGTGAAGAAATCGCAGTAATCGGGCTGATCGACGGCGTTGGCCGGAATTTTCGCGGCACGGGCGGCATCGACGATCTCGCGGTCTTCGGCTTCATTGCCGGTGGCGGCGAAGACGAGCGCGGCCCCTTCGACCTGCTCGGCGGAAAAGCCGGCGCGCACGGTTTCGATGCGATTGGCGATGAGGAAGGCATGATAATCGGCTTCCGGCCTCCCAGCATAAGCGACGATCCGCGCCCGCGTATTCAGGAGCAGCCGCACCTTGGCAAAAGCTTCGTCGCCATTGCCGAAGACAGCCGTCTTCTGGCCTTCCACGCGAAAGAAGGCGGGAAATACCGAAAGCTGTTCAGTCCTGGGAGGCATCATCAATCCACTTCGAAGTTGCCAGAATATGCCCTTGATCGACAAGGGATTGAAGAAACAGAAATTCGAAAGCCCGAGCATGCGCGTATTCTTTTGCTCGTCCTCTCAATGATTTGAGAAAAGTCACCCATGCTGACCAAAACAGCACACCCCGCGCATTTGCTGCAGCGCAGTGTAAAGCCTGTGGCAAATGACGTCCACCGGCGTTTGGCGCATTTCACTCGGGCCGCCAAGACGGTAGACTGGGAGAAAACCGGAGATATCCATGCCTGACAAGACGATCGCCTCTCGCCTGCTTTCGGTCATCGAGGACGATATCCTGCCACTGACCGAGCGCGGCGTTTCCTTGGGCAACAAGGTGTTCGGCGCGGCGATCCTGCGCAAGTCCGATCTGTCGCTCGTCGTCGCCGAGACCAATAACGAGTTGGAGAATCCGCTCTGGCACGGCGAGGTGCACACGCTGAAGCGCTTCTACGAGCTTGGCGACACGCCGGCGACCAAGGATCTGATCTTCCTTTCGACGCACGAACCCTGCACCATGTGCATGTCGGCGATCACTTGGGCAGGTTTCGACAATTTCTATTATTTCTTCAGCCATGAGGATTCCCGTGATGCCTTCGCCATTCCGCACGATCTGAAGATACTGAAGGAAGTCTTCGGGCTTGAACCTGGCGGCTATCGCAGGCAGAACGCCTTCTGGAACAGCTTTGCCATCGCCGATCTCGTCGAGACCGAAGAGGCCCAGCTAAAGACCGCGCTGAAGGCGCAGACCGCGCGCATCAAGGCACGTTATGACGCGCTTTCCACCACCTACCAGTCGTCGAAGAGCGCCAACGACATTCCTCTTAACTGAGGCTCTCAACCGAGGCACCATGGAACCTTCCAAAGACATTTCGCGGCTGATCGAGATCATGGCGGCGCTGCGCCATCCCGAGACCGGCTGCCCCTGGGACATCGAGCAGAATTTCCAGACGATCAAGCCCTATACGATCGAGGAAGCCTATGAGGTCTCCGACGCGATCGAGCGCGGCGATATGGACGATCTCTGCGACGAGCTGGGCGACCTGCTGCTGCAGGTGGTCTTCCATGCCCGCATGGCCGAGGAGGCCGGCGAATTTTCCTTCGGCGACGTGGTCAACGCCATCACCACCAAGATGATCCGCCGCCACCCGCATGTCTTCGCCCGCTCGGCAGCCGATACACCAGACGCCGTGAAAATCCAGTGGGATGAAATCAAGCAGGCGGAAAAACGCGAGCGCGCCGAGCGCCGGGCAAGACGCGGCATCACCGAGGACTTCAAAGGCGGTTTCTTGGGCTCCGTCCAGCGCAGCTTCCCGGCCTTGACGGAAGCGCTGAAGCTGCAGGAACGCGCCGCCAAGGTGGGATTCGACTGGTCCGCCCCCGAGCCGATCCTCGACAAGATCGAGGAGGAGATCGACGAGCTAAGGGTGGCACTGCGGGACGGCGACCGGGCAAAGGTTAGCGACGAACTCGGCGACCTGATCTTCGCCGTCGTCAATATCGGCCGGCATGTGAAGGCCGATCCGGAACAGGCGCTGCGGGGAACCAATACAAAATTCAGGCGTCGATTCAATCACATCGAGAATGTTCTTGATGCGGAAGGTGAGACGCTGGAGGCGGCCAGCCTAGAGCGGATGGAGGAGATCTGGCAGGCGGCGAAGGCGATCGAAAGAGCGCTCGTGGCTGGGTAGGTCAGGCTGAGTCTGGCGAGGAGCCAACTCCACTCTCCGTCGTCCTCGGCCTTGAGCCGAGGACCCATGCCACGACTGTTGGCGGATGCGGCGTGGACGCTCGGCTCAAGGCCGAGCATGACGGAGGGTAGGTAAAGTCGCCGGAGATAGATCGCCTAAGTGCAAGCGAAGGCCAATGAATGGCGTGCCGTGCGCGCCCTCATCCGACCCTTCGGCCACCGACCGGGGTCGAGCCACAGGTCTCGACCCGTCCTTCGGACCCCCGCTGGGGAGAAGGGGTAGCTCACCGCTCCCAATCCTCGCGCTGCGGCTTCGGGCCGTTGCCGATGCGGCGTTCGAGTTCGGCGGCTTCGGTTTCGGAGAGGCGCAGATCAAGCGTGATCGAGCCGTCCTCATTGTCCTCGCGACCATCGACGATCGCGTGGTCGTAGAGCCAGGGCAGCAGCGCCAGCTTGTCGACGGGAAGGCGGATCGTGGTTTCGGTCATCACGCCGGACAGCCTGCGGCTGATCTCTTCCATCAGCGTGTCGACGCCCTCGCCGCTGACGGCCGAGACCGCCACCACGTTGCTGGCGCCGGCGGCCTTCTGCACCATGGTGTCGTGCACCTCTGGCTCCAGCCGGTCGATCTTGTTCCAAACTTCAATCAGCCGTTTGCCAGCTTCGGCCTCGTCGATGCCGAGGTCGTTCAGGATGCGCATCACATCGGCGCTCTGCGCCGGGTTGTCGACATCCGACATATCGCGAACATGCAGGATGAGATCGGCTTCCAGCACCTCTTCCAGCGTCGCGCGGAAGGCAGCGACGAGGTGGGTCGGCAGATCGGAGATGAAGCCGACGGTGTCGGACAGGATGACGGTGCGGCCATGCGGCAGCTTCATGCGGCGCAGCGTCGGGTCGAGCGTGGCGAAGAGCATGTCTTCGGCGAGCACGCCCGCGCCCGTGATGCGGTTGAACAGCGTCGATTTGCCGGCATTGGTATAGCCGACGAGCGCCACGATCGGGTGCGGCACCTTGCGGCGCTTGGCGCGGTGGAGCTGTCGGGTGCGAACGACCTGCTCCAGCTCGCGCTCGAGCTTGATGATGCGATCCTGCAAGAGTCGCCGGTCGGCTTCGATCTGGGTTTCGCCGGGACCGCCCATGAAGCCGCCGCCGCCGCGCTGGCGTTCAAGGTGGGTCCAGCTTCTGACCAGCCGGCCCTTCTGATAGTTCAGGTGGGCGAGATCGACCTGCAGCGTGCCTTCCTTGGTGGAGGCGCGGCGGCCGAAGATTTCGAGGATGAGGCCCGTCCGGTCGATGACCTTGGCGTTCCATTCCTTTTCGAGATTGCGCTGCTGCACCGGCGTCAGCGGATGATCGACGATGACGAGACCGGAATCGCGCTCGTCGAGCAGCGCCTTGATCTCCTCGATCTTGCCGGTACCGAGCAGTGTCGCCGGCCTCGGGTCGTTGACCGGCACGACCTGGCCGTTGACGACATCGAGGTCGATCGCCTGGGCAAGGCCGGTCGCTTCTTCCAGCCGGCTTTCCGGCGTGCGGGTGGAGGCCGATTCGGTCTGGCCGCCGCGACTGCGGGATTTCAGAACCGGCACGACGACGGTCGCGCGCATATCGTCCCTGTGCTTGGCGGCCTCAGGGATGATCGAATCGTTCTTGGTATCGCGTGTCGAAATGACGGCTGATCCTGTTAGGACGCTGCTTCTTCACTCTCGAACATCTGCATCGGCTGACCCGGCATGATCGTCGAGATCGCATGCTTATACACCAGCTGCGAATGGCCGTCACGGCGAAGGAGAACACAGAAATTGTCAAAAGACGTAACAACGCCCGTGAGTTTCACGCCGTTGATCAGAAAGATTGTCAGGGAAATCTTTTGCTTGCGAACAGTATTGAGAAATAAGTCCTGCAGATTCTGAGAACGTTCCGCCATCGCGCCGCTTCTTTCTTTATTGCCGGCCTGAACTGGCCGGTAGAATATCAATCAACCTCTCCATGCAAGACCGGCGGCACCCTCATTCCACCTGTCCAGCAAATCTTGGTATCAAATCGCAATCTTTTCCGCAACGTCGAAAAAGGCTT
The DNA here is from genome assembly GCF_002211395.1 of Rhizobium sp. R339. Lineage (NCBI taxonomy): Bacteria > Pseudomonadati > Pseudomonadota > Alphaproteobacteria > Hyphomicrobiales > Rhizobiaceae > Rhizobium > Rhizobium sp. R339. The sequence goes on from NZ_LOKV01000003.1 coordinate 119,894, forward strand.
CGCGGACTTTCTGCGAGACGCTGCCGGGATGGCCGTTGGCGATGGTCTGGCCATCGACGGAAACGACCGGAAAACAAATACTTGTGGCTGCGGTGAGAAAGACCTCGCGGGCTGCGAGCATCTCGGAAACGGAGAAGTTCCGCTCGGCGATCTTCAATCCCAGCTGGGCGGCCACATCCATCAATGTGGTGCGGGTAATGCCGCGCAGAATGCCGTGTTCGGCCGGGCGCGTCACCAGCGTTCCATCCGAATCGACGATCCAGACATTGGTCGCCGCCCCCTCCTTCACCATGCCGTCGGCATCGACATAGATCGCTTCCTGGGCACCGGCCTCCTTCGCCTGCTGGCGGGCCATGGCGTTCGGCAGCAGACCGACCGACTTGATGTCGACGCGGTCCCAGCGGTTGTCGGTCACGGTGATCGCCTTGATGCCGTTGGCGTTCTTGGCCGCGATGATTTTGGGATCGGTGCTCTTGGCAGTGATGACGAGCGAAGGCGGCGTGCCCTCGGCCGGGAAGACATGATCGCGGCGCGCAACGCCGCGCGTCACCTGCATGTAGAACAGGCCGTTGCGGACATGGTTGCGGCGCAGCGTCTCGCGGATGACCTGCGTCAGCGCCGCCCTGCTCATCGGCCAGGCGATGCGCAGCTCGCCCAGCGAACGGTCGAGACGGTTCAGATGACGGGTGAGGTCGACGATATAACCGTGGCGCACCTCGCAGACCTCGTAGACGCCGTCGGCGAACTGGTAGCCGCGGTCCTCGATATGTACGCTGGCATCGGAATGCTTGACGTAACGGCCGTTCACATAGGCAATTCTCGGCATGGGAAATGGTCTTCCGGGAAGCGATGGAGGGATGCAGCGTCTGATATCAGACGCCGAGCGACTTCAGCTTGCGGTGCAGCGCCGAGCGCTCCATGCCGACGAATTCGGCGGTGCGCGAGATATTGCCGCCGAAGCGGTTGATCTGGGCGATCAGATAATCCTTCTCGAACATCTCGCGGGCTTCGCGCAGCGGCAGCGTCATGATGTGATAGTCGTTCTTGGCCGAGACCTTCGGCAGCATGTCGCCGAGATCGGTCGGCAGCATGTCGGCGGTGATCGGTGCATCCGGGCCGTCGGTGCGGGCAAGGATCATCAGCCGCTCGATATTGTTGCGCAGCTGGCGGATATTGCCCGGCCAATCATGGGCCTGCAGCACGGCCATGGCGTCGTCGCCGATGCGGCGCGGACGGATGCCGGCCTGTTCGGAAATCTGGCGCATCAGTTGATCGACGAGGAAGGGAATGTCCTCGCGCCGTTCGGCCAGCGCCGGCACGCGCACCGGCACGACGGCGAGGCGATGATAGAGATCCTCGCGGAACCAGCCTTCGGCGATGCGGCTTTCGAGATTATAGGCAGTCGAAGAGATGATGCGGACATCGACCTTGACGCGCTTGGAGCCGCCGACACGCTCGAATTGCTGGTCAACCAGCACGCGCAGGATCTTGTTCTGCGTCTCGCGCGGCATTTCGCCGACCTCGTCGAGATAGAGGATACCGCGATGTGCCTCTTCCAGCGCGCCGATCTTGCGCGCCTGGCCCGGCGTACCCTCAGTGCCGAAGAGCGCCACTTCCATGCGATCCGGCGTGATGTTGGCGGCGTTCAGCGCCACGAAAGGGCCGTTGGCGCGCGTCGACTTCTTGTGGATCATCCGCGCCACCAGCTCCTTGCCGGAGCCGGACGCGCCGAGAATCATGATGCGGCTGTTGGTCGGCGAAACCTTCTCGATCGTCTGGCGCAGCTGCGAAACGGCGACCGAGGTGCCGATCAGCTCCAGGGCGTCGCCGGTGCGGCGCTTCAGCTCGGAAACCTCGCGCTTGAGCTTGGAATTTTCCAGAGCCCGTTCGGCGATCAGGATCAGCCGGTCGGCCTTGAAGGGCTTCTCGATGAAATCGAAGGCGCCGCGCTTGATCGCCGAGACGGCCGTTTCGATGTTGCCGTGGCCCGAGATCATCACGACGGGCAGATCGGGGTGGCGGGTCTTGATCTCGTCGAGCAGCGACAGGCCGTCGAGCTTGCTGCCCTGCATCCAGATATCGAGGAAGATCAGCCGCGGCACGCGATCGGAGATCGCCGCCAGTGCGCTGTCGCTGTCATGGGCCGTGCGCGTCTCGTGTCCCTCGTCCGAGAGAATGCCGGAAACGATCTCGCGAATATCGTGCTCGTCATCGACGACGAGAATATCAGAGGCCATAAACGCTTTCCTTGTCATTGGCTGCGGGAGCGGCGGGCGTCGGATCCCGGCGTGGCAGATGCACGCGGATCATGGCCCCTCTTCCCCGGTCAAAATCGGCGGGCGCATCGTGCAACTCGAGCTGCCCGCCATGCTCCTCGATGATCTTCTTGACGATGGCGAGGCCAAGACCCGTGCCCTTCTCGCGCATCGTCATATAGGGTTCCAGAATGCTGTGGCGGTTCTCCACCGGCAGGCCGCGGCCATTGTCGATCACGTCGACGGTGAAGCGGTCGCGGCCGGCGTCGAGTGCTGCACGCACCAGAATTTTGCGTTCGTCGCGTTCGTCGCTCGGGACGGCTTCGATCGCCTCCACGGCATTCTTGATGAGATTGCCGAAAGCCTGGCCGAGCATGCGGCTGTCGAACAGGCCCTCGAGCGGCTGATCGCCGAAATCCTGCTGGAAGGTGACGTGATGGTTGCCCATCTCGCGCAGGAAGATCGCGTCGCGCAAGATATCGCGCAGGTCGCTCGGCTCCTTGGTCGGCTTCGGCATGCGGGCGAACGCGGAGAATTCGTCGACCATGCGGCCGATATCGCCGACCTGGCGGATGATCGTATCCGTGCACTGGTCGAAAACGGCCCGGTCGCCCTGGTCGATCTGCTTGCCGTAGCGGCGCTGGATGCGCTCGGCGGACAGCTGAATCGGCGTCAGCGGGTTCTTGATCTCGTGAGCGATGCGCCGTGCGACATCGCCCCAGGCGGTCGAGCGCTGGGCGATGACGAGGTCGGTGATGTCGTCGAGCGTGATCACGTAGGATTCGCTCATGTCGCGCACTTCCTCGCGGGTGACCTGGACGCTCAGCGTCCTGACCGTGCCGCCGCGCACCAGCGCGATCTGCTTGCGGAGATCGCCGCGATGCCGCACTGCCGCCTCGGTCAGCACCTGATCGACCTCCGGCGCGATGTCGGCGAGTTGCTTGCCGAGCATCTGGTCGGCCGACAGCGACATCAGCGTTTCGGCCGAACTGTTGACGATCGCGATGCGGCGATCCTGCTCGACGCCGATGACAGCGGCAGTGACGCCCGACAGCACGGCTTCGATGAAGCGGCGGCGGTCGTCGACCTCGTCCTTGGCTTCGAGGATCTCATCGCGCTGAGTGCGGATTTCCGAGATCATCTTGTTGAAGGTGCGCGACAGATTGGCGACGTCGCCATCGACGGAATGCACCGGCACGACGATATCCATATTGCCCGAAGCGACGCTGTCGGCCGCCGTGATCAGCAGCCGGATCGGCCGGACGATGCGATCGGCGACGGCAATCGCGGTCCAGATTGCCGCCAAGAGCACGATCAGCGCAAAGCCGATGTAAAGCACGGCGAAGGCGATCTGCAGCGAGAAGCGGTTGGCCTCCATCGAGCGGTATTCGGTGGCGTTCTCCTCCATCATGCGCATGGCGCCCATGACCTTGGGATCGACGGCGCGCACCGTATAGAGGAAGGTGCCCTGGATGGCATCGAGCTTGATAATCGCGCCGACGAGATTGGTAACACCGGGCGGAATCAACGTCGGCTGGCCGGCCGCCGCTTTCTCCAGCGCATCCTGCGGAATGGCCGGCAGCGGCTTTTCGGTGGCGATATCGGCCTGGACGATCACCGAGCCGTCGCGTTCGACGAGGAAGGCGCCGAGCAGGCCGCGGCCCCTCGCCTGGCGCGTCATCAATTCGGCGAAACCCGTCCTGTCGAGGCTGTAGAGCGCGCGGTTGCGCTCGAGGTCGTTGGCCATGGAAACCGTCTGCCCCTGGAGGTAGCTGGCGTTCTCCATCATGTAGGCCTGGCCGATATTGCGCGACGAGCTGACGATCGACTGGGTGCGCAGCGCAAACCAGCGGTCGAGACCAGCATTCAGCGTAATACTGGCAAAGATGGCGACGAGAATCGCCGGCGTGATCGCGACGATCGAAAAGAGCACGACGATGCGGATGTGCAGGCGCGCCGCCGCGCGGCCACGCGTGCGCGCCTTGAGTAGCCTCGCCACTTCGCGGCCGATGAGCGCCAGCAGCGTCAGGACGAAGAAGGAGTTGACGATCACCGAGGTGACGACGACATGCGAGGTCGGCGCGATCGGCGTCAGGCCGAGCAGTACGAAAAGCGTGATCGTGGCGCAGAGAAGCGCACCGCCGGCGAGCACGAGGCCGGGCACGGCAAAAAGGGCACGGCGATCGGTCACCGTCGTCACCGCCTCGCCCGCCGCCGGCGATACCCCATCCTGCGTCATTCGGCCTCTCTTCAGACGGCACTTACCGCCCCGCCATCCGATCGAAATCAAACAACGCCGGCTCAAAAAGCCAGCGCCGCAACGACTCGATCGGGAGCGAAATGTCCAAAACCCTTGCGTGACCTTTAAGCAACGCATTGTGGCGAAAATGCAACGCGGCTTGTCACGTTGTCAAGCCGCGCCTGGCCCTCGGACCGTCACAATGGAGTGTTGCCCAGGGCTATTGTCACGCCGCCTGCCGTGTCCGCCGGCAATCGTCCTCGAACATCGGGGACGGGCAAGGATTTGAACGTCCGGAGATTTCCGCGCCTCCGATGACCGGTTTCAGCGATAGATCGCGCCCCGATGAGTCGGCGCTCAGCCCATGCGTTCCGACGCGTAAGATCCGGGTGAAGCCGGGAAGACGACGGTCTTGTTGCCGTTGATGAACACCCGGCCATGGATGTGGGCGTGGATGGCCCGGGCGAGCACCTGGCTTTCGACGTCGCGGCCGAGGCTAACATAGTCCTCGCCGCTCTGCGCATGGGTGACGCGGACGATGTCCTGCTCGATGATCGGGCCTTCATCGAGGTCTGCGGTGACGTAGTGCGATGTCGCGCCGATGAGCTTCACGCCCCGTTCGAATGCCTGCTTATAGGGATTGGCGCCCTTGAAACTCGGAAGGAAGGAGTGGTGGATGTTGATGATCCTGCCGGACATCTTGCGGCACATATCGTCGGACAGGACCTGCATGTAGCGGGCCAGCACGATCAGTTCGGCGCCCGACTCCTCGACGATCTGCATCTGCTTCGCCTCGGCCTCCGGCTTGTTTTCCCCAGTCACCTTGATGCAGTGGAACGGGATGTCGTGGTTCACGACGACCCGCTGGTAGTCCTTGTGGTTGGAGATCACGCCGACGATGTCGATCGGCAGCGCCCCGATGCGCCAGCGGTAGAGGAGATCGTTCAGGCAGTGTCCGAAGCGGCTCACCATGAGGATCACCTTCTTCTTCTCGCTCTCATCGAAAAATTCGGCGCTCGCCTCGAACTTCCCGGCGATCGGTTCGAAACCTTGACGAAGCTGGTCAAGCGTATGTCCGTCATGCGGCTGGAAGCTGATCCGCATGAAATAGCGTCCAGTATCGGCGTCGTCGAATTGTGCGCTGTCGGAGATGTTGCAGCCGTTCTGGGAGAGATAGCCGGCGATGGCGGCTGTCACGCCGCGGATCGACGGGCATGCGACACGCAGAGCGTAGCGAGGGGCCGTGATGGTCATGTCTATCTCCTTGTTCGTCGTCTCAGGCCGCGGTGATCATCGCGTGATGGCTGCGGAATGCGGTGAGCGTGTTGGACAGCAGGCATGCGATCGTCATCGGGCCGACGCCGCCCGGCACCGGCGTGATGGCGCGCGCGTGGCCGGCTTCGCCATATGCCACGTCGCCGACGATCCGCGATTTTTCGCCGTCCTGGATTCGGTTGATGCCGACGTCGATCACGACGGCGCCGGGCTTGATCCAGTCACCCCGAACCAGGCCCGCCCGACCGGCCGCGACGACAAGAATGTCGGCCGCCCGACAGAGCTCCGCGGCGTTCCTCGTCTGCGAGTGAACGACCGTGACGGTACAGTGGGCATTCATCAGCATCTGCGCCATCGGCTTTCCGACGATGTTGGACTTGCCGACGATGACGGCATGAAGGCCGGAGAGGCTCTCGCCGAGCGTATCCTTGATGAGCATCATGCAGCCGAGCGGGGTGCAGGGAACCAAAGCCGGGTTGCCTGTTGCAAGGCGGCCCGCATTCGACACATGGAAGCCGTCGACATCCTTGTCGGGATTGATGGACTGGATCACGGCGTTCGGATCCAAATGCGCCGGCAGCGGCAACTGAACAAGAATTCCATGCACTTCTGAATCGTTGTTAAGGTGATGCACGAGGTCAAGAAGTTCGCCCTGCGTGGTTTCCTGAGCAAGCCGGTATTCGAATGACTTCATTCCGGCGGCAACCGTCTGACGGTGCTTTGAAGCCACATAAATTGCGCTTGCCGGGTCGTGCCCCACCAGAACGACGGCCAGACCGGGAACGGCTCCAGTCGTTGCCTCCAGCGTTTCGACATCGGCCTTTATGCGCTGCAGGAGCGCTGCTGCGTACTCTTTGCCATCGATGTTTGCGGCGCGTGTGAATCTGTCCATTCCCATGGCGTGCTCCATTGCATCCAAGCTCGAACCGGCGAAATGCCGCGCCCGGAGATGTGGGCGGGGCATTTCCGCATGGGTACGTTGCCCTAGTGGCCGTAGACCGGGAACTTCTCGGTCAGTTCCGCGATCTTGGCCCTGGCGGTTCCGACGATCTCCTCGGTCCTGCCCTCTGTCTCGGCGTCGATGAGATCCGCGATGACATGGCCGAGAACCCGGAATTCCTCTTCCTTCAGGCCACGTGTCGTCGCAGCGGAGGAGCCAAGGCGCATGCCGACCCACTCCGGAGGACGAGGGCTGTCGCCGGGGATCGGGTTCTTGTTGGATGTGATGTTCGCCTTGGCGAGAAGCGTCTCAGCCTGTTTTCCAAGCAGTCCCTTGCTCGACAGATCGAGCAGGATGATGTGGGTATCGGTGCCGCCGGAAACGATGCGAACGCCACGATCCGCAAGCGTTTCGGCGAGAACCTTCGCATTAGCCACGACCTGGCGGGCGTAGAGCTTGAAATCGTCGCGGAGAGCTTCGCCTAGGCAGATCGCCTTGGCGGCTAGAACGTTGCTGTGCAGCGATCCCTGGACGCCGGGAAACACCGCCGCTTGCAGCTTCTTGTACCATTCCTCGTTGTTCGTGAGGATCAGGCCGCCACGCGGACCGCGCAGCGTCTTCGTCGTGGTGCAGGTCACGATGTCAGCATGCGGGAACGGCGAAGGATGGACGCCACCGGCAACGAGGCCGGCGATGTGGGCCATATCCACCAGGAAGTGGGCGCCGACCTTCTTTGCGATCTTCGACATGCGCTCGAAATCGAGTTCGCGCGGATAGGCCGAACCACCTGTTATCAGCAGCTTCGGGCGGATTTCTTCGGCGATGCGTTCCATCTCATCAAGGTCGATGACCTCGTTCTGCGGGTTGACGCTGTAATTGTTGGCATCGAACCAGCGGCCCGACAGGTTCGCCTTCATGCCGTGCGACAGGTGGCCGCCGGCCGCAAGGTCCAGCGAAAGCACCTTTTCGCCCGGCTTCAGCAGCAGGAAGAAGACAGCTAGGTTGGCCTGCGTCCCCGAGTGCGGCTGGACGTTGGCGTAGCCGCAATTGAACAGCTGCTTCGCGCGGTCGATTGCGGCCTGCTCGGCAATGTCGACGAACTGCCCGCCACCGTGAAAACGATTGCCCGGATAGCCTTCGAGTGTCTTGTTGGTGATCTCGTGCCCCAAGGCGTCGAGAACCGCACGGCTGACGATATTCTCCGAAGCGATGAGCTCAATCTGGTTCTGCTGGCGGGCCCGCTCGGACGCGAGGGCATCGGCGACGAGTGGATCGGCATCCTGGACGGTGGTGTTGAAATGCACCCTTGCAGCGTTGGTCATCTGAGTTCTCCAATTCCTCGAATTCGTGAGGCGGAACCTAGATCGATCGAAACACCAGAAAAAGTTAATAATATTTGCTTATACGTTCAGACATGCTAATGATTTCGAGGCTGCGAGGAGGTCGTTATGGATGTCGGACGTCTGCGGGCACTGCGCGAACTGTCGATCCGCAAGACCATGGCGGCGGTGGCAGAAGCTTTACACGTCTCGCCGTCGGCCGTGTCGCAGCAAATCGCTCTTCTTGAAGAAGAGGTTGGCATACGGCTCGTCGAGCGGCGCGGCCGGGGCGTCGTCATGACACCCGCCGGCCAGCAACTGGTGCTGCGGGCAGAGAAGATCCTCATCGAAATCGAATCGGCGAAAGCAGACATCGCCGAATTGAAAAGCGTCGTTTCCGGCGAACTTCGGGTGGCGGCGTTTCCTTCCGTGGCGGCCGCCGTCATTCCGAAGGTCGTCTACGATCTCGCCGAACGGCACCCTCACCTCACCGTCCAGTTCGAAGAAATGGAGCCTGGCGAAAGCGTTGCGGCGCTGCGAAGCTGGCAGACGGATGTCGCGATTATCGATGACCTGAACATACCGACCGGCGCGCTCGATCCCAATATCGAGACGATCTTCCTGATGGAAGACGTCTTCAACGTCATGGTCTCGAGAGATCACAGGCTCTCGGAGCAGCCAACGGTTGGCCTGCATGAGCTTCGCGAGGACCGCTGGGCGATCGACACCGCTTCCGACACCTATACGAGGATGCTGGTGGAGGCCTGTCAGGAAGAGGGCTTCAAGCCCAACATCGTCGCCAGATGCAAAGGTTTCGAAGTAACCATCGCGCTGATCCGGCAGAATTACGGCATCTCGATCCTGCCTGGGCTGCGCGCCAGCTACGATCTCGAAGACGTCTGGGTGTGCAGGCTCGTTCCTGAAATACGCCGAAGGATATTTATCGCCTTCCGGAAAGATGAAAAGCGCAGTCCGGCCCTTCAGGCGTTCCTCGACCGGATGGCCGAGAAGCCGCCGCTGTCTTGACGCCGGGTGCCGGCGCTACGTGCCCCATGCCGACAAACTCCCTCATCGGCTACAAAGCAACAGACTTCCTAATGTATAACCTCAGGAGAATTAAGTAGATTTGAATAGACCCCGCTCCTACTGTCCATCTGCCAATTGATGGGGCTGGGAGCGAGGATCGCACGCAGACCTTGGCCAATAGTGGGAACGACGCAGTCAGAATGGCGATAACGCCTCCAGCGTCTTACCGGACTTCGATCGAGCCATCGCTCATTGATTTGGCGTCACCGTCACTATGCGATCCGAAAGGGGAACCTCGATGAAACTACTCAAAATCCTGACTGCCGGTGTTTTCGCAGGCGTTGCGTTCACGGCGGCCGATGCTTCCGCTTCCGTTCTCGACACGGTCAAGCAGCGCGGTGTGCTCAACTGCGGCACCGATAACACCGCTCCCGGCTTCGGCTATCTCAATACCACGACCGGACAGATGGAAGGGCTCGACGTCGACTTCTGCAAAGCGGTTGCCGCCGGCGTTCTCGGCGACGCCTCCAAGGTCAAGTTCATCACGGTGACCGACAAGAGCCGCTTTGACGCAGTCCTTACCGGCCAGGTCGACGTCGTCTTCGCCCACACCACGATCAAACCGGCGCGCGAATCGTCGATCGCGATCGATTTCCTGCCGATCAACTTCTACGACGGTACCGGCCTCATGGTGAAAACCGATGCCGGGATCAAGGAATTCGCAGACCTCGATGGTGCAACGATCTGCACCACCCAGGGATCGGCCACCGAGACCGTTCTGGCTGCTGCCTTCAAGGCGCGTGGCTGGAAGGACTCCAAGGTCCTGACCTATGAAAACCTCGAGAAGCTTTTCTCCGCTCTCAACTCGGGTCGTTGCAATGCGATGAGCACCGACAAATCAGCCCTTGCCGCCTGGGCGGGGAATGCACCGAAGCCAGCCGACTATCTGATCCTCCCGGATACGCTGGACAAGTCCCCGTTCGGCGGCTTCGTGGCTGCCAACGACTCCAAGTGGCGCAACGCGCTGCGCTGGATCGAATACGGCCTCTTCCAGGCCGAGGAGTCCGGGATCACCCAGGCCAATCTGGCTGAAAAGCTGAAGAGCGAAGATCCCTTCGTTCAGAAGTTCCTCGGCGTCGGCGGTGGCTACGGCAAGGACTTCGGCCTCTCCGACGATTTCATTGCTCAGGCGATTAAAGCCGTCGGCAACTACGGCGAGGCCTATGATCGCAACCTCGGTCCGAAGACCAAGATGTATCTCGACCGCAAGGGCACGCCGAACGCCTTGTGGACGCAGGGTGGCGCAATCTACTCGCCGCTCTGGAACTGATGCCTTCCGGGGGTCGGAACCACAACGTTTCGCCCCCAAGCTCTTGGAGCCTGAACATGACAATCCACGAAACGAGTGCGATCCGCGGCATGGCAGAGAGTGATAGGCTGAGGTCGCGGCGCCTGCGCAATCGCATCCGGCACGAAGCGATCCAGCTCGGAATCGTCGCTCTGGTCGTCGTGCTGCTCGGCATGCTGGCATATGCGGTCAAGGCTGGCCTTGCCGAGAAGGGCATACGGTTCAGCTTCTCGTTTCTTGCCAACACCGCCGGCTTCGATATCAGCGAAGGATGGACGCTGACGTCTGGTGAAGGTTTCGTCCCCAACCTCGCCCAGTTCTCTTCGGAGATGTCGATCGCATCGGCTTTCGTCACAGGCATCTTCAACACCGCGAAAATCGCACTGCTGGCAATCATCCTCAGCACGATCCTCGGAACGATGCTCGGCGTCGGTCGTTTGTCGACCAACTGGGTGGTGCGAAACCTCTGTTTCTGGATCGTCGAGTTCGTCCGCAACACGCCGCTGCTCATACAGCTCGTCTTCTGGTATTTCGCGGTCGTCCTGCACTTTCCGCCAATGGCGTCTGCAGCAAAGCTCTATGGCGGCCTTATCGTCAGCCAGCAGGGCATATACGTCCCCACGCTGTCTTGGACCGGAGGCGCATCCACCCTTCCGCTGATCCTGGTCACCGCCACAGGAGTGTCGGCCTTGGGCGCAATATTCGACCCCGTCCGTGGAGCGCGGCGGATATGCGTCGGCGCGGCGGTCGTCTGCCTCGGGCTGCTGGTCGCGACCGGCGGGATGACCGTGAATTTCCCCGTCGCCAACAAGTTCAAGGCCAGCGGGGGAACCAGCATCAGCCCGGAGATGGCAGCCCTACTGCTTGCCATCGTCGTGAACAGCGCTTCCTTCATTGCCGAAACCGTCCGCGGCGCGATCGACGCTCTTCCGAAGACCCAATGGGAAGCTGCGGGGTCGCTGGGGCTCAGCCGGCGCGACACCGTCAATGACATCATCCTTCCTCAAGTGTTCCGCGTCGTTCTCCCCTCCTTCGGCAATCAGTATATCAGCCTGTCCAAGAACACCGCGCTCGGGATCGCGGTCGGATATCCGGATCTGTTCAACATTTACGGGACGATCGCCAATCAGACCGGCCACAGCCTTGAAGGCATCATCATCGTCATGGCGTCCTACCTAGTCCTCAGTTGGATCATCAGTTCGTCCGTCTACTGGGCGAACCGCCGTCTTAACCCCATGGGAGTGTCGCAATGATCGCCACCTCAATAAAATGGACCCGCCACAACCTGTTCGGAAAGCCTTTCGACGTCGCCCTGTCGCTGCTGGTCATTCCCGGCGCGCTCTGGCTCGCCTATTCGATCCTTGACTGGGCGCTCGCCACGGCAAGGTGGGATATCATCGTGCAGAGCCTGCGGGTGCTGATGATCGGCGTTTTTCCAGCCGATCAGGCGTGGCGCGCATGGACGGCGTCGGCGATCATCGCAGCGACCCTCGGCGCCGGTCTCGGCTGCGTGTTTTCGTTCAAGCCTCACCATGGGCTGGTTCTCTCTCTCGTCCCCTTGTTGATTTTGATCGCCGATCATGGCGATCCGCATAACGTCCTGTCTGCGGCAGGCGTCGTTGCCGCAACCTCGCTGGGATGGGTGCTGACGTCGTATGTGCCATTGTCCAGGAAGGCGATGCCTGCTGCGGCGTTTACGGGCTTCATCGTCGTCGTTGCGGTCATGGCCCCTCCGGGCGTGGAGCTCTGGGGCGGACTTCTTCTCAGCGTCCTGCTGACGCTGGTGACGTCGGTCCTGTCTCTGCCGATCGGCATCCTGCTCGCGTTCGGGCGGCAGAGCCGGCTCTCAAGTCTCAGGATCATCTGCACCTGGTACATCGAGGTCATGCGCTCGGTGCCGCTCATCCTGGTCATCTACTGGATCTGGATCCTCATGCCGGTGCTTGCGCCGCAGTGGGGACTGGCCGACGTTGCGCGCGGCATGATCGGGTTCACGATCTTCTACTCCGCCTACGTCGCCGAATATGTCCGAAGCGGGCTTCAGGCGGTTCCGCGCGCCCAGACCGAGGCGGCAAGGTCTCTCGGCATCAGCGAATTCGACATCAACTGCTCGATCGTTCTGCCACAGGCGCTCCGGGTCGTGGTGGCGCCGCTGGTCGGCAACGTGCTCGACATCTTCAATTCCGCGCCGCTCGTCTTCATCATCGGGCTGACGGATTTTCTCCGCGCGGGGCAGATGATCCTGGCGAACCCGCAATATGGCGACCGGACTTTCGAAGTCCTCTCGTTCCTGCTCGTCACCTATTTCCTGGTCGGCTCGATGATCACCTATGCCGCCAGAAAGCTTGAAGACCATATGGCAACGAGCACCCGCTGAGCTGTTCCAACACGGAGACATCACGATGAACGCCATCGTCGAAATGAAAAGCATGAACAAGTTCTACGGCGCCCACCATGTGCTCAAGGACATCGATCTCGCCGTCACACGCGGTGAAGTCATGGTCATCCTCGGGGCCAGCGGCTCCGGAAAGTCGACCCTCATCCGCTGCGTCAACGGCCTCGAAATGTACCAGAACGGCAGCCTCGTCGTGGACGGCTATGAAATGCCCGTCGAGGCCGACCGGAAGCTTGGCGGAGAAGGCGAACTCGCGGCGATCCGCAAGGGCGTCGGCATGGTATTCCAACAGTTCGGCCTGTTCCCGCACAAAACAGTGCTGGACAATATCACCATTGCGCCGATGCGGGTTCGCAAAAAGTCGCGGGAAGAGGCCGAAGCGACCGCCATGAAGCTCCTCGATCGCGTCGGCCTCAAGGCGCATGCGCACAAGTATCCGGACCATCTGTCCGGCGGCCAGCAGCAGCGCGTGGCCATCGCCCGCTCGCTCGCCATGGAGCCGCATCTCATGCTGTTCGACGAGCCCACGAGCGCGCTTGATCCGGAAATGGTCGGCGAAGTCCTCGACGTCATGCGGGAGCTGGCCACCGAGGGCATGACGATGATGGTGGTGACGCATGAAATGGGGTTCGCAAGAGAGGTCGCCGACCGCGTCGTCTACATCGACCAGGGCTCGATCATCGAGATTGGGAAGCCGGACGAGTTCTTCGACAATCCAAAAAACGACCGGGCTCGCTCTTTCCTCGCCCGCGTCCTAAGACACTGACCAACCGCAGCCCGGCTCACGAATGGAAATGTCCATGAACACGATAATGCCCAGTGATCCCGCTCGCGATGACGTTCTCGCGGGCCGACCGACCCTCTGGCTCAATCCGTTTTACCGGAAACAGGCGATCGATACCTCGGACCTGCCCGTTTCACCGGCCGATGTGCAGAGCGCGCGCCAGAACTGGCAGCGCTTGGCGCCGCTTCTTGCCGAATGCTTTCCGGAACTGAAGGACACGGGCGGCGAGATCCGCTCGGAACTGGTGGAACTCAAGGAACTTCGCGAGGCGCTCGGCTATCGAACGAGAGAGTTCGGCAACGTCTTCATCAAGGCCGACAGCCATCTGCCGGTTGCCGGCTCCATCAAGGCTCGCGGCGGCGTTTACGAGGTTTTCCTCTTTGCCGAAGACCTCGCCCGTCAGAAGGGACTGCTCGGTGACGGCGAGGATATCCGGAAGCTGGCAACCGAAGAGGCCCGCTCGTTATTTTCAGCCTATACCGTGGCGGTGGGCAGCACCGGCAATCTCGGCTTGAGCGTCGGCATCGCCGCGCGCGCGCTCGGCTTCAAGGCCACGGTCCACATGTCGTCCGACGCCAAGGCCTGGAAGGTCGAGCGCCTGCGGAAGCTCGGCGTCGATGTCATCCAGCACGAGGCGGACTACACGACAGCCGTCGAAAACGCCCGCGACATCGCCGACGCCGATCCGACGATCTATTTCGTCGATGACGAACAATCGCGGCATCTGTTCCTCGGTTACAGCGCAGCGGCGTCGGAGCTGGCAACGCAGCTCGACGAGCGTGGGATCACGATCGATGAGGAAAATCCGCTTTTCCTCTACCTGCCCTGCGGCATCGGCGGCGCACCGGGTGGCGTCGCCTTCGGCGCCAAGGCAATCTTCGGCGACCATGTGCACGCCTTCTTCGTCGAGCCGGTTCAGTCGCCCGGCGCCCTCGTCCACATGATGTCGGGTTCGCAGGAGCTGGTGTCGGTCTACGACGTCGGCCTGACCAACAAGACCGAAGCCGACGGCATGGCCGTCGCCCGCATGTCGGCCTTCGTGGCCAAGGTGATGCGCGAGATGCTCGCCGGCGTCTACACGGCCGCCGACGACGATCTGTTCAAGCTGCTTCGCATGGCTTGGATCACCCAAAGGCAGAAGCTGGAGCCTTCGGCCGCCGCCGCCCTGCTCGGCCCGGACTTCCTCTTGCGCCATAAAGAGGGCCGGCGTTTCCAAACCCTGAACGGCATCGAGGAGAAGATGTCGCGGGCGACGCACATCCTCTGGACGACAGGCGGCTCGTTCGTCCCGGAGGAGCAGTTCCAGAACTTCCTCCGTCAGGCGGAAGCTCTCGCTTAGTCCCGCAGGCCGAATGGTGCCACAGGCGCGGTCGGGAACGATCCGCGCCTGTCGACCTGATGCCGCAGCCTTCAGGCCTCTGTTTTCATGCATGTCGTCAGCGCACAGTCTCGCCCGACAGGTTCTAGAATCGACGCGGGCCTTCCGGTTTGTTTCCCACAATCCCGTCGATCCGGTCCAGTACCTCGGGCGTCATCTTCTGCCTGTGGGACAGGGCCGCAAGATTGTCCTGCAACTGGCTGGCGCGCGAGGCGCCGAGAATGACTGTGGAGACGTTGCGATTGGCGAGGCACCACAACAAGGCGAGATGGGTGATCGACAGGCCGATCTCGTCGGCAAGCCTGGCGAGTTCGCCAACTTGTTTGAGCTGGGCGCGGCCGGCGTCGCTGGACCACTTCTCCTTCAGCCATTCGTAGCCCGGCAGGTTCATGCGGCTGTCGGCCGGCACGCCGTTATTGTATTTGCCGGTCAGGACGCCGGAAGCGAGCGGCGACCAGATGGTCGTGCCGAGGCCGATGAGGTCGTAGAGCGGCAGATAATCGGATTCGACCTTCTGGCGTTCGAAGATGTTGTACTGCGGCTGCTCCATGGTCGGCGGCGTGATGCGCAGGTCGCGGGCCACGGCATAGGCTTCCGTCAATTGCTGCGCCGACCATTCCGACGTGCCCCAATAGAGCACCTTGCCCTGGGCGACGAGATCGTGCATCGCCCGGACCGTTTCCTCGATCGGCGTGTCGATGTCGGGGCGATGGCAGAAGTAGAGGTCGAGATAGTCGACCTGCAGCCGCTTCAACGCCGCATGGCAGGCGTCGGTCACATGCTTGCGCGACAGGCCGCGCTGGGTCGGCTTCTGGCCTCCCCAGAAAACCTTGCTCGAGACGACGAAACTATCGCGGCTCCAGCCAAGCGACTTCAGCGCCTCGCCCATCACCAGCTCGGACTTGCCGCTTTCATAGCCTTCGGCATTGTCGAAGAAGTTCACCCCATTGTCGTAGGCAAGCTTCATCAGCTCGACGGCATCGCCTCCTTCGACCTGCCTGCCGAACGTGACCCATGAGCCGAAGGAGAACTCGCTCACCTGCAGGCCCGACTTTCCCAAACGACGATATTCCATCATCCAACTCCCAGACGTTATGAACATGTGCGGGGCAACCGGCGTCGACGTCGCACGAGCGATCCGCGTAATCTATGGCATGAACAAAGATATGCGAGGCTTGGCCCCGCCAAATCGACCGGCATGAAACACGATGTCGCAGCCCGCGTCAGCCCCACTCGTAAAGAAAAAGGGCGCTCCGCGACATCAGTCGGGGCGCCCATGGCATGCGGTCGACGACAGTTGCGGCGGAAATCGACAGCAGCAGCGGCAGATGACGAGATTCGGAACGGATAGGCAACATGGAAGCGAAATTGGGGACGCTTTCGCCTGCCGATCGGCCACGTCATCCACCTGCTATCCACAGCTTATCCACAGGAGCGGCAGCGACGATCTCAGCAACTTCAATGACATTCGGCCGGCGGCAAACAATAGCTCGCAAACACTATGTGACCGTAGAATGACACTGCGCTTTTGTTTGCCGTCGCAGATACAAACCGCCATCCTGCTCGGATACATTCAGTTTGTTCCCGACCGTGGCGGCGGATACTGGGGAGGAGGAGGCGGTGGGCAAACGAGGAGCCCACCGCCTTTTTCAGGCGGTGCGGGAGCTTCTATAAACAGAGACGCCCAATTCCCTGATCTTCTTGCGCAAGGTGTTGCGGTTGAGGCCGAGCAGGTCGGCCGCCTTGATCTGGTTGCCGCGCGTTGCCGTGAGTGCTGCGAGAATCAGCGGATATTCCATTTCGGTCAGCACGCGGTCATAGAGGCCGGGCGGCGGCAGGTTTTCGCCGAAGCCTGCGAAATAGGTGCGCATGTTCTCTTCGACGGCTTGCGCGATCGTCATCGCGCCGTTGCGGATCGGCCCCTTGTCGATCGGGCTGTCGGGCACGTCGGAGCGCAGCTCGGCATCGATGATCTCGCGGGTGATGACGTCCTGCGGATAGAGCGCCATCAGGCGGCGGATGAGATTCTCCAGCTCGCGGACGTTGCCAGGCCAGGCATAGGCCTTCATCAGTTCCAGCGCTTCCTGGTCGAATCGCTTGGAGCCGAGGCCCTCCTTTTCGGCCTGCTGGATGAAATGGCGCACGAGATCGGGAATGTCCTCGGCGCGGTCGCGCAACGGCGGCAGGCGCAGCGGCACGACGTTGAGGCGGTAATAGAGGTCTTCGCGGAAGAGGCCCTGGTTGATCGCCTGCTTCAGGTCCTTGTTGGTGGCGGCGACGATGCGCACGTCGGTGCGGATCGGCGTGCGGCCGCCGACGGTGGTGTATTCGCCCTGCTGCAGGACGCGCAGAAGCCGGGTTTGCGCATCCATCGGCATGTCGCCGATTTCGTCGAGGAACAGCGTGCCGCCTTCAGCCTGTTCGAAACGGCCGGTCGAGCGGGTCTGCGCGCCGGTGAAGGCGCCCTTCTCATGGCCGAAGAGTTCGGATTCGATCAGGTCGCGCGGGATGGCCGCCATGTTGATCGCGACGAAGGGACCGTTGCGGCGCTTGCCGTAATCATGCAGGGCGCGGGCGACAAGCTCCTTGCCGGTGCCGGATTCACCGGTGATCATCAGCGTCAGGTCCGTCTGCATCAGGCGGGCGAGCACGCGGTAGATTTCCTGCATCGCCGCCGAGCGGCCGACGAGCGGCATGCCGTCCTGCATATCCTCTTCGAGCTTGGCGGGCTTGCGCTTCGGCTCGGCGAGCGCCCGGCCGATGATGCCGATTAGTTCCGTCAAGTCGAAGGGCTTCGGCAGATAATCGTAGGCGCCCTTCTCGGAAGCCTTGATCGCCGTCATGAAAGTGTTCTGCGCGCTCATGACCAGGACCGGCAGATCGGGACGCGCCTTCTTGATGCGCGGCAAGAGGTCGAAGGCGTTTTCGTCAGGCATCACCACATCGGTGACGACAAGATCGCCCTCGCCCGCCGAAATCCAGCGCCAGAGGGTAGCGGCGTTGGAGGTGATGCGAACGTCATAACCGGCGCGGCTCAAAGCCTGGTTGAGCACGGTCCGGATGGCCGCATCATCATCTGCAACGAGGATCGTAGCTGTCATCGAGAAGGTCCTGTCGAGCTTACGGTAGAGGCGTCTTCAAGCGAGGCATCCTTCGATGCCGGCATGAGAACGCGGAATGTCGTGCGGCTGTTCTGGCTGTCGCATTCGATGATGCCGCCGTGATCGCCGATGATCTTGGCGACCAGCGCCAGGCCGAGGCCGCTGCCGTTCGTCTTGGTGGTGATGAAGGGATCGAAGAGATGCGGCAGCAGGTCGGCGGGAACGCCGGGGCCATTGTCGTGAACGCAGAATTCCAGCGGCAGCGAAATCTTTTCGCGTGTGCCGGCAACAGACAGGCGGATGCCGGGGCGATAGGCCGTCGTCAGCAGGATCTCGCCGTCCGGCCGGTCGCCGACCGCTTCGGCGGCGTTCTTCACCAGATTGAGGAAGACCTGGACGAGCTGGTCGCGATTGGCATAGACCGCCGGCAATGACGGGTCGTAGCTTTCGGTAATGCGGATGTTGCGGGCAAAACCGGCCTTGGCGACCGCCTTCACGTGATCGAGCACGGAATGGATATTGACCGGCATGCGGTCGACCGGGCGTTCGTCGGAAAAGACTTCCATGCGGTCGACCAGCGAGACGATGCGGTCGGTCTCGTCGCAGATCAGCCGGGTCAGCGCCCTGTCGTCGTCGAGCGCGGATTGTTCGAGCAGCTGGGCGGCGCCGCGGATGCCGGAGAGCGGGTTCTTGATCTCATGCGCCAGCATCGAGGCAAGACCGGTCACCGAACGGGCAGCAGCGCGATGCGTCAGCTGCCGGTCGATCTTGTCGGCCATCGACCGCTCCTGGAAGACGATGACGACGGCGCCCGGCTCGCTGAGAACGGGGGCGACGTAGAGATCGACGAGCTTGTCCTGGCCGAGCCGGGGCGAGCTCAGGTCGACGCGATATTCGTTGACCGGCGCCTTGCGCTCGCGCACCTGGTCGATCAGGGCGAGCAGCGGGCTGCCGAAGGGAATGAAGGTCGAGATCCGGTAACGCGCCAGATGCGAGGCGCTGGCGCCGAAGAAAGCTTCCGCCTCCCAATTGGCGAAGGCGACGAAGCCGGATTCGTCGACCATGACGACCGGGTTCTGGATGGCGTTCAGCACGGCCATGGCGACGGTTCCGCCGGCGTGATCGGGCGGAGATATCGTATCCTTCGTCATGCCGCCTCCCGGCTGTCGAGCGCACCTGCATCAAGCGCATCGTAAAGGCGCGCGGCAACCTCACGCGGGTCACGCGAGGTCATGATCGCGGCCTTTTCGCTGCCGGCGAGATCGGGGGCGAAGCGCTCCAGATACCAGCCGAGATGCTTGCGGGCATGGCGGATCGCCACCGCCTCGCCGTAGAAATCGAGCATCATCCGGTAGTGTTCAATGGCGATTTCGGCAATCTTGCCCGGCAGCGGCTCTGCCGCGCCAGCGATGACGCCGGCATGCCACGGCCTTCCCTGGCAGCCTCTGCCGATCATGACGGCATCGGCGCCGGAACGGCGCAATATTTCCTGGGCATCGTCAGCGGTCTCCACATCGCCGTTGGCGATCAGCGGAATGGAGATCACCTCGCGGACGGCGCGGATCGCATCCCAATCGGCGCGGCCTTCGTAAAATTGCATGCGGGTGCGCCCATGGATGGTCACAAGCTGGATGCCGGCCGCTTCGGCGCGGCGCGCAATGTCGGGCGCGTTGATCGAATTCTCGTCCCAACCGAGGCGCATCTTCAGCGTCACGGGGATGTCGACGGCCTTGACCGTCGCCTCGATCAGACCGAGCGCATGCTCGGGATCGCGCATCAGCGCCGAGCCGGAATAACCGCCGATCACCTTTTTCGCCGGACAGCCCATATTGATGTCGATGATATCGGCGCCGTGATCGGCGGCGATCTTTGCCGCCTCCGCCATCCAATGCGCCTCGCGGCCCGCAAGCTGCACCATATGCGGCCGGAAGCCGGCGGCTCTCAGCCGCGACCAGGATTCGGCCGTGTCGTTGACCAGCTCGCGGCTCGCCACCATTTCCGTGACCACGAGGCCAGCGCCGAAGCGCCAGGCAAGCTCGCGAAAGGGCATGTCCGTGACGCCGGACATTGGCGCGAGCACGACGCGGTTCCGCACGGAGACAGATCCGATTCGGAAAGGCGCTGCGAGGTCCTTGGAAATCAACTGATTATCTTTCGGGCACACCATAGAACTGCATTATTTTTAGCCATTGTTCCGCGGCTTGCCAAGAGGGCTGGGATCGAAATCGATATTTTTCGGGCAGATGCTGGAAAAGGCCGAAGCAAGACGTTAGAGCACTCGGGTCAATTCCGGATCTTTCGGGGATTTATGCTGCAAATGCCTTCCAAGCAACCAATATCGGCCGGAATTGTCATCGTCGCCGCCGGCCGCGGCGAGCGTGCGGGAGCCCCGACGGAAGGTCCGAAGCAATATCGCATGATCGGCGGCAAGCCAGTTATCGCGCATACGCTTGAAAACTTCGTGACATGGGAACCGGCAACGCAGATCGTCGTCGTCATCCATCCCGACGATGAGGCGCTGTTTGCGAGAGCCTTCCGCCACATCGTTTCGGCAACGCCGATCGAAACGGTGCTCGGTGGCGCAACCCGGCAGCAATCCGTGCTCGCCGGCCTTCGGTATCTCAAGGACAAGCATGTCAGCCATGTGCTGATCCACGATGCCGTGCGCCCCTTCTTCGATCATGTGCTTCTCGACCGCATTGCCGAGAGCCTCGGCGGGGGAGCACCGGCGGTTCTGCCGGTCATGCCCGTCACCGATACGCTGAAACGCGCCGACAGCGCCTGCACCGTGCTGACGACGGTTTCGCGCGAGCAGCTCTACGCGGCGCAGACACCGCAATCCTTCACCTTCGAAGCCATTCTCGACGCGCATGAAAAGGCGGCGGCGAGCGGACGTAGCGATTTTACCGACGACGCCTCGATCGCCGAATGGATGGGCATTCCGGTGACGATCGTCGAAGGCACGACCGACAACGTCAAGCTGACCGTCAAAAGCGATATCGCCAAGGCTGACGACAAGCTGTCGGCGCCGCCGCTTCCCGATGTGCGCACCGGCAACGGTTACGACGTGCACCAGCTCGAAGCCGGCGATGGCGTCACCCTCTGCGGCGTCTTCATTCCGCATGATCAGAAGCTCAAGGGTCACTCCGACGCCGACGTCGCCCTGCATGCGCTGACGGACTCCCTGCTCGCCACCTGCGGCGCCGGCGATATCGGCGACCATTTCCCGCCCTCCGACCCGCAATGGAAGGGTGCGGCCTCGCGCATTTTCATCGAGCATGCCGCCCGGATCGTGCGCGAGCGCGGCGGCACGATCATGAATGCCGATGTCTCGCTGATCGCCGAGGCGCCGAAAATCGGCCCGCATCGCGATGCCATGCGGGCGAAGCTTTCGGAGTATCTCGGCATCGATATCGAGCGCTGCTCAGTCAAGGCGACGACCAACGAGAAGATCGGTTTCGTCGGCCGGCGCGAAGGCATCGCGGCAATCGCCACGGCGACCGTCGTCTATCGCGGGAGGAAATGATGAGCCTGTTTCCCAAGGAGATAATTTCGGCGGCCGACGCGATCATCCGTGATTTCACCGCCGCCCGTGTGATGATCTCCACCGCCGAATCCTGCACTGGCGGGCTGATTGCAGGCGCCTTGACCGAGATTTCCGGCTCATCCGCCGTCGTCGATCGCGGCTTCGTCACCTATACGAACACGGCGAAGATCGAACTGCTCGGGGTGCAGGAGGCAACGCTCATGCGCTTCGGAGCGGTCTCCGAGGAGACCGCGCGGCAGATGGCGCACGGCGCCCTCTTTCGCTCTCGCGCCGACATCGCCGTTGCCGTCACCGGCATTGCCGGCCCCGGCGGCGGATCGGCGGAAAAGCCGGTCGGCCTCGTGCATCTCGTCGCCAAATCGCGCACCGGCGCGCTCATTCACCGAAAAATGCTCTATGGCGACA
Source organism: Rhizobium sp. R339 (assembly GCF_002211395.1). Taxonomy (NCBI): domain Bacteria; kingdom Pseudomonadati; phylum Pseudomonadota; class Alphaproteobacteria; order Hyphomicrobiales; family Rhizobiaceae; genus Rhizobium; species Rhizobium sp. R339. Next base: position 141,906 of record NZ_LOKV01000003.1, read on the forward strand.
TCGGCCGCAGCGAAGTTCGGCTGGCGACGATCCGGACGGCGCTGGACATGGTGTGCTTGCTCTTTTCAGATAAATAGCCGCTCAAACCGGAGCGTAGATCTTGCTTGCGCGCGTCTCGAAGGCCTCGGTGAACATCCGGAAGGCCCGATCGAACATCGAACCCATCAGAGCGCCGAGGATGCGGCTCTTGAACTCGTAGTCGATGAAAAAATCGATGGTGCAGCCGCCGGACGGCGTCTCGGCGAAGTGCCAGCGATTGTCGAGATATTTGAACGGGCCATCGATATATTTGACCTCAATGACGCGTTCGGCACGGTTCAGCAGCACCTGTGTCGTGAAGGTTTCCCGGATCGCCTTGTAGCCGACTGTCATGTCGGCGACGAGCAGGATCCTGCCATCGCGCTCCCGGCGGCTCTTGACAACCAGCGCCTCGCAGAGCGGCAGGAATTCCGGATAGCGCTCGACATCGGCAACGAGGTCGAACATCTGGTCGGGTGTGTGCGGGACGGAACGGTGCGTTTCGAATTGCGGCATAGGCGGCACTTAAGCGGGCCGGTCCAGAAGATCAAGAAGCTCGCGCATCCGGCGGCGGGATTTTAGCTGGAGAACCGGCACATCGGGGCCGTGTTCGGCGATACCGGCGGCGACGCGCGGGGCAAATTTCTCCTCGAAGGTCCAGATGTAGCGCAGGAACTCCAAATCGACCTTCTCAATGCAACCCGGGGCCATTTCCGGGCGCGTGCGGCCGATCCATTTCGCCCATCGGCTGACGGCGCCCCAGATGCAGAGAAGCCGTGGCATCCGGACCCAGATGGCGAAATCGGTCCGCGGCAGTCGAATATCAAAGGACGAAGGGTTGGTGCCGTCCATAATCCAATGCTCCTCGAGGATGCGCCCGGCGATGATATTTCTCTGCTCGACCCTGTCGCGCGCCACCCAGCCGGGAAGCCAGAACACGTCGCGATCGAGGGAAATGTACGGAAGCCCGAAGCGCGTGGCGATCTTCAGCGAAAGAGTTGATTTCCCACCACCCGAGCAGCCCACGACGAGAATGCGCCGAGCTATACGAATGCCCTTGGCCGCCTGATCAAGGTCGGTGATCTGCTGACGTAGCGGCAACTCCGCTCTTCGGTCCATCACGGGACTTCCTCAGCTGCAAATGCGCCTCTCGTCGCCCTCCCAAGAGCGGCAAGTTCGCTAGCCGCTTCACGTGATCTTATTGTGACGGTGGAATTTACAAGTCCGTAGTCCCGGAGTGCTGTTTCGATCAAGGGCGCGGCGTCCCGCTCGAAATTCCATATATAAACAAGCGCCTCCAATGAGAGGTGTTCAGGGCAGCCGGCCGGCCGTTCGGGACGGCTACGCCCGAAATAACGAAAGACTCTCGAAATCGCTCCATATAGGCATGCATATCTTGGCATACGAAGCCAAATGACGGCCTCGGCCCGTGGCAGACGAAGATGGAATGAACTGAGCCCGGTTCCATCCATGATCCAGCGCTCTTCCGCCACGGCCGTGGCGATAAGGCTATCTATCTCGTCGCGCGGTCTCTTTTTCCAGCCCGGCAGCCAGTAGAAGTCGCGGTCCATGGAGATGTAACGAAGGCCGAGCGCTTCTGAGATCTGTTTTGCAAGCGTGCTCTTTCCGCTGCCGGGGCAGCCGATCACCAGAATACGGTCCGCTTCGGTTAGTGTCGATTTCAATCCGGATGCGACATTCATCGTCGGCCACTCAAAGAAAAACCGCGGCGAAAATCGCCGCGGTTCGATCAAAAAGCAAGGGCCGAACCTTACTCGGCTGCGATCAGCAGCTTTTTCTCCCGCGCCGCCCTCAGCCTTGCGAAATCGTCGCCGGCATGGTGCGAGGAGCGGGTCAGCGGGCTGGAAGCCACCATCAGGAAGCCCTTGCTGTAGGCGACCGTCTCGTAGGACTTGAATTCCTCGGGCGTGACGAAGCTTTCGACCTTGTGGTGCTTGCGGGTCGGCTGCAGGTACTGGCCGATCGTCAGGAAGTCGACATCGGCGGTGCGCAGGTCGTCCATCAGCTGGAGAACTTCATTCCGCTCCTCGCCGAGGCCGACCATGATGCCCGACTTGGTGAACATGGTCGGGTCGAGTTCCTTCACCCGCTGCAGCAGGCGGATGGAATGGAAATAGCGGGCGCCGGGTCGGACCGTGAGGTAGTTGCCGGCAACCGTTTCCATGTTGTGGTTGAAGACGTCGGGCTTGGCGGCGACGACGCGCTCCAAGGCGCCGGGCTTCTTCAGGAAATCCGGTGTCAGGATCTCGATCGTCGTTGCCGGCGAAGCGGCGCGGATCGCCCAGATCACCTTTTCGAAATGTTCGGCGCCGCCGTCCTCCAGATCGTCACGGTCGACCGAGGTGATGACGACGTGGGACAAGCCCATTTCCTTGACCGCCTTGGCGACGTTCTCCGGCTCGGCCATATCGAGCGCGTTCGGCTTGCCGGTGGCAACATTGCAGAAGGCGCAGGCGCGGGTACAGATCTCGCCCATGATCATGAAGGTGGCGTGCTTCTTGTCCCAGCACTCGCCGATATTCGGGCAGCCGGCCTCCTCGCAGACGGTGACGAGCTTGTGCTCCTTCACGATCGCCCGCGTTTCGGCATAGCCCTTGGAGGTCGGCGCCTTGACGCGGATCCAGTCCGGCTTGCGCATGACTTCCGTATCCGGCCGATGCGCCTTTTCCGGATGTCGCACGCGCTTGGCGTCGGGATTGATCGTGTCGAGAATGGTCACCATTGCAGTATCAGCTTTCCGCCGCCCCTACGCGGCCTCGTCTCTAGCGCCGCACCAGCCGCGCAAGGAATATCAGCAGGCAGGCGCCAAGGAAACCCGTCACGAAATAACCGAGACGCCCTCCAACCAGCTGGACATGGAACTGGGCGAGGATCGCGGTGGCGACGACGGAGCCGACGATGCCGAGCACGATGTTGAGGAAAATCCCGTATCGCGCATCCATCAGCTTGCCTGCCAGCCAGCCCGCAAGCCCGCCGATGATGATTGCCGAAATCCAGCCCACGCCTGCCATACCTGCCCTTGCCCCTACGCGACCGCCCTTGCGACCAGAACCACGATAATGGCGCCGACGGTGGCGTGGATGATCTGTACGACCAACGCGTTGTCAATGCCGAGCGAAATGCCGAGCGCACTGAACAGATAGCCGCCGACGAAGGCGCCGATGACGCCGCTGAGCAAGCATCTGATCAGACCACCGCCACCGACGACGAGGCTAGCGAGGAAGCCCGCGACCAGGCCAATCAGCAAAAACACCAGCAACGCCTGCGTCTCCATAGACATGATGATTTCCTTTCATCTTTTCCACCCCGGACAAAGAGGGCGGCTCCGGAAATTATCAAGCGTTCAGCACACGGCCATAGGCATCGAGCACGGCTTCCTTCATCGTCTCGGAGACGGTCGGATGCGGGAAGATGGTGTGCATCAGTTCTTCTTCTGTCGTCTCGAGGTTCATCGCAACGACGAAGCCCTGGATGAGTTCGGTGACTTCAGCGCCGACCATATGGGCGCCGAGAAGCTCACCGGTCTTCTTGTCGAAGATCACCTTCACCATGCCCTGGTCTTCGCCGAGCGCGATTGCCTTGCCATTCGCCGCGAAGGAGAAACGGCCGACGCGGATGTCTCGGCCCAACTCCTTGGCCTTGGCTTCGGTGAGGCCGACGGAGGCGACCTGCGGATTGCAATAGGTGCAGCCCGGAACCTTGCCCTTGTCGGTCGGATGAACATTCGGCAGGCCGGCAATCTTTTCGACGCAGACCACACCCTCATGCTCGGCCTTGTGCGCCAGCATCGGCGGGCCGGCAACGTCGCCGATCGCGTAGATGCCGGCGACATTGGTCTTGCCGTAACCGTCGGTGACGACGCAGCCGCGGTCGGTCTTCACGCCAAGCGCCTCGAGGCCGAGATTTTCGATGTTGCCCTGGACGCCGACGGCGGAGATCATCCGGTCGGCGGTGATCTGCTGCACCTTGCCATCCGACGTCTCGACATGGGCGGTGATGCTGCCGGCACCCTTCTCGACTTTCGTGACCTTGGCGCTGGTGAAGATCTTCAGGCCGCGCTTTTCCAGCTGCTTGCGGGCGATGGCGGTGATTTCCGCATCCTCGACCGGCATGATCGTCGGCATGACTTCAACGACCGTGACGTCGACGCCCATCGAGCGGTAGAAGCTGGCGAACTCGATGCCGATCGCGCCCGAGCCCATGACGATCAGCGACCTCGGCAGCGCATCCGGCTTCAGCGCCTCGAAATAGGTCCAGATCAGCTTGCCGTCCGGCTCGATGCCGGGCAGTGCGCGCGGGCGGGCGCCGGTGGCGATGATGATGTGCTTGGCGGTATAGGTGCCCTCGCCCTTGACGTTCTTCGGCAGCGGATGCTGCGGCTCGACCACAGGCTTCGACGACTTGCCGACGACGATCTCGCCGGGCTTCGTTAACTTCGCCTCGCCCCAGATGATGTCGATCTTGTTCTTCTTCATCAGGAAGCCGACGCCGGCGTTCAGTCGGGCGGAGACGGCGCGCGAGCGGCCGACAACGGCCTTGGCATCCGGCTTGACCGAGCCTTCGAGAACGAGGCCGAAATCCTTGAAGTGGTTGGCGTGATCGAGCACCTCGGCCGAGCGCAGCAGCGCCTTTGTGGGTATGCAGCCCCAGTTCAGGCAGATGCCGCCCATATGCTCGCGCTCGACGATCGCCGTCTTCAGGCCGAGCTGGCTGGCGCGGATGGCGGCGACATAGCCGCCGGGACCGGAGCCAATGATGATGACGTCGTAGGATTCAGCCATGTGTTTCCTGCCCTTTGTTATGCTGCGCTGCGGGTCATGAGCACCCACGCGTGCCTCTTGCTGTTTTCGAAGAGCGGCACGGCATCCGCACGCGCAGCCTCCAAGAATCCGTTTCTTCCATAAAGCGACAAAGCCGCTTCGTTATCGCTTGCGGTGATCAGGCTGACGGGCCGACGATCGGCCCTTTCGATCTGATCCTCCAGCAACCTTTTCCCGATGCCGATGCCGCGCAGATGGCGATACACGCCGAGACTGCCAATGAACCAGCTTCCGACCACCGTCTTTTGCAAGGCGAGCATCGGCTCGGTCGCCGCAATCGTCGCTTCGATATCGCCTATGCCCTCATCCAGCGCATGACCGATCGCCACGCCCGCGACTTCGCCATAGGCCTCGGCGATGACGGCATCCCGCCAGCCGCCGACGGCTTCCTCCTCGCTCATCTTCCGCCTGCCGCATTCCAGCGGCGTGTCGCTAGCGCCATTCGCCACATCGGCGAACCACAGCCAGGAGGCAACACCGTGCGAGGCGATATCCGCCAGGATCGCTAGCTCCGAAGCATCCCGCCGTGACGCCTGCCGCAGCGCGACGAAGGAAGCCATGCTCAGATCCCCAGCATCATCCGGACGATCGATTCCAGCCCGCGTCCGAGCGCACGGGTGTTTTCCGCATCGAGATGAATGCCGTCGATCGGCGTGGTCTTGGCGACGGAATTGCCATCGAAGAAACCGCAGCCGAGTTCGTCGGCGAGATCGCGGTAAAGCGTTGCGAGCTTTGCCGATTCCTCGATGCCGCCGGGAAAGGATGCGGCGAAGGGCACGTTACCCGTCGCGCAGATCGCCGGCGGCGCCACGATCAGGATTTCTGGCCCGTCGAACTCGAAAGGCCAGGCATGATTGCGGATCAGCCGCACGAGCCGGCTGATGCCCTGGCAGGCGGCAAAGGCCGAACCAGCCACGACCGGCTTCATGTCGTTGGTGCCGAGCAGGAGGATGACGAGGTCGAGCGGCGCATGCGTCTGCAGAATCGTCGGCAGGACGCGCGCACCGTTGCGGTCGCAATCGGCCAGATGATCGTCGAAAGCGGTGGTGCGACCGTTCAGCCCTTCGGCGATGACGCGCGCCTCGCTTCCGAGCGCTGCCTGAAGCACGCTCGGCCAGCGATTCTTGTACTCATGGCGGCCGATCGTCTCGGCGTCATAACCCCAGGTCAGCGAGTCGCCATAGCAAAGAACGGTCTTGGTCATTTCCGCCTCCGCCGAGCTATCAGACGAGCATGCCCATCGGGTTTTCGATGTAGCCCTTGAAGGCCTGGAGCAGCTCGGCGCCGAGCGCACCGTCGACGCAGCGATGGTCGGTCGACAGGGTGACGGACATCACCGTGGCGATCGCCATTTCGCCGTTCTTGACGACGACCCGCTGCTCGCCGGCGCCGACCGCGAGGATCGTTGCATGCGGCGGATTGACGACGGCGGCAAAGTTCTTCACGCCCATCATGCCCATGTTGGAGACAGAGCTGGTGCCGCCCTGATATTCCTCGGGCTTCAGCTTGCGGTCCTTGGCTCGTTTGCCGAGATCGCGCATCTCGTTGGAGATGACCGACAGCGTCTTCTGCTCGGCCTTGCGGATGATCGGCGTGATCAGGCCGCCGGGGATCGAGACGGCGACGCCGACATCGGCGTGCTTGTGCTTGACCATGTTGCTGTCAGTCCACGACACGTTGGCGTCGGGAACGTCGCGCAGCGCCAGCGCCATGGCCTTGATCACCATGTCGTTGACCGAAAGCTTGTAAGCTGGAGCGTTGTCCTTGCGCGGCGCCGCATCGTTCAGCTGGGCGCGCAGCGCCATCAGAGCATCGAGCTCGCAATCGACGCTGACGTAAAAATGCGGGATCGTCTGCTTGGATTCGACCAGGCGCCGGGCGATCGTCTTGCGCATACCGTCATGCGGCACGAGCTCGTAGGAGCCCGGCTCGAACAGTTTGAGCACGGCGTCGTCGGAAGCGCCCTTCGGTGCGGCGGCGGCCGGTGCCGGAGCAGCAGCCTGCGGAGCAGCGGCAGCGGCGGGAGCAGCCTTGGCACCACCGCCCGCAACGGCGGCTTCGACGTCGCTCTTGACGACGCGGCCATGCGGGCCAGAGCCTGCGACAGCCGAAAGGTCGATGCCGGCTTCCTTGGCGAGCCTGCGGGCAAGCGGCGAAGAGAAGGTGCGGTTGCCGCCAGCGGAAACGGATGCCGGAGCGGCGGCCGGTGCCGGTGCTGCAGCCGGAGCGGCCTCAGCCTTCGCCGGTGCAGCTTCAGCTTTCGGTGCCGGAGCGGCAGAACCCGCGCCGCTTGCGGCAGCGGCATCCTCGCCATCGGCGGCGAGAACGGCGATCAGCGCATTGACCTTGACGCCTTCGGTGCCTGCGGCAACGACCAGCTTGGCGACCGTGCCTTCATCGACGGCTTCAACTTCCATCGTCGCCTTGTCGGTCTCGATCTCGGCGATCACATCGCCTGACTTGACCTTATCGCCTTCCTTGACCAGCCACTTGGCCAGATTGCCTTCTTCCATGGTCGGAGAGAGGGCGGGCATCGTGATATTGATCGGCATCGAGATACCCTCCCCTTATTTGTAGCAAACAGCCTTAACCGCATCGACGACTTCACCGACGTTCGGAAGCGCCAGCTTTTCGAGATTGGCGGCGTAAGGCATCGGCACATCCTTGCCCGCAATCGTCAGGATCGGCGCATCGAGATAGTCGAAGGCCTGCTGCATGACGCGAGTGGCGATTTCGGTGCCGACGGAAGACTGCGGATAGCCTTCCTCGACGGTGACGAGACGGCCGGTCTTCTTCACCGATTCGATGACGGTCGGCAGATCCATCGGGCGGATGGTGCGGAGGTCGATCAGTTCGACATCGATGCCGATCTTTTCGAGTTCGGCGGCGGCCTTCGTCGCATAGGTCATGCCGATGCCGAAGGAAACGACGGTCACGTCCTTGCCCGCACGATGGATGCGGGCCTTGCCGATCGGCAGGACGAAATTGTCGAGCTTCGGCACATCGAAGTGCTGGCCGTAGAGGATCTCGTTTTCGAGGAAGATGACCGGGTTCGGATCGCGGATAGCTGCTTTCAGCAGGCCCTTGGCGTCGGACGCCGTATAAGGCATGACGACCTTCAGGCCGGGGATCGCGCTATACCAGGCGGCATAATCCTGGCTGTGCTGAGCGCCGACGCGGGCTGCCGCGCCGTTCGGGCCGCGGAAGACGATCGGCGCGCCCATCTGGCCGCCGGACATATAAAGCGTCTTGGCGGCGGAATTGATGATGTGGTCGATCGCCTGCATGGCAAAGTTGAAGGTCATGAATTCGACAATCGGGCGAAGGCCGGCCATGGCGGCGCCGACGCCGACGCCGGCAAAGCCGTGTTCGGTGATCGGCGTATCGATGACGCGGCGGGGGCCGAATTCCTGCAGCAACCCTTGAGTGACCTTGTAGGCGCCCTGATATTCGGCGACTTCCTCGCCCATGACGAAGACATCGTCGCTGGCGCGCATTTCTTCGGCCATGGCGTCGCGGAGCGCTTCGCGCACGGTCATCGACACCATCTCGGTACCGGCCGGGATTTCCGGGTCGTTCGGAACGACGGCCTTCGGTTCGGCCGGAAGCGGAGCAGAGGCGGAACCGCTATTCGTCGGCTTCTCTTCCTGAGCGACCGCGGGTGCCGCTGCGGCAGCCGGCTTGGCTGCTGATATATCGGAGGCGGATTCGCCATCCTGCAGTAGCACGGCGATCTTGGTGTTGACCTTGACGCCTTCGGTTCCGGCATCGACCAGCAGCTTGCCGATGACGCCTTCGTCGACGGCTTCGACTTCCATCGTCGCCTTGTCGGTTTCGATTTCGGCAATTACGTCGCCGGAAGTGACCTTGTCACCTTCCTTTTTCAGCCATTTGGACAGCGTGCCTTCTTCCATCGTCGGAGAGAGGGCGGGCATGAGGATATCGATAGGCATGGGTTCCCTCCCCGATTAGAGCAGAATGTCGGTGTAGAGCTCGGATGCATCCGGCTCCGGATCGGCCTGGGCGAAGTCGGCGCTGTCGGCGACGATGTCGCGGACATCCTTGTCGATCGCCTTCAGATCGTCTTCGGAAGCCCAGCCCTTCTCGATGAGGCGTGCCTTCACCTGCTCGATCGGGTCCTGCTCGGAGCGCATCTTCTGCACTTCTTCCTTGGTACGATACTTCGCCGGGTCCGACATGGAGTGGCCGCGATAACGATAGGTCAGCATTTCGAGGATGATCGGACCCTTGCCGGAGCGGCAGTGTTCGAACGCCTCATCGGCGGCGGCCTTGACGGCGCGAACGTCCATGCCGTCGACCTGAATGCCGGGGATGCCGAAGCCGGAGCCGCGAAGCGAATAGTTCGACTGCGCCGTGGCGCGCGCCGTCGAGGTGCCCATGGCGTAACGGTTGTTCTCGACGATATAGACGATCGGCAGCTTCCACAGAGCCGCCATGTTGAAGCTCTCGTAAACCTGGCCCTGGTTGGCCGCACCATCGCCGAAATAGGCGACGGCGACATTGCCGTTGTTACGGTAGCGGTTCGCGAAGGCAAGGCCTGTTCCGAGCGAAACCTGGGCGCCGACGATGCCGTGGCCGCCGTAGAAATGCTTCTCTTTCGAGAACATGTGCATCGAGCCGCCCTTGCCGCGGGAATAGCCGCTGCGACGGCCGGTCAGCTCGGCCATGACGCCGCGCGCTTCCATGCCGGTCGCCAGCATGTGGCCGTGGTCGCGATAGGCGGTGATGACCTGGTCGCCTTCCTTCTGCGCCATCTGCATGCCGACGACGACAGCTTCCTGACCAATATAAAGATGGCAAAAGCCGCCGATGAAGCCCATGCCGTAAAGCTGGCCGGCCTTCTCCTCGAAGCGGCGGATCAGCAGCATCTCGCGATAGGCCTTGAGCTCTTCATCACGATCGAAGTCGGCTACCGGGCCGCCATTCGATGCTTTGACTGTGGATTTTGCTGCAGTTTTGCGGCTGGAAACGGTCGCGGTCTTTCGCGGCGCCATTCAACCCTCCCTATGGGTTTATCGGTTCTCGATGGCGCGTACCATAGGGAAGAAATATGACCACAGCAATGCCATAATTGCATGGCTCATATTCTGAGATAAATTGTTGAAAAGATTACATGAATCGCAATTAACTGAATTCCAGTTAATTGGAATAGTGGTTGAATATGACGATCTCGTCCGCGCGCGACATATTGAGCTGGTAACGCGCCTTTTCGTCCAGCATATCCTTGTCGAGCGAGCCGTCACTCAGGAGCGCGACCTGACTTTCCAGATGTTCGCGCTTCGCCTTCAAGACCGCAAGCTCTTTTTCGCGCTCAATCCGCTGGCGCTCGAACGTCTCCGTCGCGCGCAGGCCGTAATCGCCATGGATGCAATGATAACCGAAGTAGGAGAGGAAGGCGACCGTCATGGCCGGAATGACGAAGCGACCGATTCTTCTCTTCTTATGATGCTTTGTCCACATACACGCATGCTCTTGAACGCATTACCAATTCGTTCAATCTAACGCGCAGAGATTAACCGTTCGTTGACTCTAAAAAACGGGCAATAAAAAACCCCGCGCCTCTCACAAGGCGCAGGGCTCAAGCGATTGAAAATCAGATCCGATCAGCCGCGGATGATCGAACGGCCGGCATATTGGGCCTGGGGGCCGAGGCCTTCTTCGATGCGGATCAGCTGATTGTACTTGGCAAGGCGGTCGGAGCGCGACAGCGAGCCGGTCTTGATCTGGCCGCAGTTGGTGGCGACCGCGAGATCGGCGATGGTCGAATCTTCCGTTTCGCCGGAGCGGTGCGACATGACGGCGGTGTAGGCTGCCTTGTGCGCCGTGTTGACGGCATCCAGCGTTTCCGTCAGCGAACCGATCTGGTTGACCTTGACGAGGATCGAATTGGCGACGCCCATGCGGATGCCGTCACGAAGACGGGCAGAGTTGGTGACGAAGAGATCGTCGCCGACCAGCTGGGTCTTCTTGCCGATCAGGTCGGTCAGCGCCTTCCAGCCGTCCCAGTCGTCTTCGGCCATGCCGTCTTCGATCGAAATGATCGGATACTTGCCGGCGAGTTCGGCCAGATATTCGGCCATGGCGCCCGGCTCGAGCGTGCGGCCTTCGCCTTCGAGAACATACTTGCCGTCCTTGAAGAATTCCGTCGAGGCGCAATCGAGGCCGATATACATGTCGTCGCCGGGCTTGTAGCCGGCTTTCTCGATCGACTTCATGATGAAGTCGAGAGCCTCGGGCGCGCTCTTCAAGCCTGGTGCGAAACCGCCTTCATCGCCGACATTGGTGTTATGGCCCTGTGCGGCAAGTTCCTTGCGCAGCGTATGGAAGACTTCCGAGCCCATGCGGACGGCTTCGCGGATGGAATCCGCACCGACCGGCATGATCATGAATTCCTGGAAGTCGATCGGATTGTCGGCATGCGCGCCGCCGTTGATGATGTTCATCATCGGCACCGGCAGCAGGCTTGCGGAAGCACCGCCGACATAACGGTAGAGCGGCAGGCCGGAAGCCTGGGCGGCAGCCTTGGCGACGGCGAGCGACACGCCGAGGATGGCATTGGCGCCGAGGCGCGACTTGTTCGGCGTGCCGTCGAGCTCGATCATGATGTTGTCGATCTGGATCTGGTTTTCGGCGTCGATACCGCCGATCGCGTCGAAGATCTCGGTGTTGGCAGCCTCGACAGCCTTTTCAACGCCCTTGCCGAGATAGCGCTTACCGCCGTCACGCAGCTCGACCGCCTCATGCGCGCCCGTCGAGGCACCCGAGGGAACGGCCGCGCGGCCCATGCTGCCGTCTTCGAGATAGACATCGACTTCGACGGTGGGGTTGCCACGGCTATCGAGAATCTCGCGGGCGATAATATCGGTGATTGCAGTCATGGGTTCTTCCTGCTCGGTGGGTGATAAGTCGTTCGAAGCCTGTCATAATCGAAGGCGTGCAAATTACAATGCTGCAGTTTCACGCCTCCGGACCAGCGCTCCGATGTGGCCTATAACACGATCATGTCAGCCTGTTGAACATCACGCCTTGGCGATCGCATCAAAGGCCAGCAGCTTTTCGAGGAGCCGCGGCATGTCCTTGAGATAGACCATGTTGGGGCCGTCGGAAGGCGCATTGTCGGGGTCCTGGTGAGTTTCGAGGAAGACGCCCGCAATTCCGGTGGCGACGGCCGCGCGCGCCAGCGTTTCGACGAATTCCCGCTGACCGCCGGAGGAATCGCCCTGCCCGCCCGGCTGTGCCACCGAATGGGTGGCATCGAAGACGACCGGCGCGCCCATCGCCGCCATGATCGGCAGCGAGCGCATGTCGGAGACCAGCGTGTTGTAGCCGAAGGAGGCACCGCGCTCGCACAGCAGCACGTTCGGATTGCCGCTGGCATTGAGCTTCTTCAGGACGTTCTTCATATCCCAGGGAGCGAGAAACTGGCCCTTCTTGACGTTGACGACGCGGCCGGTCTTGGCGGCGGCAATCAGAAGGTCGGTCTGGCGGCAGAGGAAGGCCGGGATCTGCAGGACATCGACGGTCTTTGCCACTTCCGTGCACTGCTCGGCGGTGTGAACATCGGTCAGAACGGGAAACCCGAATTCCTTCTTGAGATCGGCAAAAACCTCCATGCCCTTTTCCAGCCCGATGCCGCGTTCGGCCGAAAGCGACGTGCGGTTCGCCTTGTCAAAGGAGCTCTTGTAAATCAGGCCGATGCCGAGCTTGCCGCAAAGCTCCTTCAGCGTCTCGGCCACCATGAAGGCGTGATCGCGGCTTTCCATCTGGCAGGGGCCGGCGATCAGCGACAGGCGGCCGGTATTGGAAAAGGTGACCTGACCGTTGCCTTCGCCGATCTTGACTTCGGAATTCGTATTGGAGCTCATCGTGGTTCCTCGAAGGCGAAGAGCGTGCCCTGCCCGGGCGCGGGCTTCACCAGAATGCGATTGTTCTTGCGCGTGTAGGTCACCCCGTTAGCAGCCAAATGCGCTTCTGTCACGGCAAGATCGGCGACATTGAAGAGGACGGCCCGCCCGCGCAGGCCGCGTTCGGCGTGCGAAACGGCGATCTCAAAATAAGCTTCCAGCCCTTCCGGCGTCATCAGGTTGATCTTTGCATTCGACGCCGCGATCTTCACGCCGAAGCCGGTTTTCTCGATCGCCGATTGTCCCGCGGCAAGGCCGACGAAAGTTCCGAATGCCGCAGCGTCCGGCGCGCTAAGCGCCACCTCGGCAATGCCTGTGACGCCATTTGCATGCGCCTCCAGCGCGCCGCGATCTGCCGGGAGCGGACTGATACGCTCGACACTGAAGAGGAAGAAGTCAGGTGCGCGCAGGTCAGCGGCAAAGGCGAGCTTGAAGCCGGCGATGCTTTCAGATCCATCCGGCATCGTCATCGGCCGGCTGAACTGCAGCATTTCACCGGCGCTCGATGCCTTGCCAACGAAGTTATGATGATCTCGGCCAGCATCCGCAGTGCCGAAAGCCACCGCCGAAAGCCCCTCATCGCCGCAGCGGAAGCGGAAAGCTTGGTTGCGGGCGATAAACACATTGCCCTTCCGCGCCGATGCCTCGCTCTCCTCGACGCTCGCTACCCCGAGCGGCTCCAGATAGGTCTTGTCGGCAAAGAAGACGCAGGCATTCTCCGTCCCGAAGGGATGGCGCGCATCGGCGGCGACGGTGAAGCCGAGCTTGCCGAGCCTCTCTCGCGCCAGATCGATATTGACGACGGGCAGCACCAAGTGATCCAGCGGATGCGGGTTGGCGGAATGCCTGTTCATGATATCCCCTCCCGAAACAGCTAGAGATGTGCGCCAGTGCTCATCTCAATTCAAGGCCTGCCCGGCGATCCGGCGAATGAAAATAAAAATCTCAACGAGTTGGAGCCAAGTTTTACGGAAATTTAGCTACTTGCGGAACACATATGGAACATATAGTGTCTGTTCTGGATTTGTTTCAATCACGGGGTCTGACGTCGATGCTCACGCGCAAACAACAGGAGCTTCTCCTTTTCATTCATGAGCGCATGAAGGAATCCGGCGTTCCGCCGTCTTTCGACGAGATGAAGGATGCCCTGGATCTGGCTTCCAAGTCCGGCATTCACCGGCTGATCACGGCGCTCGAGGAGCGCGGCTTCATTCGCCGCCTACCGAATCGCGCTCGCGCCCTTGAGGTCATCAAGCTTCCGGAAGCCTACAGCCCCAGCATCCAGCCCCGGCGCGGCTTTTCGCCGAGCGTCATCGAAGGCAGCCTCGGCAAGCCCCAGCCTGTGGCCGCGCCCGCTCCAGCAAAGCCCGTTGCCGATAACGGCAACTCGGTTTCGGTGCCGGTCATGGGCCGCATCGCCGCCGGCGTTCCGATCTCGGCGATCCAGAACAACACCCACGACATCGTCGTTCCAGCCGATATGCTCGGCAATGGCGAGCATTATGCGCTCGAGGTCAAAGGCGATTCGATGATCGATGCCGGCATCTTCGACGGCGACACCGTGATCATTCGCAACGGCAGCACCGCCAATCCCGGCGACATTGTCGTCGCGCTCGTCGACGACGAGGAAGCGACGCTGAAGCGTTTCCGCCGCAAGGGCGCATCGATCGCCCTGGAAGCGGCCAACCCGGCTTACGAGACCCGTATCTTCGGGCCTGATCGCGTCAAGGTTCAGGGCAAGCTCGTCGGTCTCATCCGCCGCTATCACTGACATCGATTACGCCGGATTCGGCGAAATTGCCGGTGCGCCAGTCATAGGCGCGATGGCGCGTCCATGGCCTCGACAGCAGGCCGAATGCGGTGACGGTTTGCGGACCGTCATCCGTAAAGCGCAATTCGACGGAACCGCTCTTGCGGAGCGTCTCTCCGGTGAAAAGCATTGCGCCTGAGCGGCAACGGTCGAAGCGCAGCCGCACCGACGTCACGACGATGTTGCCCACATCGCAGGCCGGACCGAGATAGGCGGCATTGTCGATGACGGTCAGGACCTTTCCACTGGCAAGCCGCGATATGCACCAGGCCTTTTTGACGCAGGAAAAGCGGTTTGTTTCGCCGCCCGTTGCGGCGGCCTGCATCGCGGTCCTCACCTCCTCCTGCTGATCTGCGGAAAGCTTGAGGCGCCGATCTTCTCCTTCCGGAATCGCCGGGCCTTCCAGCATCTTCGGAGGATGATGCGTGGGCAGGACCAATGCTCGCTGCCACTGATCGAAGATGAAATCCGAAGGCTTCGGGCGATTGGAAGCCATAGCGGTCGCCTCCACGACCGCGACCAGAGCGCCATCCTCCGAAATCACCAGATCCGGGGCGCGAGGAGCCGGCAGAAGCAGCAAAACAAGCGTCGAGCCGGCAATGACGGCAGCACCGATATGCCGCAACCGGGTGCGTAGCAGGGTCACGAGCAGGAAGCCGGCGACAGCCACTGCAAAGTACCAGCCGGGCAACCGTCCGACCCCGATGTCGCCGCCCCAGCCGGAAACCGTCTTTGCGACCGCGATCACCAGATCGAGGCCGAATCCAACCACCTTCCAGGGCACGGCATCCAGGCCGAAAGGCATGAGCAGCATCGCCAGCAGCCCGGCCGGCATGACGATGAAGGAGATGATCGGCATCGTCGCGAGATTTGCCGGCAGGCCGTAAGCGGTCAGGCGATGAAAATGCTCGATCGAAAACAGCGCGGTCGAAAAGCCGCCGATCAGCGAGGTCAGGAAGACGCCGATGAAGAACCCCGCCACCGGAACGATGGGCCTGATGATCGGCAATTTCAGAAAGGCGTTTTCCCGGACGCGCCGGTCCTTCCACATCTGATACCCGGAAACCAATGCCAATGTCGCAGCAAAGGACATCTGGAAGCTCGGGCCCAACACCTCGGAGGGCGAAATGGCGATAATGACAAGCGCGGACAGCGCGACATTGCGCAGGCTGATCGACGGCCGGTCGAAGAAGACGGCAATCAGCATCACGGCCATCATGATGAAAGCGCGCTCGGCCGAGACGGCGAAACCGGAGATCAGGAAGTAGGCCGTGACGGCAAGGAGCGCGCCGGCGGCGGCGATCTTCTTCGTCGGATAGGCCTGGGCGACGACGGGAAAGAGGCTGAGCAGCATTCGAAAGCCGACGAAGAAGATGCCAGCGGACAAGGCCATATTGAGACCCGATATGGCGATGATATGGGCAAGGCCAGACTGGCGCAGCGCCTCCGTCGTCTCGTTCGAAATGGCGCGCCGTTCGTCCGTCACGAGGGCGGCCGCAAAAGCGCCGGTGTCGCCGGGCAGCACCGATCTTATGCGATCGCCGATGCCGCTGCGCAGCCGGTAGAGCCATTCGAGCAGCGCCTCGGGCACTGATGCCGCGGCCTGCGGGCCTGCCTGCAAGTCGACCTTCTCAGGCGCGCCGTAGAAGAAACCGTTCGCGCCGATGCCGTCAAAATAGGCGCCGAAGGAGAAATCGTTGAGTTCGGGAAGCGCCGGACCTGACGGCGGCGTCAGCCGCGCCCTGCCGGTAATGATGTCGCCGATCTCGAAGGGTGCGCCGGTGCTGCGGGCGATTGCGGTTACACGCTCCGGCGGCCGCTTCAGCGTCGGCGCCTCGGTGGCGGTGACGGCGAGAATGTAGCGCCATCGCCCGCGGTCGTCGCCCTCGCGCCGCTCGACGCGGCCTGTCACCGTCGTCGTCACGGCGGAATCGAGGATCACCGTCGAGGCTCGCCAGGTCTCCAGCTGCGCTGACAGCATGCCGCAGACCACGAAAGCAAGCGCCAGCAGCATTGCCCGCAAAACCACCCTGCTGCTACCGATCACGAGGATCGCGACCGCCAGCGCCAACAGGCAGAGCAGCAATGCAACGACTGGAAAATCCGATGCCGCGAGAAACCAGAAAGCGGCTCCTGCGCCGAGAAAGACCGGCGAGAACAGCAGCAGGCGGCCATGATCAGCCTCCTCGCCCAGCATGCGAAGGCCGGCACGCAGCGCTCGCGCGGCTGCGGCCGGCAGCCGGTGACGCAACGGCGCCGCCGCCTGCGTTCTTGCCGGCCGCGTCACCACGAGCGCCGAAAGACCTGCGGAATCGGCAGGCCGAGCGCCTGCTTCCGGCCGCAATTCGACTGTCTTCAACCCCTGCATGCGTCGCCCAAAATCACCCGCCAAGGCAGCCAGAATGCAGCGTCCTCTCAAATCCCGCAAGGATAATCGATTGAAATATGAGGGAAAATCGCGAGCACCAAAAGACCAGTCGAATCATCGGCTTCCGCTATGCACGCAGTTCATCGCTGCAGTGCCTAAAAGGTGATGCCGCAATGCACAAAATGGCGTCACGGTAACTTGGCATTAGCTTCGCGATCATATAGCTATCGGTGAGGACGCTTAACCCCTATGGCGCTTTTGTGGCGCCACCGACATTTCGGAGGATCAGTATGACGGATCAAAGCGCTACAATAAAAATCGGTGACAAATCAGTCGACCTCGCCGTCAAAAGCGGCACGATCGGCCCGAGCGTCATCGATATCGGTGCTCTCTACAAGAACACTGCCTCCTTCACGTACGATCCGGGTTTCACCTCGACCGCATCCTGTGAATCGAAAATCACCTACATCGATGGCGATGAGGGCGTTCTGCTGCATCGCGGCTATCCGATCGAGCAGCTTGCAGAACACGGCGACTTCCTGGAAGTCTGCTATCTCCTGCTTTACGGCGAACTGCCGACCGCCGCTCAGAAGAAGGATTTCGATTATCGCGTCACGCACCACACGATGGTGCATGAGCAGATGAGCCGCTTCTTCACCGGCTTCCGCCGCGATGCGCATCCGATGGCCGTCATGTGCGGCTGCGTCGGCGCGCTGTCGGCCTTCTATCACGACTCGACCGACATCACCGATCCGCACCAGCGCATGGTCGCCAGCCTGCGCATGATCGCCAAGATGCCGACGCTGGCCGCCATGGCCTACAAGTACCATATCGGCCAGCCCTTCGTTTACCCGAAGAACGACCTCGACTATGCGTCGAACTTCCTGCGCATGTGCTTTGCCGTTCCTTGCGAGGAATATGTGGTCAATCCGGTGCTTTCCCGCGCCATGGACCGCATCTTCATCCTGCATGCCGATCACGAGCAGAACGCTTCGACCTCGACCGTCCGCCTCGCCGGCTCGTCGGGCGCCAACCCGTTCGCCTGCATTGCAGCTGGCATCGCCTGCCTCTGGGGCCCCGCCCACGGCGGCGCCAACGAAGCGGCGCTCAACATGCTGACGGAGATCGGCACGGTCGACCACATTCCTGAATATATTGCCCGCGCCAAAGACAAGAACGATCCGTTCCGCCTGATGGGCTTCGGTCACCGCGTCTATAAGAACTACGATCCGCGCGCCAAGATCATGCAGAAGACGACGCATGAAGTGCTCGGCGAGCTCGGCATCAAGGACGATCCGCTGCTCGAAGTGGCGATGGAGCTGGAGCGCATCGCGCTCACCGACGAATACTTCATCGAGAAGAAGCTCTATCCGAATATCGACTTCTACTCCGGCATCACGCTGAAGGCGCTGGGCTTCCCCACGACCATGTTCACCGTGCTCTTCGCGCTCGCCCGCACCGTCGGCTGGATCGCGCAGTGGAACGAAATGATCGAGGATCCGGAGCAGCGCATCGGCCGCCCGCGCCAGCTCTATGTCGGCGAACCGAAGCGCGATTACATCCCGGTTTCGAAGCGCTGAAGGCTGACCAAGACAAAAGAAAACCCGGTCAGAGATGGCCGGGTTTTTTATTGGCGAGAACGTCGAGCAATATCTGCGCCGCGTGCTCTCCCGGCGGTCTTTCCGTCTGCATCCGCTGCCACATGAGCTCGTAGCCTTCCTTCATCGCCTTGAGCTGATAGGTGTCGGCCGACAGCCTTTCCATCCAGCGTGCGAGGCTTGCGCCGCGAACGACATCGTTCAGATATTCCGGTACGACCGCATAATCGGCAATCAGGTTCGGCAGGGCGCCGGTCCAGGTCTTGATACTCGATGTCAGCATGCGCATGATCCAATCGACCTTATAGGCGGAAACGACGGGAACATTGGCAAGCGCCAGTTCGAGTATGACAGTTCCGGACGCCGCCATGGCCGCATCGGCTTCAGCGAAGGCCTTCCATTTCGCTTCCGCGCCGACGACGATCTCCGGCTGCACCGCCCATCCCGCCGTCATTTCGCGAACGAGCGCTTGCCTGTGCGGCACGGTGGGCAGAATGAAGCGCTTCGAGCCGTTGCGGGCGACAAGCTCGTTCGTTGCGGCCTCGAAGTAAGGCAGCAGCTTCTTGATCTCGGAGGAACGCGAGCCGGGAAGAAGAAGGATCGGGCCGTTGCCGGGCTGCCTGCCGGCGCGCAGGCGACGGGTCTCCAGCAATGCAGGCTCGGCAGTCAGGCGATGCCCGACATAGGTCGTTGCCGGTCCGCCGAGCGCACGCATCACTGCCGGCTCGAAGGGCAGGACGGCGAGCACGTGATCGACATAGCCGAGCATGCGCGTCGCGCGATATTCCTTCCAGGCCCAGACGCTTGGACAGACATAGTTGACGACAGGCAGATCGGGCAGCGCGGTACGCACGCGCTTGGCCACGCGATGGGTGAAATCCGGGCTGTCGATAATGAGCAGGATATCCGGCCTAGCCTCGATGATACCGGCCGTCGTCCTGCGGATCAGGGTGAACAGCCTCGGCAGCCGGCTCAGCACCTGGGTGATGCCCATGATCGACAGCTCGGAAAAATCAAACAGGGATTTCAAGCCTTCGGCCTGCAGCCCCTCGCCGCCGACGCCGACGAGCTCCACCGGTCCGGCATGAATGCGCTTGAGCGCGGCGATGAGATCGGCGCCGAGCAGATCACCCGAGACCTCGCCGGCGATGACGGCGATCTTCAGCGGCACGCCACTCATTCGAGCCCCCATGCCGGCAGGCCGCGATCGATACCGCAGACGAAAAGCCCGGCCTCATCGGCAGCCTTGATGACGGCGGCGCGATCGAGCACCAGCGACCGCCCGGCCTCGACGGCGATGCCTGCAAGACCGGCTTTGCCAGCATTCAAGACCGTCGAAACGCCGATCGCCGGCAGATCGGCGCGAATATCCTGCTGCGGCTTGCAAAGCTTGACGAGCCCGCCGCGGCGGCGCGGCGAGATGCGCCCGGCGGCTCTGAGACCCGCGACACGTTCCAGCATCTCGTCCGTGCCCTCAAGCCCCTCCAGGGCAACGACGCGCCCGCCGATGCTGACGGCGCCCTGCCCGATATCGAGCCGGCCGAGCGTTTCGGCGGCTTCGGCAGCGCGGGCGATATCGCGGCGATCTTCCTCACCGGGCGCCACCGCGCCGAGAGGACCGATGGAGGCAAGAAGATCAGGAGCGATCTCATGGGCGCCGACGACGCGCCGGCCGTTTCCCTCGATCAGCCGGATCACCATCTGCAGAACCGTATCATCACCGCCAGACAGCAATGTACGGATGGCGGCCGGAACCTTCATCAGGATGCGCAGGGTCGGCCGCACCTCACGCCACTCCGGCCGGCGGCGCACGCTGCCCGACATGACGACGCGGCTGACACCGTAGCGGTTGAAGAGGCTGTCGAGGGCGGCGAAATCGCCGATGCCGACGACCGCGTGGTCATAGCCTTCCCAGCGCCGGTCGCTCTCGTCCTTCAGCGCGACGATAACGGGATTTTCGCCAGCCGCTCGCGCGGCCTCGGCGACATAGGAAGGCAGAAGGCCGCCGCCGGCGATGATCGCCAGCCGGCCCGCCGCGGTGTCGCCTGATAAAGCCACGGGCTAGCCCTTCTGCCCTCGGGTCGGCGAGGACAGGGCGCGATCGCTATCGGCAGCGATGAAATCGAGGATCTGCATCACCTGCTCGCAATCGGCATATTCCTCGCGGATAGCGGCGGCATTTTCACGGACGGAGGCAGTTCCTTCGAAGATCGCCTTATAGGCGCGGCGCACCCTGTGGATGACGGCGCGGTCGATGCCGGCCCGCGTCATGCCGACGACATTGAGACCGCTCAGCAGGCCGGGATTGCCGTTCAGCATACCATAGGGGATGACATCGTAGCTCACCGCCGAAAGGCCGCCGACGAAGGCTTGCCGGCCGACACGGGTGAACTGGTGAACCGCCGAGCCGCCGCCCAGGATGACGCGATCCTCGATGACCACATGGCCGGCGAGCATGACGTTGTTCGACATGATCACGTTGTTGCCGACATGGCAGTCGTGCGCAACGTGGGAATTGGCGAGGAAAAGATTGTTGTCGCCAACGGTCGTCTTGCCGCCAAAATCCGCGGTGCCGGTGTTCATCGTCACGCCTTCACGGATCGTGCAATTGGCGCCGACCGTCAGCGTCGTCTCCTCGCCGCCATGATGCACGCTCTGCGGATCGCCGCCGACGACGGCCATCGGGAAGATGCGCGTACCCTTGCCGATCACGGTCCGGCCGGTGACGACCGCATGCGTCAGAAGCTCGACATTCGCATGCAGGACGACATGCGGCCCGACATGGCAGAAAGGACCGATTTTGACGCCCTCACCGATGACAGCCCCGTCTTCGACGACGGCCATCGGATGAATACGGGCGCTTTCGGCGATATTGCTCATGCCTGATCCTTACGAACGATCATCGCGCCGATATCGGCTTCGGCAACGAGCGCGCCGTCGACCTTGGCGTCGCAATGGAATTTCCAGATATTGCCGCGCTGCTTGTGCTTCTTGACGTGGAACTCGACACGGTCGCCGGGCACGACGGGCTTGCGGAAGCGCGCATTTTCGATGGTCATGAAGTAGACGAGGTTGCCAGGCTGACCTTCCTTCTTGGCGCAGATCGCGCCTGCCGTCTGAGCCATGCCCTCGATCAGCAGAACCCCAGGCATGATCGGCGCTTCCGGAAAATGGCCGGTGAAATGCGGTTCGTTCACCGTGACGTTCTTGATGCCGATCGCCGTGTTGTCGCCGTCGATCTCGATGATCTTGTCGACCATGAGAAACGGGTAACGATGCGGCAGCAGCTTCATGATCTCGGTGATATCAGCCGAAGAAAGCGTCGTCGTGGCTTCCTCAGTCATCTTGCTTGCCTCCAGGGTTCCTTCCGCGCAACTTGGACTTCGACACCTGTTGCGCAGCCTCTCTCAGATAGTCTTTTAGCGGACGTGCCGGCACACCGCCATATTGTCCGCCGGCGGCAAGGTCAGTCATGATACCGCTTTTGGCAGCGATCTGCACGCCGTCCCCGATGGTCACATGCCCCTTGATGCCGGCCTGGCCGCCGATCTGCACGCCGTTGCCGATCTTGGTGCTACCGGCGATGCCGACCTGCGCGACGATGGCGCAATGGCGCCCCATCTGGACGTTGTGGCCGATCTGCACCTGATTGTCGATCTTGGTGCCCTCGCCGATCACCGTGTCGTCCATGGCGCCGCGGTCGATGGTGGTATTGGCGCCGATCTCGACATTGTCCTGGATGATCACCCGGCCGATCTGGACGATCTTGATCATGCCGCGCGGGCCCGGCGCATAACCGAAACCATCCTGGCCGATGCGGACACCATTGTGGATGATGACGCCGTTGCCGATCAGCGCACAGAGAACGCTCGCGCCGGCCGCGATCGAACAATCCCGGCCGATCTTGACGTTCGGGCCGATGACGCTGTTGGCGCCGATGCGCGTTCCTTCGCCGATTTCGGCATGCGCGCCGATCACGGCCAAAGGCTCGACGATCACACCCTTTTCAAGCTTGGCGCTTGGATCGATTACCGCGCTCGGCGCGATCTCACTTTCACCCGGAATGACGACCGGACGCAATGCCGCGGGATAGAACAGACCGCCGGCCATCGCGAAGGCCGCATGCGGATTGGATGACAGAATGACAGGAAGATGCGGAGGGACGAGATCTACGAGCGCCTTGTCGCAGATCACCGCCGAGGCCTCGCATGTCGCAAATTCCTCGCGGCTGCGGCGCGACAGAATATAGCAAACATCGCCCGCCCGCGCCCTGCTGATCGGGGCCACGGACCTGACGATGACGTCTGCATGATCGGAATTGGCAAGTTCCGCCCCAAGAAACTCTGCAAGCTCAGCGAGCCTCAGACCTTCATGGGGCAGAAAAAAAACGTTTTGCTCCATCGGCAATGCTCCAGAACGGAATTGAGTCTTACAGTTCCGGACTGCCGATATCAGAATTGGTTGT
Organism: Rhizobium sp. R339; assembly: GCF_002211395.1. Taxonomy (NCBI): domain Bacteria; kingdom Pseudomonadati; phylum Pseudomonadota; class Alphaproteobacteria; order Hyphomicrobiales; family Rhizobiaceae; genus Rhizobium; species Rhizobium sp. R339. Next base: position 164,931 of record NZ_LOKV01000003.1, read on the forward strand.
TGATGCCAAACTTGAAGTTCTGCGTCTTGTCGAAGTCTTCCTTGAGGACCGGGATTGCGTAATCCAGACGCAATGCGCCGAAGGGAGACTGCCAGACGACGCCGACACCGACGGAAGCGCGCAGCGAAGCGCTGGTGCCTTCAGCCTGGTCGGCACCAAGAAGATCTACGTCATTGCCGAACAGCGTACCGGCATCGGCGAAGACTGCACCGCGCAGGTTGAAGTCACGCGGGAAGCCCGGCATCGGGAAGGTCGCTTCCGCGGACGCCGTGAAATAGGTCGTGCCGCCGAGCGGGTCATCGTGGGTGCCGGTGATCCGCGGACCGATGCCCTTGTTTTCAAAGCCGCGAATATCGGCATTGGTCAGGGTGAACTGGTCGAAGACGTTCAGATTATCGCCGAAGCCGACGACATAGCCCGCCGAAGCGGAGAGCGAGCCGATGATATCGGCATCGTCTGCGAGCAGGTGATAATAACGCGCCTTGCCATAGATCTTGTAGAACTGCGAGTCGCCGCCGAGGCCGGCAATTTCCTGGGTCGCCGTCGCGTAAATGCCTTCACGCGGCAGGACGGTGTCGTCAAGCGTGTTGTAGGTCAGCGTCTGCGAGACGGAAGAACGCGTCCACGGGCTCTCGTCAACCAGATTGGCGTACGTGGCCGAAAGGTCGGCTGTATCGCCGTCGTACTTCATCTGCTTGTAGTTATAGCGGAAGGTCGTCGCCAGATCCTCGGTGATCGGCGCGGTTACGCGCAGGACGACGCTGGTTTCCTCGTAGTCGTAGTCATCATTGCTCGACGTTTCGCTATGGTTGACGTCGAAGCCGGCCGCCAGGCGGTAGCCGAGGAAATAGGGTTCGGTGAAGCTGACGCCGTAGGCGCGCGAGCCTTCCTGGCCGCCACCGGCCGAGATGCGGATGTACTGACCACGGCCGAGGAAGTTCTTTTCCTCGATCGATGCTTCGAGCAGGAGACCATCGCCACCGGCGGCATAACCTGCACCGACGCCGAACGAACCGGTCGACTGATCCTGCACGTCGACGACGACCACGACGCGATCCGGCGAGCTGCCAGGCTGCGTGGAGATGTTGACGGAGGAGAAGTAACCGAGCGCCTCGAGGCGGCGCTTGGCCTTGGTGATCATCTGCTGATTGAAGGCGTCGCCTTCGCTCATGTCGAATTCGCGGCGGATGACGTAATCGCGGGTGCGGCTGTTGCCGCGGATTTCGATGCGCTCGACATAGGCGCGCTCGCCCTGGTCGACCAGGTATTCGACGCCGATCGTGTTGTTGTTCAGGTCGCGGTTACCGCGCGGCGTGACGCGCGCGAAGGGATAACCGGCAGAGGCCACCTGATCGGAGATGGCCTCGATCGACTTCTGCACTTCCTTGGCGCTGTAGAGCTGGCCTTCCTTCGTGCGCACGAGCGGCAGCAGCTGGTCGGAGCCGACGCCTTCGACGGTCGACTGGACGGTCACCGCTCCGAAATCGTAGCGCTGGCCTTCTTCGATGTTGAAGGTCAGGGTGTATTTGTTGGTCGCTTCGTCGAAGGTGGCATCGGAAGAAACGATGCGCATATCGGCGTAGCCGCGGTTGTAATAGAACTGGCGCAGCGCTTCCTCGTCGGCGTGGAGCTTGTCTTCGTTGTAGACGTCCTTGCGGGTCAGGAACGACAGGAAGTTCGAACGCTTGGTCTGAATGACGGCAGCCAGGCGGCCGGCGCTGTAGGCATTGTTGCCGACGAAATTGATCGCATCGATCTTGGTGCGGTCACCCTCGTTGATGACGAAGGCAAGGTTGACGCGGCCCTCGCCGAGCGGCACCACCTGCGTCGTCACTTCGACTTCGCTGCGGCCGGTAGCGGCGTAGGCATCCTTGATCGACTGGATGTCGGACTGGATCTGGGTGTCGCTGTAGGGGCCGGCAGCATGCGTCTGGACGATCGTCGCGAGCTTATCGTCCTTGATCTTGCGGTTGCCGTTGAAGACGACCTGATTGACGAGCTGGGCTTCCTGGACGTTGACGACCAGCGTGCTTCCGGAAACCGAGATCTTGACGTCCGAGAAGTAGCCGGTGCCGTAGAGCTGCTTGACCGAGTCATCGATATCGGTGTTCGAGAAACTCTTGCCGGGAGCGATGGTGAGGTTCGAGCGGACGGCTTCCGCGCCGACGCGGCTTGCACCGCGCACATCGATGCGCTGGATAACCGCGGCCTCGGCGGCCGTAGCAGAAACGAACGTCACAGCACCTGCGCCCGAAGCAACAACACCAGCAGACAGCGCAACCGCCGATACTGCGTTCAAAAACTTTGAACCAGCCTTCATTTCACCTATTACCTTTTTTCCCTCGTCCCCGTCCCCGGGAAACCCCGATTCCGGTCACGTGTGTCGTTTTACCCGCTTTTGACATACAAGCAAGGGAGGTCGTTAATTTCTGTTTACTTCATTTCCAAGCGTGACCCATTCGCCACTACAGCCTTGAAACATCGTAAATAAATAGTAATTCCCTCGCCTTGCGCGTTTATCCTATCAGCGCGCTAATGTCGTTCCAGGTCGCAAAAACCATCAATGTCAGTACCATCGCCAAGCCGATGCGAAATGCAATTTCCTGAGCACCGGAGCCCAGGGGTTTCCCCCTCACCGCTTCCACCGCATAGAACATCAGGTGGCCGCCATCAAGTACCGGAACCGGCATCAGGTTAAGCAATCCTATCGAAACCGAAAGTACGGCAGCAAGCTGCAACACCGCACCAATACCAAGCGTGGCCATCTGGCCCGAAGCTTGTGCGACGCGGATCGGCCCGCCCAGTTGGTCGGCCCGCATCGATCCGGTCAGCAGATTGCCGATATATTTGAAGGTGCCGGTGACGATATCCCGGGTCTGGATCACGCCCTCGCGCAGCGCCTGAAGCGGCGTGTAGGTCTGCAGGCGGAAGTGGCCGACCTCCTGATTGGTGACGATGCCGATCAGACCCACTTCGATCTTGTTGCCGAACTGATCGGTCATATCGGTCCGTTGCGGCACCATCGGCAGATCGAGTGTCTGGCCGCCGCGATCGATCGTCACGACGATCTTCTGGCTCGGGCGGATGCTGACGTAGCGGCGCACGTCGTCGAAGGTCTCGACCTTGCCGCCGTCAATGGCAACCAGCAGATCGCCGGGGAGGATGCCCGCTGCGGCGGCCGCGCTATCCGGCTTGACCTCGGCCACGACAGGATCGGCGACCGTGCGGCCATAGACCGCGAAAAGAACGGTGAAAATGGCGATCGCCAGCAGAAAGTTGGCGATCGGGCCGGCCGCGACGGTTGCGGCACGTTTCCACAGCTTTGCGCCGGCAAAAGAACGCGCTCTATCCTCCTCGGACATGGCGGCGAGCTTGTCGGTATCGGGCTTGCTCGAGGCATCCTCATCGCCGAAGAACCGGACATAACCGCCGAGAGGAATCACTGAAATCTTCCAGCGTGTTCCGTGCCGGTCGGTAAAGCCGAATATCTCGGGACCGAAGCCGACCGAAAAAGCAAGGATGCGGATGCCGCTCCAGCGCCCGACGAGATAGTGGCCCATCTCATGCACGAAGACGAGCAGCGAGAGCACGAGGATGAAAGGGACGATATAACCCGTCAAAAATCCGAATATGCCGGTCACCGCTTCCATGAGTTCCTTCCGTCAGGCTGCCGCTTCATCACAGGCCGAACAACGCCGCACCAAGCGACGTCATCCCATTCCCCTTTATCAGGGAAAATAGCCCAGCAAGCAAGAACGCCGAAAAGCAGGCAAAAATCAGCCCGTCGACCCGGTCCATGACGCCGCCGTGGCCTGGAATGAGACGGCTGGAATCCTTGACGCCGAATTTTCGCTTGATGAAGGACTCGAAAAGGTCGCCCGATTGACTGCAGACCGACAGAACGAGGGCCACGCCGGCAGCGATGATTTCAGCGCCGGGAACAAGAAAATGGACGAGAAGGACGCCGGCCGCGACTGCCGAAACGGCGCCGCCGATTGCGCCCGACCATGTCTTTCCAGGCGAGATCGAGGGGGCAAGCTTCGGTCCGCGAAGCGTCCTGCCGACGAAATAGGCAAGGATATCGGTGGCCCATACCACAGCGAAGACGAAGAGCATGGCGTAGAGCCCCGGCTGATCGTCGCTTCTGATCGCGGCAAGCGCCACGCCGGTGGCGCCGGCATAAAACAGGCCTGCCGGAAACCAGCGGCTCGTGCCGTGCAGGATGATGAGGGCAATACCGACGGCGGTGACGCCGACCAGCATGCCGGTGGCGAATTCGAAATTGCCGACGAGCACGAGGAAGGCGATTGCCGCCTCGCCGATCCAACCGACGGCATTGGCGACCCAGTCACGCGCGATGCCAGTTATTTTCGTCCACTCATAATAGATCAGCAGGCCGATCACGGCTGCCAGGATGCGGAAGGCAGGACCGCCGTACCAGGTGGCGGCAAGAACGACGACCGCGAGAATCAGTCCTGAAACGATGCGGAGTTTCAGTTCCCGCTGCATCAGGTGCCGACCGCAGCTGCTTGCGACGACACGCCGCCGAAACGCCGGTCGCGGGAAGCGAATTTCTCGAGCGCCGAACGAAAGATCTCGGGGCTGAAGTCCGGCCAATATTCCGGAAGGAAGACGAATTCCGAATAGGCGGCCTGCCAGAGCAGGAAATTGGAAAGCCGCTCCTCGCCGCTGGTGCGAATGATGAGATCCGGATCGGGGATACCAGCAGTGTCGAGACGGGCATCGATAAGCGCCGGGGTGATGTCCTGCGCCCTCAGGCGGCCGGCTTCGACGTCTTTTGCCAGGCTCACCACGGCGCGGGAGATTTCGTCACGCGAGCCGTAATTGAAGGCGATGACCAAAGTCAGCGATGTGTTGTCCTTGGTCGTCTCCTCCGCCTCGAGAAGCAGGCCGAGGATATCGCTGCGCAGGCTGTGACGGTCGCCGATCACCTTGACCCTCACGTTCTGGCGATGAAGTTCGGCGAGGTCGCGGCGGATGAAGGCCTTGAGCAGACCGAGCAGATCCGAAACCTCGGCCTCCGGCCGGCGCCAGTTCTCCGAGGAGAAGGCGAAGAGGGTCAGATATTTTATGCCGGCGGCGCCGGCGGCGCGCACCGTCTCGCGCACCGCTTCGACACCCTTGCGATGGCCCATCGTGCGCGGCAGGCCGCGCTGCTTGGCCCAACGGCCATTGCCGTCCATGATGATGGCAACATGCTCTGGCACAGTTACAAATACAGATTCCGACATTTCCCGTCCGGTCTTTCCAGGCAAAGGCACAGATCCCTTAGACCTGCATGATTTCCTTTTCCTTCTCGCCAAGCAAGCGGTCGATCTCGGAAATCGTCTCGTCCGTCATCTTCTGTACACGTTCGGACTGCGCCCTGCTCTCGTCCTGACCGATTGCGCCGTCCTTCTCGGCCTTTTTAAGGCCGTCCATGCCATCGCGGCGGACATGGCGAATCGCCACCTTGCTCTTTTCGGCGTAATCGTGAGCCACTTTGACCAGCGACTTGCGGCGCTCCTCGTTGAGCTCGGGCAGCGGGATACGCAGGCTTTGGCCGTCAACGATCGGGTTGAGGCCGAGATTGGATTCGCGGATGCCGCGCTCGACGGCGCTGACCATCGACTTGTCCCATACTGAAACCGTGAGCATGCGCGGCTCGGGCACGGTGATGTTTGCGACCTGGTTCAGCGGCACACGCGAACCATAGGCCTCGATCGTCACCGGATCGAGGATGTTGGCCGAAGCGCGGCCGGTGCGCAGCGATGCGATGTCGCTCTTGAATGCGGAAACCGCGCCATCCATGCGGCGCTTCAGTTCCTTGATGTCGATACCTTCACTCATGTCGATGCTCCCGTCCAGATCATGATGCCGAAAGGTGTCCGCGGCTTTCGGACGACATCATGCTCTCTAACTATCAAATGTAGACCATGAATCGGATTTCAGGCCAACCGGACCCAAACCATCATGCTCTAGCGAGACTGCGCCAAAGGCGACGCCGCTTTTATCAGTTGTCGGAGACGATGGTCTTGAGACCACCGCCCGTCAAGATTTCAGCAAAACCGCCTTTCTCGTGGATCGAGAAGACGATGATCGGAATGGAATTCTCCCTGGCGAGCGCCACGGCGGCAACGTCCATCACCGCGAGCCCCTTGTCCAGCACTTCCTGGTGCGTCAGGCGGTCGAAGCGGGTGGCGTCGGGATATTTCTTCGGATCGGCGGTGTAGATGCCGTCCACCTGCGTGCCCTTGAAGATCGCTTGTGCGCCCATTTCGGCGGCGCGGAGTGCCGCGGCGGAATCGGTGGTGAAGAACGGGTTGCCGGTGCCGCCGGCAAAAATCACCACGCGTCCCATCGACAGATGATAGAGGGTCGCGCGCTGGGAAAAGCTCTCGCAGATCTCCGGCATGGAGATTGCCGAAAGCACCACCGTATCGATGTTCAGCTTGCGCAGCGACGTCGCGAGCGCCAGCGCATTGATGATGGTGCCGAGCATGCCCATATGGTCGCCGGTGACCCGGTCGCCGCCCTTGGACGCCACCGCAACCCCGCGGAAAATATTGCCGCCACCGACGACGACGCCGACTTCCACGCCCATATGCCTTGCCTCGGCTATGTCAGATGCGATGCGGTCCGCCACCGCGACATCGATCCCGAAACCCTGGCTACCCATGAGCGCTTCGCCGGAAGCCTTGAGCAGAACGCGTTTATAGACAGGCTCTAAAGACATCTTGGCTCCTCGTAAATTGCCGTGAATGCCCGATACACGAAGGGCACCGCGTTGTCACGCGATGCCCTGGCGTTTTCCCAATTATGGCTGGAAGATCAACCCTTGACGGCAGCCGCGACTTCGGCTGCGAAATCGGTCTCTTCCTTTTCGACGCCTTCGCCGAGGAGAAGACGGGCCATGCCGGCGACTTCGATCGGTGCGCCGACGGCCTTTTCAGCTTCCTTGACGGCGGCTGCGACGGTCAGGTCGGGGTTGATGACGAAAGACTGCGAGAGAAGAGCAACTTCCTCGAAGAACTTGCGCATGCGGCCTTCGACCATCTTCTCGATGATGTTGTCCGGTTTGCCGGAAGCGCGCGACTGCTCGATGAAGACGTTGCGCTCACGCTCGGCGACGGCGGCGTCGACTTCCTCCGGACGGATCGCCAGCGGCGCGGTCGCGGCGATGTGCATGGCAACCTGGCGGCCGATAGCGTTCAGGGCTTCCTTGTCGCCGGTCGACTTCAGGGCGACGAGAACGCCGAGCTTGCCGAGGCCGTCGGAAACGGCATTGTGGATATAGGTGGCGACGACGCCGTCTTCGACGGAGAGCGCGGCCGAGCGGCGCAGGTTCATGTTTTCGCCGATCGTTGCAACCGCATCCTTGATCGTGTCGGAAACGGACTTGCCGGATGCCGGATAGGTCGCGGCAGCGATGGCATCGACCGTGCCGTCAGTGGCAACGGCGACCTTGGCGACGCCGCGCACGAGATCCTGGAAGGCGTCGTTGCGAGCGACGAAGTCGGTTTCGGAGTTGACTTCGACGACGACGGCCTTCGTGCCTGCGCTCGAAACACCGATGAGGCCTTCTGCGGCGGTGCGGCCGGACTTCTTATCGGCCTTAGCGATACCCTTGGCGCGCAGCCAGTCGATCGCCGCTTCCATGTCGCCATTGGTTTCAGCAAGAGCCTTCTTGCAGTCCATCATGCCTGCGCCGGTCTTCTCGCGCAGTTCCTTCACCATTGCAGCCGTAATCTCGCTCATTAGCTTCCTCTTGTCGGTTCACACGGTGGGCCGCTAAGCGCGGCGCGGCACCGGATTGACGCACGAAATGTACCTGTATCTATGACAGCGTGATGAAGACGCGTCACAGCGAAACTTATCTGGCAAAGAGCCTGAAGCCTTTGCCCTGAAACAGGCAAGGCCGCCGAACTTCGATGAGTCGCGAGCGGCCTTCCCCAATCCCTAAAAGCTTTGGCGGAACTTTCGCTCCGCCTACTTTCATCAGCCTTCGGCTGCTTCTTCGAGAGCCGGCTCGACCGGAACTTCGGAGGATGCACCGAGATCGCGGCCAGAGGAGCCCTGCTGACGCGCGATGCCGTCGATGGCGGCGCGGGAGATCAGCTCGCAGTAAAGAGCGATTGCGCGCGATGCGTCGTCGTTGCCCGGGATCGGATAGTCGATCAGGTCGGGATCGCAGTTCGAATCGATGATGGCAACAACCGGGATGCCGAGGCGCTTGGCTTCGTCGATCGCGATCTTTTCCTTGTTGGTGTCGATGATGAACATCAGGTCCGGCGTGCCACCCATATCGCGGATACCGCCGAGAGCCTTGTCGAGCTTTTCGCGCTCGCGCTCGAGGTTCAGACGTTCCTTCTTGGTGAAGCCCTGGGCTTCGCCGCCGAGGATCTCATCGAGCTTGCGCAGGCGCTGGATCGAGTTGGAGATCGTCTTCCAGTTCGTCATCATGCCGCCGAGCCAGCGCGAGTTGACGTAGTACTGGGCCGAGCGCTTGGCGCTGTCGGCAATGATCTCCGACGCCTGGCGCTTGGTGCCGACAAAGAGAACGCGGCCGCCGCGGGCAACGGTGTCGCTGACGACCTGAAGGGCGCGCGACAGCATCGGAACGGTCTGGGCCAGGTCGATGATGTGAATGTTGTTACGGTCGCCGAAGATGTACGGCTTCATCTTCGGGTTCCAGCGATGCGTCTGGTGGCCGAAGTGAACGCCTGCTTCAAGAAGCTGGCGCATAGAAAAATCAGGCAATGCCATGCCTTTATACTCCTTTTCCGGTTGAACCTCCGCAAGGCGAACAGCATCCTCTTCGAGGACGCCACCGGCGGAACAGCCCGGATTTCTCCCAGACGATCCCATGCCTTACGTGTGGAATGCCGGTGCCCATACATTCCGTTCGGCATAAATGCAAGCAAAACATTCCGTTTGGAATATTATACTGAGAAAGCGCCCCGCATTCGCCCACGCGCCCGTCACGCAAAATGGGGAGATGACGAATGCAGGAAACATCCGGCGCCGCGAATGCCGCTGCGAGATGGATCTATGACAGCCGCAGACGGCTCAGTTGCAAGCTTCGGCCTTGCGGTCGAGCAGCTCAAGCTTGGCGAGCTTTCCCGTCAGGACGAAATCGCCGTAATCCATGGTCAGATCGCGGGTAATGCCGTTCTCATAAAGCTTGAAGGACATGCGGTAGACCGGCACCGCATCGGTTTTGGCGTTCTCATTGAAATAGGCGATCGTCACCGGCCAGAAGGCGGCCTTGGAGAAGGCGCCGGCATTGCCGGCATCGGCCTCGTCGGTCACCGGTGTTTCCTGCTTGCCGACGATCGTCGTCGTCACCAGCGACTTATCGCCGTCATCGGAACCATCGAAGACGCGGGCTTCGAAGAAGCGCTTGCCGTCCTTGGCGTTCTGGATCACATCCAGCATATGTTCCGTGGGAAAGCGGCTTTCGGCCAGCTGGAGCTCGCGGCTTGCCGGCTGCTTGAGATCGACCTTGACTCCATCCGGCCGATCTTCGGCTGCGCCGTTGACCTCCTTGTCGAGCTGCTGGTCGGTGAAGGACTTGGTGTCGAAGGTGAATTTGCCGTCCTTCAGGTTCTCGAAGGTCTTCGTCTGCTGGTCGCTGACGCGCACGCTGTCGCCGGTATCGATCTGCGTCACGAAGCGGAAATTGGTGGTGAAGCCCTGGCAATAGTTGCCGTCGAATTCATAGACCATCCGGCCGTACATGGCGGCGATGCCCGAGCGGTCCGAGGCGTCCTTCAGCTCCAGATCGTAGACGGCGCGATGGGCGACGAGGCCGGTCGCAATCGCCGCGCTCGCCGCAGGCGCGCCCGCCCATGCATTGGCGGAAACGCTGGCGAGAAGCAGAGCGGCAAGCGACGATCGGAACATTCATTCACTCCTGTTGGACTCGGCCGCAATGTTATATGAACTCTTTCGGCCAAATCGAGGCTCGAAGCTGTCATATTAAAGATTCTAGTCTTGATGCATAATTTTTGAAACATTGACAACAAAAGCGGAGACGAAAATGTCCAATGAAATTGCAGCGCGCCTCAGTGAGATGGGGATAAACCTGCCCGAGGCCGCAGCCCCTGCCGCAAACTACGTTCCCTATGTCATCAGCGGCAATCTTCTCTACATCTCCGGCCAGCTGCCGCTCGAAGGCGGCAAGGTCGCCGTATCCGGCCATCTCGGCAAGACGGTCGACGTTGCAGGCGGCCAGCGCGCTGCCGAACTCTGCGCCATCAACATCCTCGCCCAGGCGAAGGCGGCACTTGGCGGCGATCTCGGCCGCATCCGGCGCGTCATCAAGCTGAACGGCTTCGTCGCCTCGGCGGCTGATTTCGTCGAGCAGCATCTCGTCATCAACGGCGCGTCGAACCTGATTGCCGGCGTGCTCGGCGAGGCGGGCAAACATGCGCGTGCCGCCGTCGGCATGGCGGCCCTGCCGCTGAACGCCGCCGTCGAGATCGATGCTATCATGGAAATCGCAGAATGACGAATGCGGCCTGGATCAAGGACGTGCCGGTCGCCCATCGCGGCTATCACGACCTCAACAAGCACGTCTGGGAAAACACGCTTTCGGCCTTCTCGCGTGCGGTCGAAGCCGGCTTTGCGATCGAATGCGACCTGCACTACGCCTCCGACGGCGTGCCGATCATCTTTCACGACGAGGATCTGAAGCGCCTGTGCAATCTCAACGGCGACGTTCGCGAGCGCACATCGAGGGAACTTGGCCTGATCGCCGTCGGCGGCACGAGCGACAAGATACCGACGCTCCGTCAGCTCCTCGATCTCGTCCAGGGGAAGGTGCCGCTGGTGCTGGAACTCAAGGGCCGCGAGGCCGATGACGAGGGATTTGCCGAAGCCGTGCTCGAAGTGCTTCAGGACTATGATGGCAAGGTCGCGCTGATGAGCTTCGACCACTGGCTGCTGCGCGATCTGAAGGCGCTCGATGCACCCTACCCGCTCGGACTGACCGCCAACGGCAATACGCCGGAAGAGATCAAAACGCATGCCGCGGCAATGGAGATCGGTCTCGATTTCATCTCCTTTTATTATGGCGACCTACCGAACGTCTTCATCACAGGCGAACGCGAGAAGGGCATTCCCGTGATCACCTGGACGGTGCGCGACGAAGAGGCACGCCGGCGCACGTTCGAAAATGCCGATCAGATGACCTTCGAGGGCTTCGACCCGCGTGTGGCGGTTTGACGCTCGCTTTTTGGCCAAGATCATGCGCAGACTGAGGCAGAGCCGAACCATCTCCCCACAGGCTTCGCATTTGCCCCATGACTGATGAACTATCCATTCGTGTAGAACGCTCCTTCACCGCGATTTCCCCGGAGAGCTGGTCCAGGCTTTCCGGGGCGTCGAAGGACTGCAGTACGCTTGCCTACAACCCGTTCGTTTCCCACGCCTTTTTGTCGGCGCTGGAGGAATCAGGTTCGGCCACTGCCGAAGCCGGCTGGCTCGGGCACCATCTGCTGCTCGAGACCGATCGCGGCGAACTGATCGGCGCCCTGCCCGGCTACCTCAAGAGCCACAGCCAGGGCGAATATGTCTTCGACCATGGCTGGGCCGACGCCTTCGAGCGGGCCGGCGGGCGGTATTACCCGAAGCTTCAGTGCTCGATCCCGTTCACGCCGGCGACCGGGCCGCGCCTTCTCGTCGCCGAAGGGCTGCAGCGGCTGCCGATCCAGAGCGCAATCGCCGAAAGCCTGAAAGAGGTCGTGCGCCGGCTCGGCATCTCCTCGGCCCATATCACTTTCGTGCCTGATGACGAGATCGGCGTCTTCGAGATGGACGGCTATCTGCACCGCACCGATCAGCAGTTCCATTTCATCAATGACGGCTATGCCAATCACGAGGAGTTTCTCGAAACGCTTGCCTCGCGCAAACGCAAGGCCTTGCGCAAGGAGCGCCGGGCCGCGCTCGAAAACGGCATCAGCATCGACTGGCTGACCGGGAAAGACCTGACGGAACACATTTGGGACCAGTTCTTCAAATTCTATATGGACACCGGCGGCCGCAAATGGGGCCGGCCCTACCTCACCCGCAAGTTCTATTCGCTGATCGGCGAGCGCATGGCCGACGACATCCTGCTCGTCATGGCCAAACGTGACGGGCGTTACATCGCCGGCGCGATCAACTTCATCGGCGGCGAAACGCTCTACGGCCGTCACTGGGGCTGCATCGAGGATCATCCCTTCCTGCATTTCGAGGTCTGCTACCACCAGGCGATCGACTTCGCCCTTTCGAAAGGGCTGAAGCGGGTCGAGGCCGGCGCGCAGGGTGAACATAAGCTCGCCCGCGGCTACCTGCCGGTGACGACGCATTCAGCCCATTATGTCGCCCATGCCGGCCTTCGCCGGGCGATCGGCGACTATCTCGCGCGCGAGCGGGCCGATGTCGAGCATATGGGCGAGATCTTGAGCGAGCACAGCCCCTTCCGCAAGGGCGAGCGCCTGCAGGAGGATTGACGCGGCCCCGCCGACCGCGCTACCCGATCAAGCAGAAAACGAGGAGATTTCGCGATGACCAGATCGGCCGCCTATGACGATAACAACATCTTCGCCAAGATCCTGCGCGGAGAGATCCCCTCGCACCGTATCTATGAAGATGAGCATACGGTCGCCTTCATGGATGTCATGCCGCAGGCGCCGGGCCATGTGCTCGTCGTTCCGAAGGCGCCTTCCCGCAATATCCTCGACGCCGATCCTGCGACCCTCGCCCATGCGATCACAGTCGTCCAAAAGGTCGCCAATGCGGTCCAGGACGTCTTTGACGCCGACGGCGTGTTCGTCGCCCAGTTCAACGAACCGGCCGCCGGGCAGACGGTGTTCCACCTGCATTTCCACGTCATCCCTCGCCATGAGGGCGTGGCGCTCAAGCCGCATTCCGGCAAGATGGAGGATGGCGCCGTGCTCGCTGCCAATGCCGAAAAGATCAGGGCCGCGCTGGCGTAAGGCCGATCATCGCCTTAACAAGAAGCTTTCTGCGCACCGACCGTCACGATTTTTGCGGCCAGAAGGGAACCGCAATATGGAATCGATTATCGAGATTGCGACGATAAAAGATGTCGAGCCCTGGGCGCAGCTTCGCGCTGCGCTATGGCCGCATCACTCGCTTGAAGATCATCGAGCCGAGTTGAGCCGGGCGTTTCTTTCAGAAAATGGAGAAGCCATCGGGTTCATCGCTCGCAATGCTGCGAATGAAGCTGTCGGGTTTGCCGAAGCCACTTTGCGGCATGACTATGTGAATGGATGCAGCAGCTCGCCGGTTCTATTCCTCGAAGGAATTTATGTCCGGTCCATCGACAGACGAAAGGGCATCGCACGATTGCTTTGCAATGCCGTTGCCGATTGGGGGAAGTCGCTTGGGTGTGTTGAGTTTGGCTCAGACGCGCTGCTTGAGAATTCCGCCAGCCATGCGATGCATGCCGCTTTGGGATTTGAGGAGACACAGCGCGTCGTGTTCTTCCGAAAGCCACTATAGGCCGGTGCTGCGTTTCCGCGATAATGGCTTATCGCGAAACTCACACGCAGTTAAGGGCCGGGGGAAACCCGGCCCTTTTCCAATTCGGTGACATATCACTTCTTGCGCGGAACCTTCGGAACCGCGCTACCCTTTTTCGGAGCGTCGCGGACCTCCGGCTCGGCCCGCGGGACGGTCTTGGCGCGGGTCTTGCGAGCCGTCTTCGTCTTCAGTTCGCCGTCGTCCTCGTCATCGGCTTCGGGATGCACGACCTCGGCCTCCGGCTTCGGCTTGATCGGGGCCGTATCCGGTATGGCCTCCAGCACGATACCCGGCTTGCCGTCTTCCTTCGGACCGACGGTGACGTTGACGACGCCGCCCTTCTTCAGCTTGCCGAAGAGGATTTCGTTGGCAAGCGGCTTCTTGATGGTGTCCTGGATAACGCGGGCAAGCGGGCGGGCGCCCATCTTCTCGTCGTAACCCTTTTCGGACAGCCAGGCGATCGCGTCCTCGTGCAGGTCGAAGGTGACGTTCCTTTCGGAAAGCTGGGCCTCCAGCTGCATGATGAACTTCTGCACGACCTTGTGAATGACGGCCGTCGGCAGCGCAGCGAAGGGAATGATCGCGTCTAGACGGTTGCGGAACTCCGGCGTGAAGAGACGGGTGAGCGCCTCCTCGTCCTCGCCGGTGCGCTTGGACGAACCGAAGCCGATCGCGGCCTTGGCCATTTCGGACGCGCCCGCATTCGTCGTCATGATCAGGATGACGTTGCGGAAGTCGATCTTCTTGCCGTTATGGTCGGTCAGCGTGCCGTGGTCCATCACCTGCAGCAGGATGTTGTAGATGTCGGGATGCGCCTTCTCGATTTCGTCGAGCAGGACCACGCAATGCGGATGCTGATCGACGCCATCGGTCAGGAGACCACCCTGGTCGAAGCCGACATAGCCGGGAGGTGCGCCGAGCAGACGGGAAACCGTGTGCCGCTCCATATATTCCGACATGTCGAAGCGCAGGAGCTCGACGCCGAGCGACGAAGCCAGCTGCTTTGCCACCTCGGTCTTGCCCACACCGGTCGGGCCGGAGAAGACATAGGCGCCGATCGGCTTGTTCGGCTCACGCAGACCCGCACGCGCCAGCTTGATCGAGGTCGAAAGGGCTTCGATCGCGATATCCTGGCCGTAGACGACCGAGCGGAGTTCCTGCTCGAGATTGGCAAGCACCGCTTCGTCGTCCTTGGAGACAGTCTTCGGCGGAATGCGCGCCATCGTGGCGATGGTCGCCTCGATCTCCTTTTCGGTGATCAGCTTGCGGCGCTTGGAGGGCGGCAGCAGCATCTGGGCCGCACCCGTTTCGTCGATCACGTCGATCGCCTTGTCGGGCAGCTTGCGGTCGGAGATGTAGCGGGCCGACAGCTCAACGGCCGACTTGATGGCGTCGTTCGAGTAGCGCAGGTGGTGATATTCTTCGAAATAGGGCTTCAGGCCCTTCATGATCTCGATCGCATCATTGATCGACGGTTCGCTGACGTCGATCTTCTGGAAGCGACGAACCAGCGCCCGGTCCTTCTCGAAGAACTGACGATATTCCTTGTAGGTGGTCGAACCGATGCAGCGGATCGCGCCCGACGAGAGGGCCGGCTTCAAGAGGTTGGATGCATCCATCGCACCGCCTGAAGTAGCGCCGGCGCCGATCACCGTATGGATTTCATCGATGAAGAGCACGGCGCCCGGATATTCTTCCAGTTCCTTGACCACCTGCTTCAGACGCTCTTCGAAATCGCCGCGGTAGCGCGTTCCGGCAAGCAGCGTGCCCATGTCGAGCGAGAAGATTGTCGCATCGGCGAGTGCTTCGGGAACCTTGCCTTCGACGATGCGCTTGGCGAGGCCTTCGGCGATCGCCGTCTTGCCGACACCCGGATCACCGACGTAGAGCGGATTGTTCTTCGAACGGCGGCACAGAATCTGAATGGTGCGGCTCACCTCTGCGTGACGGCCGATCAACGGATCGATCTTGCCGCCCTTGGCCTTCTCATTGAGATTGACGCAATAAGCCTTGAGCGCATCCTGCTGCTTCTTGGGTCCGCCCTCTTCCTCGCCGCCGCGTGCGGTCGGCTTGCTTTCCGATTCTTCCTCGGCGCCGCGCGGCGGACGGGAGTCCGAAGCGCCCGGCCGCTTGCCGATGCCGTGGGAGATATAGTTGACCGCATCGTAGCGGGTCATCTCCTGCTCCTGCAGGAAATAGGCGGCATGGCTCTCGCGCTCGGCAAAGATCGCGACGAGCACGTTGGCGCCGGTCACTTCCTCGCGGCCGGAAGACTGCACGTGGATGACGGCGCGCTGGATGACACGCTGGAAACCGGAGGTTGGCTTCGAATCCTCGTCATATCCGGTGATCAGGTTGGAAAGTTCGTTATCGACATATTCGACGAGCGTCTTGCGCAGCGCGTCGAGATCGACATTGCAGGCGCCCATGACCGCGGCCGCATCGGCATCGTCGATCAGGGCGAGCAGCAGATGCTCGAGCGTGGCATATTCATGATGCCGCTCGTTGGCAAAGGTCAGTGCCTGATGGAGCGCCTTCTCTAAGCTAGGCGAAAATGTTGGCACGTTGAGATCCTCACTTCTTTTCCATGACGCATTGCAGCGGATGCTGGTGCTGCCGGGCGAAGTCCATCACCTGGCTGACCTTCGTTTCCGCTACCTCGTATGTGAATATTCCGCATTCGCCGACGCCGTGGTTGTGGACATGCAGCATGATGCGGGTGGCACTTTCACGATCCTTCTGAAAAAAACGCTCCAGAATATGAATGACGAATTCCATGGGAGTGTAGTCGTCATTCAAAAGCAGTACGCGGTAGAGGTTGGGCTTCTTGGTCTTCGGCTTGGTGCGCGTGATGACCGAGGTTCCGCGATTTCCGTTGTCCCCGTTCCTTTCGCTGTCGTTCTGCATCCGGATCGGCTTTGCGATCATTGTCATTCATTCCTCGATCAATCCGGCAGAGCATGGGAGGGTGCTTTTCCCGCCGAATATCTGAAACACTAACTTAGTTCATAATGGGCCGATTTTAAGCCCCCTGTCAGACACTGCAATCAAGAAATGCCGGCATGCACGGGAAAGACTAAAAAAGTCCCCGGCCGATCTCAGGCGGACGCAGCAATGAAAGTGGAAACAAAAAAAGACCGGCTACAGATGCGTAGCCGGTCTTCGTTTTTCAATATGTAGCGGAGGTTGCGCTACCGAATTTACATCATGCAGCGGCGGGTGTCGCCGGCTGCGGCGATTTCGGCGACTTGACGGCGGTAGCCGCAGCAGCGATCGGCGCCTCATAAGGTTTGTAGGCGGATTTCGCGAGATCGGCATACATTTCGCCGAGCTTCGTCGTTTCGGAGACGAAGTTTTCATAGGCGGACTTGACGTAGCTCGTCTGCAGTTCGAAAGCGGCCTCGAAGCTCTTGGCGCCGGCCAGCGTTTCGAAATGCGTCACCGCGTCCTGAAAGGACTTCTTCGAATATTCGGCGGCTTCGGTGGCGATCGCCTGAAAGCCCCTCGCCGTGTCGGAATAGGTTCTCAGGGCCGTATCGACGGCTTCCTTGCTCTTCCTGTTGGCATCGTCGAAGTTGAACATGACCGTCCTCCGTTGGGCTGTTGGGGTGGCGGCAGGGTAGCTGCAACGCACAAATAGTCAAGTAGTCTTGTGCGATGCAAAACACTAAAAAGTTGCATGACGATTATAAAACAAAGCCTGCGCGCCGGGGCACGTACTTCTTTAATTGATTTTGCTAATATATATCAGAATGCCACAACCGGAGGCTTCAAATAAATTTTCACTCGACGGCGAAAAAACGAAAAAAGGCCGGGCGGATCGCGCCGCCCGGCCTTCTTGAAGCTTTCGAACGCGATTAAAGATCGACGTCGAGAATGGCCATCGAAAAGTTGTAGGAGCGGTCACCGTCCTCATCATCGACGTAGACGACGCCCAGAAATTCTTCGCCGAGATAAACTTCCGCAGAATCATTCTTGCGCGGACGCGCCTTGACGACGATCTGCGGGTTGAGCGTACGTTTGAAATAGGCGTCGAGCTTCTTGATTTCTTCTGGCTTCACTCTGTCATCTCCGTAAGCGGTCTTGATTGGCCGCTTCTTGCACAGGAAAAGCAGCGGTGTAAAGGCAAGGTTGCCACTTGGCGTGGTCTGTCCCCGCCCGGTTCCCGCCGACTTCCTATTCCTTTTCCAATGGCGCTCAGATATCGGCGCCGATCACCTGGTCCATGTTGCGCGACGGCTCGGAACAACCAGCTTCGCCGACGACCTTGGCCGGAACGCCTGCGACCGTCTTCTTCGGCGGCACCGCCTTGAGCACGACGGAACCGGCGGCAACGCGCGAGCAATAGCCGATCTCGATATTGCCGAGGATCTTCGCGCCGGCGCCGATCATGACGCCGCTGCCGATCTTCGGGTGGCGGTCGGCGCCTTCCTTGCCCGTGCCGCCAAGCGTGACGCCATGCAGGATCGAGACGTTGTCGCCGATGACCGCCGTCTCGCCGACGACGAGGCCCGTCGCATGATCGAGAAAGATGCCCTTGCCGATACGCGCCGCCGGATTGATGTCGGTCTGGAAGACGCTGGAGGAGCGGCTTTGCAGATAAAGCGCGAAATCGCGCCGGCCGCGGTTCAGGAGCCAATGAGCCAGACGGTGCGTCTGCAGCGCATGGAAGCCCTTGAAATAGAGCACCGCCTCCATGAAGCGCAGGCAGGCGGGATCGCGGTCGTAGACGGCCTGGATATCGACGCGCAGGATGGAGCTCCACTCCGGCCAGTCGAGGAGCATTTCCTCAAAGGTCTGGCGAAGCAGGTTCGCCTGCATATCGGGATGATCTAGACGTTCGCAGATCCGATGGATGACGCATTCCTCAAGCGAACGGTAGTTGATGACAGTCGAATACAGGAAGGCGGCGAGAACCGGGTCGTTTTCGGCCGCGATCCGTGCTTCCTCGCGCAGGCTGTCCCAGATGGGATCCATCACCTTCAAGGGATGGCCAGCCTCAAAAGCACGAATGTCTGTCTTTGCGACCATCGCCGCTCTCCTTGCTGCCAACAGGAATGCCGTTTTCGGAATGCCAATATATAGAGGAAAACGCCAATAACATAAATGGGTGCCGCCGCCATGGTTTTTTAGCATGGCTGTTCGCCATCACGATCATGTCACCGGCGATGTCACCCCTCGGCGACCTTTGCGTAGAAGGCCAGCACCGCCTGCTTGAAAACCTTGTCGCCGACGGCGAGCATATGATCGCGGCCGGGAATATCGAGCGCTTCGGCATTCGGCATCAGCGCCGCCAGTTCCTGCGGCGAGCCGGCGATATCATCCTTCGTGCCGACGCCGATCAGAGTGGGCATGTCTAGCCTGCCCATGTCCGATCGGGCGACGAGATCACGCGAGCCGCGAATGCAGACGGCAAGGGCGACGCGGTCGCTCTTCGTCTGCTCGGCGAAGGCGCGGAACATCCGGCCGCGGGTATGCGTCACCTCGTCGAGCGAGGGAGCAAGCAGCGCATCGGCGATCGGGTCCCAGTCGCCGACGCCGTCGGTCATGCCGATGCCGAGGCCGCCGAGCACAAGGGACCGGACACGATGCGGATTGGCGAGCGCCGTAAAGACCGAAATGCGCGCGCCCATCGAATAGCCCATGATATTGGCCTCCGGGATGCCGAGGTGATCGAGCAAGGCGATCGCATCGCCGGCCATGACCCAGGGGCGATAGGCTTCGGCGTCGTGCGGCTTGTCGCTTGCGCCATGACCGCGATTGTCGATGGCGATCACCCGATAGCCGGCATCCCCCAACGTCTTCAGCCAGCCCGGATGCACCCAGTTGACGTTCGCCGTCGAGGCGAAACCGTGGATCAACAAGACAGGCACGCCGGACGGATCGCCTTCGTCGAAAAAGGCAAGTTTCAATCCGTCGTGGGCGAAGCTTGAAAAGGCAGGCGTGTTCAGGTTCATCGGGTCTTCCTTTTTGGCGTGACCATAATCGAGCCGCCAGTCAGCGTGAAGCCAAAACTGTGCCCAAAAACTGTGACCGGCGCGGCGCTTTGGCTCTACACATTTGCGGCGAAGGCTTATAAAGTCCGCCCACATTTCTAAGCATTCGGAGAGCAATATGGCCGGCCACAACATCCCCCACTTCCAGAATGACGGCGGTCACCGCGTTATCGAAGTCGGCGTCAAGGAATTCATGTGCACCGGCGCTTCGGCTCCCTTCGACCACCCGCATATCTTCATCGACATGGGCGACGACAACGAGAAGGTCTGTTCCTACTGCTCGACGCTCTATCGCTTCAATTCTTCGCTCAAGCCCAGCCAGACCAATCCGGCCGGTTGCGTCTTTCACGTGAAGGCGGCGTAATCCGTCCAGAATCTGGATCGGACAGACAATGCCTGCCGAACATGCCGCCATCATCGGCGCCGGTATATCAGGACTGGCCGCGGCCCTTTCGCTTTCGCGTCGCGGCATCAGCTCGGAAATCTTCGAGCAGGCAGGCGAATTGACCGAGGTCGGCGCCGGGCTGCAGGTATCGCCGAATGCTTCCCGCATCCTTGACGAACTCGGCATTCTGGAAGGGCTGTCGAAGATCTGGCTCGAGCCGGACACGATCCGGCTGATATCGGGCAGTTCGCTGCGCCAGCTCGCGGCGGTGCCGTCGGGCAAATTCGCGCGGGAACGCTGGGGGGCGCCCTATGGCGTCCTGCATCGCACGACATTGCAGAAGGCCCTGCTGGCAGCGGTCGAGGCCGATCCGCTTTGTCGGCTTCATCTCGGCGTGCGGTTCGAGGCAGGCCTGCCGCCGCTGGAGCGCGCCGCCGATCTCGTCATCGGCGCGGACGGCGTCTGGTCAAAGCTCCGGCAATCCGTTCCCGGCAGCCCCTCGCCGCGTTTTTCCGGCAATATCGCCTACCGCTTCACCATTGCCGGAGCGGAAGCGCCCGCCTTTCTCGATCCGACATCCGTCTCGGCGTTCCTCGGCGGCTCGGCGCATCTCGTCAGCTATCCCTTGAAGGAAACCGGCAGCTTCAACATGGTGGCGATCACCGCCGGCAACCTCACGCCGCAGACCTGGCAAAGCGAGCCGACGGCCGAGCAGCGCGCGCAGCTGCGGAAGCGTCTTTCCGGCTGGAACGCCGCCATCCTGTCGCTGTTCGAAAGACAGGCGAACCTGACCTTCTGGCCGCTGTTCGAAACCACCGCAGGCGCGTGGCACGACGGCCGAAGGACGGTGCTGATCGGCGACGCCGCCCATGCGATGATGCCATTTGCCGCGCAGGGCGCGGCCATGGCAATCGAAGACGCTTACGAGCTTGCCGGCTTTCTTTCGGACCGCCCGATATCGGAAGCGCTGGCGCTTTTCGAAAAACATCGCGCGCCGCGCATCGCAAGGCTTCGCCAGCGCGGCGCCTTCAACCAGTTCGCCTATCATGCCAAGGGGCCGATCCGGATCGGCCGCGATCTCGTGCTCGGCCTCAAACCGCCGCCAAGCCTGGCGGCGGATCTCGACTGGATCTACGGCTACAAGGCCGTGCGCCTGCCCTAAAGCGCCGCGGTCAGACGGCGCTTGCGGCGGCAAAACCCCGTTCGATGTCGGCCTTGAGGTCTTCCACATCCTCGATGCCGATCTGCAGACGGATGACCGGGCCTTCCGTCGGCGCCTTGGCGACCTTGCGGTCGTTGAGGTTGGCGTGCAAAGCGAGGCTTTCGAAGCCGCCCCAGGAATAGCCGAGACCGAAAATCTGAAGCGCATCGAGGAAGGCGTGCGCCTTCACCCTGGACTTCTCGGGATTGCCAGCGGCAAGCACGAAGGAGAAGATGCCGCTCGCACCCTTGAAGTCGCGCTTCCAGATATGGTGGGAGGGAAAACTCGGCAGGGCCGGATGCAGCACGCGGGCAACGTCCTCCCTGCCCTCCAGCCATTCGGCGATCGCGAGCGCGCTTTCATAATGCCGCTCGAGGCGCAGGCCCATGGTGCGCAGTCCGCGCAGGATCTGATAGGCATCGTCGGGAGCGCCGCAAATGCCAAGCACGCCGTTCGCCTCCTTCAGCCGCTCCCAGTGCTCGGCATTGGCCGAAACCGTTCCGAGCAGGATATCGGAATGACCGGACGGATATTTCGTCGCCGCATGGATGGAAATGTCGACGCCGTGGTCGAGCGGCCTGAAATAGAGCGGCGTCGCCCAGGTATTGTCCATCATGACGACGGCGCGATGGCGATGCGCAACCGCCGAGATCGCCGGAATATCCTGCATCTCGAAGGTATTGGATCCGGGCGCCTCGGTGTGGACGATCTTGGTGTTCGGCCGGAACAGCGCTTCGATGCCGGCGCCGATCGACGGGTCATAATATTCGACCTCGACGCCGAGACGCTTCAGCATCGTATCGCAGAAATGACGCGTCGGGCCGTAAACCGAATCGACGACGAGCGCATGGTCGCCGGTGGCGACGAAACCCAGGAACGGAATGGTGACGGCCGCAAGGCCCGACGGAACGAGGATCGTGCCGGCCGAACCTTCAAGCGCGTCGATCGCCTCGCAGAGCGCATCCGTCGTCGGCGTGCCGCGGGTGGCGTAAGTGTATTTTTGCGCTCGCGTCTCCATCGTGCGGGCATTCGGAAACAGCACCGTCGAAGCATGCACGACCGGCGGATTGACGAAGCCGTGATAATCGAAGGGATCGTTGCCGATATGGGTCAGGCGGGTGTTGATGCCGGCGTTCTGCAGCAAACTGTCTTTATCTTTCATGTCGGAAATGGCCTTTGGCGAAGGAGCGCGAAAGCGAACATTTGGACGCCTCGCCGGTTCCGGTCAACCCCTCGAGGACAGCGAACAGGCAACGCGCGTTTTCACGAAAATTTGGATTTTCGCGTTATTTTTCCGCAAGCGGACGCCTATTTGGTAGCCAGCAGCCCAGGAATGCGGCGCAATATACCAAAATCCCGAAATTTGCCGCAATTATTGATGGCGACACTTGACCATGGTGACATTTGCGACTGTGATAGAGTCACTCGCGCCGGGAGGGTGTCGAGACAATGGGGGCGGCAGAGTTTTTCGCCGGAACTCCCCACAAGAAAAGATAAGACAACGGAAAAGGTTGGGAAAAAAATGAAGAACAAGCTTCTGTCGGCCGCGATCGGCGCAGCAGTTTTCGCTCTTGGCACCTCGGCTGCTTCAGCCACGACCCTTGGAGATGTAAAGGCAAAGGGTTTCATTCAGTGCGGCGTCAACACCGGTCTCGCCGGCTTTGCCGCGCCTGACGCTTCCGGCAATTGGGCCGGCTTCGACGTCGACTTCTGCAAGGCTGTCGCCGCTGCCGTCTTCGGCGACCCCACCAAGGTGAAGTTCACCCCCTTGAGCGCCGCCAATCGCTTTCCGGCTCTTCAGTCCGGCGAAATCGACGTGCTCGCCCGTAACACGACCTGGTCGATCAACCGCGACACCGCTCTCGGCCTGAACTTCCGTTTCGTCAACTACTATGACGGCCAGGGCTTCATGGTCCGCAAGAGCCTGAACGTGAAGTCGGCGCTCGAACTCTCCGGCGCGTCCGTCTGCGTGCAGTCGGGCACGACCACGGAACTCAACCTCGCCGACTACTTCAAGGCGAACAACCTTCAGTACAACCCCGTCGTCTTCGAAAAGCTGGACGAGGTCAATGCCGCCTATGATGCCGGCCGCTGCGACGTCTACACGACCGACCAGTCCGGTCTCTATTCGCTGCGCCTGACGCTGAAGAACCCGGACGAACATACGATCCTGCCGGAAATCATCTCCAAGGAGCCGCTCGCTCCGGCCGTTCGCCAGGGTGACGACCAGTGGTTCGATATCGTCAGCTGGGTCGGCTATGCCATGATCAATGCCGAAGAATTCGGCATCACTCAGGCGAATGTCGACGACATGAAGAACTCGCCGAACCCTGACATCAAGCGCTTCTTGGGCGTCGAGGCCGATACCAAGATCGGCACCGATCTCGGCCTGACCAACGACTGGGCCTACAACATCGTCAAGAACGTCGGCAATTACGGCGAAACCTTCGAACGCAACATCGGCCAGGGCAGCCAGCTGAAGATCGCACGCGGTCTTAACGCTCTCTGGAACAAGGGCGGCATTCAGTACGCACCGCCGGTTCGCTGATCGGCATCAGGCATGAAAGCCGGAAGGGCGGGCGACCGCCTTTCCTCCTCCTATAAAAAAGCTCCGAAAAGGAGCGCATAACGTGGGGAATTGGCCAGGTATGACGCACCAGATTGCGGGTTCAACACCTATACCCAGGAGTGGCTGGAGTTTTCAGTCCGCCCTCTACGACCCGAGAGTTCGGGGTATCTTCTTCCAAGTTCTTACCATCGTGTTGCTGGTCACCTTCGTGTGGTGGGTCGCGCACAACACTGCCGTCAATCTGGCGCGCGCCAACATCGCATCGGGCTTCGGCTTCCTGAACGGCCGCGCCGGCTTCGAAGTCGGCCAGTCGCTGATCGCCTATTCAAGCGATTCGACCTACGGCCGGGCGCTGCTGGTCGGCCTGCTGAACACGCTGCTGATCGCCGTTACCGGCATCATCACCGCTACCATCATCGGCTTCATCGTCGGCGTTGGCCGTCTGTCGCGGAATTGGCTGATTGCCAAGCTGTGCACGGTTTATGTGGAAGTATTTCGCAATATTCCGCCGCTGCTCGTGATCTTCTTCTGGTATTCGGGCGTTCTGGCGGTTCTGCCAAACGCGCGCGAGTCGCTGCATCTGCCTTTCGGATCGTATCTCAACAATCGCGGCCTTTCCTTCCCCAAGCCGATTTTCGGCGAAGCTTTCTGGCTCGTCGGCGTCGTCTTCGTCATCGCGATCGTCGCCGTCATCGTGACGGCTCGATGGGCGCATCGCCGGCAGGCAGCAACGGGTCAGCCCTTCCATACGATCTGGGTTTCGACCGGACTGCTGATCGGCCTGCCGCTTGTTGCGTTCCTGCTCGCAGGCATGCCGCTTTCCTTCGATTATCCGATCGCGGGCAAATTCAACCTCACCGGCGGTTCCATCGTCGGGCCGGAGTTCATGTCCCTCTTCCTGGCGCTTTCCTTCTATACCGCCGCCTTCATCGCCGAGATCGTGCGCGCGGGCATTCGCGGTGTGCCGAAGGGACAGACGGAAGCTGCGGCCGCACTTGGGGTGCATCCCTCGTCGATCACTCGCCTCGTCGTGATCCCGCAGGCCTTTCGCATCATCATTCCGCCGCTGAGCAGCCAGTATCTCAATCTCACCAAGAACTCGTCACTGGCGATCGCCATCGGTTTTGCCGATCTCGTCGCGGTCGGCAGCACGACGCTGAACCAGACCGGTCAGTCCGTCGAGGTGATTCTCATCTGGATGGTCATCTATCTCAGCCTCAGTATCGTGACCTCGCTGTTCATGAACTGGTTCAATGCCAAGATGGCGCTGGTGGAGAGATAAATGAGCAACAGTTTCGTCAGAACCGCCATGCTGGCGCCGGAGCCGCCTCCCGCGGGAGAAAAGGGTGCCGGAGCCTGGATCCGCCGCAACCTGCTTGCGACACCGACGGACATGGTCCTTACCATCGTGGCCCTGGTCTTTCTTTCCTGGGCTCTCTTTCATGCGATCGACTGGCTCTTCGTGCAGGCGGTCTGGACCGGGTCGGATCGCACCTTCTGCGCCACGACCGTTCAGGGCGGCATTCAGCCGGACGGTTGGAATGGTGCATGTTGGGCCTTCATCAACGCCAAGTTCGACCAGATCATCTACGGTGGCTACCCGATCGACGAACGTTGGCGGCCGACACTGGTCGGCATTCTCTTCGTACTCCTGCTGGTTCCGATGCTCATCCCTTCGGCGCCGCGCAAGGGCCTGAACGCCATTCTGCTCTTCATCGTGCTGCCGATCGTTTCCTTCGTTCTGCTGTACGGTGGATTCGGCCTGGAAGTCGTCGAGACTCCGCGTTGGGGCGGACTGATGGTGACGCTGGTGCTCTCCTTCGTCGGCATCGCGGTCTCCTTCCCACTCGGCATTATCCTGGCGCTCGGAAGGCGCTCGCAGATGCCTGTTATCCGTACGGTCTGCATCATCTTCATCGAAGTCGTCCGCGGCGTGCCCCTAATTACCGTCCTCTTCATGGCGAGCGTCATGCTGCCGCTTTTCCTGCCGGCCGGCTGGACGGTCGACAAGCTCCTGCGCGCGATCATCGGCGTATCGATCTTCGCCTCCGCCTATATGGCTGAGGTTATCCGCGGCGGTCTGCAAGCAATTCCCAAGGGTCAGTTCGAGGGTGCGGATTCGCTCGGCCTCGGCTACTGGCAGAAGATGCGGCTGATCATCCTGCCGCAGGCGATCAAGCTGGTGATCCCGGGCATCGTCAACACTTTCATCGGCATGTTCAAGGATACCTCCCTGGTGTCGATCATCAGCATGTATGACCTGCTCGGCATCGTTCGCTTCTTCTTCACCGATCCGAATTGGGCAACCGCAGTAACGCCGCTGACGGGACTGATCTTCGCCGGCTTCGCCTTCTGGCTTTTCTGCTTCGGCATGTCGCGCTATTCGGCGTTCATCGAACGTCACCTCGACACCGGCCACAAACGATAAAATGAGGGAAAACAATCATGGCTGAAGCTCCAGCTAAAAAGCTCACCGTTTCCGCAACGGAAGTGGCGATCGAAATCATCAACATGAACAAGTGGTACGGTGATTTCCATGTGCTGCGCGACATCAATCTGAAGGTCATGCGCGGCGAGCGCATCGTCATTGCCGGCCCGTCGGGTTCCGGCAAGTCGACGATGATCCGCTGCATCAACCGCCTGGAAGAGCACCAGAAGGGCAAGATTATCGTCGACGGCACCGAGCTCACCAACGATCTGAAGAAGATCGACGAGGTCAGGCGCGAAGTCGGCATGGTGTTCCAGCACTTCAACCTCTTCCCGCATCTAACGATCCTGGAAAACTGCACGCTGGCGCCGATCTGGGTGCGCAAGATGCCGAAGAAGCAGGCGGAAGAAATCGCCATGCACTTCCTCAAGCGCGTCAAGATCCCGGAGCAGGCCAACAAGTACCCGGGCCAGCTCTCCGGCGGCCAGCAGCAGCGCGTGGCGATCGCCCGCTCGCTGTGCATGAACCCGAAGATCATGCTGTTCGACGAGCCGACCTCGGCGCTCGACCCTGAAATGATCAAGGAAGTGCTCGACACCATGGTGGGCCTTGCCGAAGAAGGCATGACCATGCTCTGCGTCACCCATGAAATGGGCTTTGCCCGCCAGGTCGCCAACCGCGTCATCTTCATGGACCAGGGGCAGATCGTCGAACAGAATTCGCCGGCCGAATTCTTCGACAATCCCCAGCACGAGCGCACCAAGCTGTTCCTCAGCCAGATACTGCACTGAGAAAGCGTCCGAAGCTTTTGAAGACCCGCCGAGCCAAGACTCGGCGGGTTTTTCATTTTCAGCGGGAAGCCGACACACGCAGCAGGCTGCAGAGACCGGCAAGACCGGAATCAGCGCCGCCAGAGGAAATGTCGACGCAACGGATGAGCATCTTGCGCCGCTGGTCGGCAGGCATTTCACGGAAGGCCTCGAGGGTGCGGGCCTGTGAGGCGCTGACGGCGCCATCAGGCTCAGCAGTTGTTCCTATACGCCCAGCCTCGTTCACGTCGCCAATGGCAAGATTGGCGTTCACGCCGCTTCCGCCACCAACTGACGCCGTGGCTTTGGCATCGATGCCATTGGAGCCGCCGGTCCGGGCGTTGATATCGGCGTTGACGCCGCGACCGCCGCCGAGCCTGGCTTTGGCGCGGGTCCCGAGACCGTCGCCGCCGCCGATTCCGGCATTGACGTCGGCATCGATACCGCGACTGCCGCCGACGCTGGCGTTCGCATCCGTGTTGATGCCGCTTGAGCCGCCGATGGACGCATTGGCCGTTGCATCAACGCCGTTTCCGCCGCCGAGCGAAGCCCCGACATCGGCGCTGGCGGCATTCCCCGCGTTCACAGACACGCCGATGTCGAGCGCATGTGCCTGACCTGCCGGCATGGCAAGGGCCGCGCACACGGATGCAAGCAGGGCAACCGGCAGTCTAAGGTGCATGTGGGTCATGATCTTCCTCCGTTTCCATGTGCCGAACAGTGTCCGGCAGCCGAAAATCGAGGAACGCGCGTGCCTTCGATCGATCGGACGCCTGCTCTCCAGGACGTCCATGCCAAGCCAACGTGAAGGAGTAATCAATGTTTCCTGTCGGCGCTTCTCGAACCGTCGTGACGACCGAAAATAACCAATAGTGGTTATCACAAGGCAAGCGGCGCGGAAACGACTGTGCCAAAAGCAGACATCCGAGGCAAATCCCGGCCTATATCGCGGCCCTGTCGAAAGTCTGAAGGATTGGCGCCAGGATCGCTTCCAATAGGACGACAGCCGGATCGATCACACTGGCCGCGGTTATGTCGATCTCTTCTCCCTCCACTGAGGTGGCAAAAATAAACTTCCGCTCTTCTGGATATGGCTTGCTGGAACGCCATGTTCAGCATGTCCTAATTTACGAAGCCGGAGGTTCACGAATGGGCATTTTCGACAAAATCAAACATGCAATCTTTGGAGAAGCCAAAGCTGCCGAGCCCGCTGCCGCCAGCGCGCCGAAGGCAGAGCCGGTCCAGGCTCCCGTCTCACCGTCGCCCGCGCCCAGCCAGGCGCCGACGGCTTCTCCGGCGCAGAGTAAGGCGCCCCCGACCCCGGCAGCAGCAACAGTCGATATCGTCCCCATCCTCGACGCCGCCGTGAAGAAAAACGGCCAGAAACTCGACTGGCGCCACTCGATCGTGGACCTGATGAAGGCTGTCGGGATGGATGCGAGCCTCGCCGAACGCAAGGAACTCGCCGCCGAACTCGGCTATACCGGCGACACAAACGATTCCGCGAAGATGAATATGTGGCTGCACAAGGCACTGATGAAGCGGCTCTCGGAAAATGGCGGCAAGGTTCCGGCCGATCTCCTGGATTGAGTGATGACGGATGGCTGCCGCCGTTTTCGGCCGCAACCATCCGGCCATAGAGGCTCGGACATGCAAATTCTCATTTTCCGGCCGCACGACCAAAAGTCACGCGCCAATGCGGATGCTATTCACAAGTCTCCTTGCTCATAAACGCAGGAACCAATAATATCGTACTCGATTACTTCGTATGAGCGACACGGGAGACTGTCCAATGAGATTGATGGCAGCAGTTGGTCTTACGCTTAGCCTGGGCTGTATTTCGGCCGCAGAATCCCCTTCAAACTATCAGTCCTATCATGGCGGCATCCGGGTCGACACCGACCCCGTGCTCCTTGCACGATACGACAAGGCGCTTCAACGCTGCGTGCCGGAAGCAAGCTCATTGCGCAGAGGCTCACCGGATCCACAGAGCCTGGAATACAATGCGGCGCTGAGAAGCTGCCTCTACAGGTACAGCTTCGTCGATAGAGGCGTCTACGCCTATCCCATCCCCAAGGTCTATTTCGATCATTTCCTGGATCGCTGAGAAGAAGCTCTCGGCTACGACATCAGCAATTTATTCCACCTTTCAGCGAAATTAGTATGATTTCGCGCTTGCCCTTTTGTGCGCCGCGCGAATCGAAATAAACATCAGGCGCCATCAATTGTAATTAGACTAGAGGACAATATTAAATGCGCGCTCGTACCGTAACAATAATGATTGCCATTGGACTTCTGACCGCATGCGTCCCAACGCGTCAGGACTACGAAGCTTACGTCACATTGCTGCAAGGCAGTTCAAGGGCAAGAAGTGAAGTCGTGAAAGACTGCGCGAAGGGATTTGATGCGAATGGCCGCCGCGGTGCAGGACTTGTGACAAGCGTTTCGGACAAGGACGCTCCAAGGGTTGCGTGCGAGCGATTTGTTGCAGCCCTGGTTTCGGGCCGCCTTACCTATGACGATGTTGTCGACGTCAGACAGCATCGATTCACGCGAAAGGTAATCAAGATCTTTCAGGGCCGCTAAGCACGCGGCGGCTTGCAGCGCCCGGCTTGCAAGCCGCCGAGAGACCGTCCAGCGGATCCGCTGTTAGCGTTGGATTGAAATATCAGCCATGAGTTGCACTTTGTCGTATAGTGGTCATAGGACGGCCGCGACAACGTCGGTCCGCATCCGCATGAGAGCGTGGTTTAAATCACCTACGTCTTCAGTATGAACAACGAAAAGATGGCGACCCCTGCAGGAATCGAACCTGCGACAACCTGCTTAGAAGGCAGGTGCTCTATCCAGCTGAGCTAAGGGGCCGTCTGCTGGCCGCGCTTGGGAAGCGCGACCGGATGCGGCATATGTGGACGAGAAATCTCAGTGCGTCCAGGGCTGCGTACGGGTATAACGGAAATTGTCCGGATAGGCGACGACCTGGCGGGCCGGATCTTTCGGCGCGATGACACGGTATTCGATGCCGTTGCGCTGGGCGTAGGCTTCCGCAAGCGCCTGCGTCTCGAAGGTGAGCTTCACCTGCTGGCGCGTGTCGCGGGAGGAAGTGTAGCCCATCATCGGATCGATCTTGCGCGGCGACTCCTGATCGAATTCGAGCACCCAAAGATGGGTCTTTGCCTTGCCGGACTGCATGGCGGTCTTGGCTGGACGATAGATCTTGGCAGACATGACTGCGGCGTCTCCGAAAATAGGGTCTCGATCCCGTTGCCGGGCCTTTGCTTCACCACGAAGGGATAATGCAAAGAGATGAATTTTGCTTATCCGCGAATCCCCGGTTTTTCAAGAAAAAAGGCGGCTGGTGATACAGGCGCAGATTTCGCCTTGTGGCAGGCGGCGGCGTGGTGAAAAGTCAGTCTTGGCCGCTGAATCCGCTGGGGATATGTTGCCCATCCCGGCCCCGCAACACCTTGAAATGCGGGAGATTCGCGGGTCGAGTTCCCGAATGTTACCGGCTGTCTCATGTTGTGATTGTAACGAGATTGCCGCACACAACGCTCGGCACTAGTTTACGCCCCAGTCGGGTTCAGCGGATTTTGCAGTTATGATGAGACGTTCGGCAGAGTTCAATGCGATTGTGATCGGCGCTGTCATTACGGCCTTCTTCTACGTTGCCATCAGCTACGCACAATATATCGGCTTGATCGGTCAGGGCTGAGACGTCCGATCGCGCCTTGAGCGCTAAACAGGTCGCATCACCAAGATTTTCTGTGGGGCATCCATATCCCGGCGAGGAATCTCCTGGCCGGGCAGGTTTTATGGGTTGCGACAGCAAAGCGAACCGTGTATTCCCCCTGCCATTCACGGCACGGAGTGTAGCGCAGTCTGGTAGCGCATCTGGTTTGGGACCAGAGGGTCGGGAGTTCGAATCTCTCCACTCCGACCATTCAATATCCTGATATTGTTGAATTCCTTGAGGGCCGCGCGCTCACGCGCCGCCGTCACTTCGCCTTGGTCGTCGTGGCGCTTACGATCCTGTCGCCGGTTTTAATCCCGAGCTTGGCGACGATGCCGGCGTTGAGTTCGACGACGTATTTCACCTCGCCCATCGAATCGATGACGTCGCGCGAATAGGGTTTGGCGTTTTCCTTGATGTGGCGGATAGTGCCGGTGTCGTCGGCAAAAAGCATGTCGAGCGGCAGGATGGTGTTTTCCATCCACATGCCGACGCGCCGCGACTGGCCGAAATCGAAGATCATGCCGGCGTCATCGGCCATCGCCTTGCGGAACATCAAGCCGCGCGCACGCTGATCGGCTGACGAGGCGACCTCGACGGTGAAATGCAGCGTCTTGCCCGCGGCGGTCTGGATGAGCAGCGGCTCCTTGTCGAACCGAATCTCCTCCTGGGCCAAAGCCGGCAGGGCGGCGGCCATGAAAAAAAGCGCCAGAATGGCGCTTCTTATCGCATGAAACAGAATGGAGCCGCGCATATCAGTGCGACCGGCTTGCCGGGCTCGGAACGTCGGGATGGATTTCCGCAGCCATCAGGCCTTTTTCGCCGTCGCCGAAGCGCACGAGGACGACCTGGCCGGGGCGCAGTTCCGTCAGGCCGAAGCGGCGCAGCGTCTCCATGTGCACGAAAATGTCTTCCGTGCCCTCGCCGCGCGTCAGAAAGCCGAAGCCCTTGGTGCGATTGAACCATTTGACAAGCGCACGTTCGAGCCCGCTCGTCGCGGTGACCTGCACATGTGTGCGCACCGGCGGCAGTTGCGAGGGATGAACCGCCGTCGACTGATCCATCGAGAGGATCTTGAAAGCCTGGTAGCCGCGCTCGCGGCGCTGGACGAGGGCGACGATGCGCGTTCCCTCGAGGATCGTCTGGTAACCGTCGCGGCGAAGGCAGGTCACGTGCAGGAGAACGTCCTGCATGCCATTATCCGGGACGATGAAGCCGAAACCCTTGGCAACGTCGAACCACTTGACGACCCCGGTGATTTCAACAAGATCGACCGCCTCGCCCGATAGCTCGTCGAGATCGGAGTATTGGTTCGATGAAATCCTGTCAGCCATGTCGCCAGCCCCTCGAATACGCGTCACACTGTTACGGTTAACTGATTCTTGAAATCAAGATTAACATCTTGGTAACGGATAAGCGCAAGTCCTAGTTTTCGGTTATTCCCAGGTGCACATTTTATAATGATGACTTGCCCGAAGCTGACCACGGCTAGCCGAAAAGGGCCAGCCCCAATAAAGGAGTAAATAGAATGCGTTATCTTCATACTATGGTGCGCGTCAAAGACCTGGACACCTCGCTCGCCTTTTATACCACCCTTTTCGGCCTGGAAGAGATTCGCCGCCATGAAAACGAGAAGGGCCGCTACACCCTGGTTTTCCTGGCCGCCCGCGACGATGTCGATCGTGCACGCAGCGAAAAGGCACCCTGCCTCGAGCTGACCTACAACTGGGATACGGAGGATTATAGCGGAGGACGCAATTTCGGCCACCTCGCCTATGAGGTCGACGATATCTATGCAACCTGCCAGAAGCTGATGGACAACGGCATCACCATCAACCGGCCGCCGCGCGACGGGAACATGGCCTTCGTACGCTCGCCGGACGGCATTTCGATCGAAATCCTGCAGAAGGGCAGCCCTCTTCCGGCCGCCGAACCCTGGGCTTCGATGGGCAATACCGGCGCCTGGTAAGGTTTTTTGCCGCAAGGCTTTTGCGAAGCTTGCGGCTTTTGCGATTTCGGGTCCGGCCGGCGCCTTGGCGCTTGCCGCGATCCGGCCCCACAGGCAATCTCCGACCGACTCGAAGCGGTAAAGGGCGTTTCGGCCCTTTTGCCGCTCAACTGGAGACCGGTCGCTTGCGTAATACTGAGATGCGGATGCCCCTGGCGGGCGCTTTGCTGATCGCCACCTCGGTGCTGGCGCTGGCGGGTTGCGTGTCGAACAAGAAGGCGCTCGATTCCGCCGCAGCCATTCCGGCGGCACCGGCAGCGCAGGCCGCGGCGTCTCAGCCTGCCACCGCAGCACCTGCAGCGACCGCCAAGCGCTCAATTTACACCGATCCCCAACTCGTGAATGTTTCCGGCGCCCAGGCCGCGCCCCAGGTCGCCGCGCAGGATCCGAATGCCGCCGTCCCGCCTGCGGATCCCGCCGCGGCGGCGCCTGCCAACATCGGCGGTCTCGTCATGCAGTCGACCCGGATCAATGCGCAGGCGATGAGCATCTTCTCCGACCGTCAACCGGCGCCGCAGAACAACAGCACTTCCACGATCATTCAGCCGCAGGGCGCAAACGCTTATGCGCCGGTGGACGGCGTTTCGCCCTCGAGGAGCAGCGTCTATAGCCAGCCGCCCGCACTGGAGCTGCCGGCGGAGCCGGTGCCGCCGCAGCAGTCCTCACAGAATACCAGCACGCAGCTTGCGCCGGTTCAAACCGCCTCGCTGGCAACCGGCAGCATTCAATCCTCGACGATGAACGCACTCTACAGCGCCCCGAAGCAGAACCTGCTCGGCAGCCTTTCCGGTCTCCTGCACAAGGCGGCCCTGCCCGGCATGACGCGCATCGCGCCGAATGGGCTGCATCTTCAGAATGACAAGGTCGAGGTCGGCTGCTTCAAACCCGATCTGCTCAATATCATCAAGGCGGCCGAAACCCATTTCGGCCGGCCCGTTGTCGTCACATCAGGCCATCGCGACGAAGAACATAACCGTCTGGTCGGCGGCGCCGACGAATCGATGCACAAAAGCTGCGAAGCCGCCGACATCCAGATCGAGGGCGTCTCGAAATGGGATATTGCCGCCTATATCCGCTCGCTGCCGAACCGTGGCGGCGTCGGCACCTATTGCCACACGGATTCCATCCACGTCGATACCGGCAAAACCCGTGATTGGAACTGGGGCTGCGGCGGTAAACGCGCGCCAGTAGCGACCGCAAGAGCGATCTGATCGCACACGGGCGACAAGGCATAACGCAACGTCAGCTCCACCGCAGATGCCTGCGGCAATGCGCACAAGCTATTGATTCGGCTGTCCTAATCCTCCGCGTTATGCCAGCCGAAATAATTGTCATTATTCTGAAAAAAATCGAATTTGCCGCTTGCGGGATTGAAAGTGCCTGACTATAAGGGCGCCACCACGAAGGAAGCGCCCTTCGTCTATCGGTTAGGACACCAGATTTTCATTCTGGGAAGAGGGGTTCGACTCCCCTAGGGCGTGCCACTCCTCTTCACTATTGAAGCATTCGTGATCTGCTTGCAGATATCGCTTCCCTTTCCTATTTTAACGAAAGCGGCACGCGCCCTTCGTCTATCGGTTAGGACGACAGATTCTCATTCTGTAAAGAGGGGTTCGACTCCCCTAGGGCGTACCAGCTCGGTTAGCGCAATCCGACCTAAGCCATCCTGGAATGCCGGATTTTTTCCGACTGCATACGCTCTCGGCGATGGGGTTTTCCACAGCGGAAAAAAATCGGCGAAAACGGTGATTTTTTCGCGTCTTGGCGCTTGCGGCTTTCGAAGGTGCTGACTATAAGGGCGCCACCACGAAGGAAGCGCCCTTCGTCTATCGGTTAGGACACCAGATTTTCATTCTGGGAAGAGGGGTTCGACTCCCCTAGGGCGTGCCACTTCTCTCTCCAAATTTCATGTCGTTCAGCGCCTTGCGACGCGATCTATTTCGCCGGCGCGGCGTCGCAGACGCGCAACTGGATGCGGCGCGCGCCCTGATAGTGCTCGGCGCCCAGCGAGCCTGCGACGTGCAGGCTGGCGCCGCGGGAATTGAGGAGCAGGCTGCCAAGCGCCGTCTCGGCGGCACGGAAAGCGATGCCGTCGAGTCTCGATCCGTCCATCGCCTCCAGCGTCACCTTCACATGTCTTTCGCCGACCAGGCGCGCGTCGCGCACGCGATGCGCAGGCACGGCAAAAAGCGGTTGCGCATGGCCGGAGCCATAGGGGCCGGCGGCCTCCAGGCGGTCGATGAGCTCCAAGGTGGCGCCGCTCGCACCGATGGCCCCGTCGATCTTCAACGTCTCGTTGGCGACGAGGTTTGCCACCGTCCTTTCCGCCTTCTCCGTGAAGAAAGTCCTCAGCCTGCCGAGATCGGCGCGTTCGACCGTGAGCCCTGCGGCCATGGCATGGCCGCCGCCCTTGACGAGGATGCCTTCTTCGACCGCTGCGCGCACCATCCTGCCCATGTCGAAGCCGTTGATGGAGCGGCCGGAACCGGTGCCGCGGCCGGAAGGATCAAAAGCGATCGCGAAAGCCGGCCGCTTGAACTTCTCCTTCAGGCGCGCCGCGATCAGCCCGACAATGCCGGGATGCCATTTCTCATGGGCCGTGACGATGACGGACGCGCCCTCGCCGTCGCCATATTCGGCCAGCGCCTCGGCTTCCGCCTCCTGCAGCATGAGGGCTTCCATCGCCTGGCGCTCCCGGTTGAGCTCATCGAGGCGCTGCGCGATCATCTCCGCCTCACCGGCATCGTCGAGCGTCAACAGGCGGCTTCCGAGTGCGGCATCGCCGATCCGCCCGCCGGCATTGATGCGCGGGCCAATCAGGAAGCCGAAATGATAGGGCGTGACCGGTCCGGCGAGCCCGGCCTTGCGGAAGAGTGCGGCAAGGCCGGCATTGCTCTGGTGGCGGGCGGCGACCAGCCCCTTCACGACATAAGCGCGGTTGAGGCCCTTCAGCGGCACGACATCGCAAACCGTCGCCAGTGCCACGATATCCAGCCATTGCAGCAGGTCGATCGCCAGGATGCGCTTGTTGCCGGCCGCACGCAGCAGCCTGAGCGTGGCGACCAGCACCATGAAGACCACGCCGGCCGCGCAGAGATGCCCCTGCCCCGACAGATCGTCTTCGCGGTTCGGATTGACCAGCGCATGGCAGGGCGGCAGCTCATGTGTCACCTGGTGGTGATCGATGACGACGACATCGATATTGCGCGCGGCAGCGGCGGCGAGCGCTTCGTGACTGGTGGAGCCGCAATCGACGGTGACGATCAGCCGGGCGCCGTTATCGATCAGCTGATTGATCGCAGCCGGATTGGGTCCGTAACCTTCGAAGACGCGGTCGGGAATATAGATATTGGCCTTGACGCCGAAGTGGCTGAGAAAGCGGAACATCAGCGCCGAGGAAGCCGCACCGTCGACGTCATAATCACCGAAGATCGCGACGTTCTCGCCGCGCTCGATCGCGCTTACGAGGCGCGTCGCGGCCTTTTCGCAATCGGTCAGCTTATGAGGATCGGGCATCAGGCTGCGGATGGTCGGATCGAGGAACTCGATCGCTTCGTCCACCGTCACGCCGCGCCCGGCCAGCACACGGGCGATCAGATCCGGCAGCCCGTGGATCTGCGACATGGCCAGAGCACGGTTCTGCCCGGCCTGATCGAGCCGCGCGACCCAGCGATTATCGAGCGCGGATTTCTCCACGCCGAGAAACGCGCGCTGTACGGGATCGACGAGATCTGCCATGCCAAACTCCGCTGACTTCATCTGCTCTTTCTACAGGAGCAGCGGAGATAACATAGCGACGGGTTTGCAGACACGGATTTTTACCAGAATATCGCCCAGATGATCAGGGCGATGCCGGCCAGTTGCACCAGCAGGAACGAAAACAGCGTCAGCAGAATGGCCCAGTTTCGGCCTTCCCTATCGTCGCCGTCGGTCTCATCCCGAGCCCCCCGGCGAACTTCATGGCGGGCCGGCTTGAGGATTTCCTCCATCGCACCGGGATCGTCCCGCGGCACCTCATCCGTGTAGCCATGCCCCTTCCCGGCATGGCTGTCCTTGCTCATGAAAAATCTCCACCCGGCGACTCACTGTCTTCCTGTTTATTTATATCAATATTTCGGTATCTGTTAATATAGCCTTCCGTTAGGGAAGGTTAGACAAATCACAGTAAGTTTACGGCTAAAAGTTGCGGGAGTTGACCTGATGTGAATAGCCGGAACCGCGTTAATAGGTTGTGCGACGGTCCACACGGTTCCTAGACAGCCATTGGATGACAATCGCCAGAAAACGCGAGGGGAGCTTCGATTGGTCTTTTCAGGAAGCCTGCGTCTCAATACTGCCGAAAAGTAATAATCAAAACGAGCTCAGCGATCGGACGGTCCGATCGCTGAGCGAACGGCGCCCTGAAAATCGACCTCAGAAACGTCTGCCGCTGCGTTGTCATGATGCTTCTCGACGAAGGGCTTCCATCTCCTTGCAATTGACCGCCGTCACAGCGCTGTGACGCGCATTAATGTTAATAATATCAATAATGCAGGATAGATTGACTTCGCTATATTACGAGAGGCTAATTAAGACATAACAGCCATGTGGGAGTTAGCGTAATGAAGAGAGTTCTAGTAGCAGGCGGAGCTGGTTTCATTGGTTCGCATATGTGCGACAAGTTGTTGCTGCGCAGCAATATCAGCAAGCTCGTCGTCGTCGACAATCTCTGGACCGGCCGGGCGGAGAATCTGGCCCACATCAAGGATCCGCGTCTGCATTTCGTGCGCTCCGACGTCGAAACACTTCAGACTTCCGACACGTTCGACGAAATATACCACTTCGCTTCTCCGGCCTCGCCGCCTTGGTACATGAAAGAACCGAAGCGGACGATCTCGGCCAACCTGCTCGGCGCCTTCCGCCTGCTCGACCTCCTGAAGAAGGGCGGCCGCTTCTGCTTCACCTCGTCATCCGAGGTCTATGGCGATCCGCTGGTCTCGCCCCAGCCGGAAAGCTACAAGGGCCAGGTCGATTGCACCGGGCCGCGCTCCTCTTATGACGAAAGCAAGCGCTGCACCGAATCGCTGCTGTTCGAGCTGCAGCGCACCCAGGGCCTCGACGTCCGGGTCGTGCGTCCCTTCAACTGTTATGGGCCGCGCACGCGGCCGGATGACGGCCGGGCCGTCTCCAACTTCATCACCCAGGCGCTGACCGGCCGCTCGATCACCGTCTTCGGCGACGGGCTGCAATCGCGCAGCTGGGGTTATGTCGACGACATCACCGAGGGCTTCGCCCGTTATTTCTGGATGAACGAGACCGATTACCGGGGACCGCTCAATGTCGGCAACGACCGCGAGATCTCGGTGCTCGACGTCGCCAAATATGTCTCCAGCCTGATGGGCGGCGTGCCGATCGTCTTCAAGCCGTCGCCGCCGCAAGATCCGACCAACCGGCGCCCGGATCTGACCAACGCCAAGCACGTGATGCCGGAATGGTCCTGCAAGGTCAGCTATGAAGAAGGTGTGCTGAAGACGCTCGACTGGTTCAGGGCGGAATTGAAGCCTCGCGCCCCGAAAGCCAGCGCTATCGGCGCCCGCAGTCCACGCCAGCGCAAGCCCATGCAACTGAGTGGTTTCTCGAGTCTCTGAGGTGAGCGTGACGATAAGGGGAACGATCCCGCGCGACATGAAAGACGTCGTCTTTCCAATGCCCACCCAATACCTGGGTCCCTCCTCGTATGCAGTCGGTACGGAAGCTCCAACGATCGGCGCCGGGCTCGTGGTGTTCATGTCCGAAGGTCTTCCCGTAGGCCAGGCCTATGTTGAAAGCCCCGAGAATCCGGCTGCCTTGTTTGCGAAGACCGTGCAGCCGGATATCGTCGAAAACGCGCGGCGGGTGACACAGGCGCCGATCGTGAACCGCGATGTCAGCGTTCTCATTTGCACCAAGGATCGGCCTGAAGAACTTGCCCGATGTCTGGCATCCGTGCCGAAGCAGTCGCTCCCTCCGGTCGAGATTATCGTGGTCGACAATGCGTCGGCCGGCGATGCGACGCGTCGTGTCGTGGAGGCAGCCGGCGCCACCTATGTCAGGGAAGACAAGATCGGGCTGGACCATGCCCGCAATGCCGCCGTGCGCGCTGCAAAGACCGAATTTGTCGCATTCACCGACGACGATGTGGTGCTTCACGAACGATGGCTCGAAAATCTGATGAAGGCATTCGATCGACCTGACATTGGATGCGTCACCGGACTTGTCCTGCCTGGAGAGCTTTCCACCCCCGCCCAGCTGATATTCGAAACCCATTGGGGCTTCGGCCGGGGTTATCAGCGCAAGGACTTCGATCAGGATTTCTATCGCCAGCACGAACGATATGGAGCCCCGGTCTGGCTGGTCGGTGCGGGAGCAAGTCAGGCCTTTCGCCGAAAGGTATTCGATGAATCCGGTCTGTTCGACGTCCGGCTGGACATGGGAGCGGCCGGATGCTCCGGCGACTCCGAATTCTGGAATCGCCTCCTCCATCACGGCCAGACCTGCCGCTATGAGCCGACGGCGGTTTCATGGCATTTCCACCGCAAGGAGATGGAAGGGCTGGCGAAACAGATCCACCAATATATGAGCGGCCATGTGGCGGCTCTGCTGGTGCAGTATCAGAACACCGGCAATCGAGGAAATCTGCGCCGCATCTTCGTCTCGCTTCCCGAATATTATTTCAAAAGGTGGAAAAGACGGCTCAGGAAGGGAACGACGTCGCACGACTTTTTTCTGAAGGAAGAGGTTCTGGGCAGCCTGCATGGCGCCTTTTATCTTCTCAGCCGCTGGAAAGTGCAGCCATGGTGACTGCGCCGAGGCCCGCAATTTCATTTCTCATCCCGGCCTTCAACGCCGCTGCTACGTTGGCGGATTGCCTGGGAAGCCTGAAAAATCAGACGATCACAAGCTGGCAGGCAGTGGTGGTGGATGACGGTTCGCGCGATGAAACCTGGGAGGTGCTTGAAAGCCTGGCCAGGACGGACAGCCGGATCACGATCCACCGTCAGCCGAATGGCGGCGCCGCCGCAGCACGCAACGCGGCGGCCGAACTTGCCATTGCCCCCCTGCTCTGCATGCTCGATGCGGACGATTGGCTGGATCCGGCTTTCATCGAAAACATGCTGCCGGTCGCCAAGGACCAATCTCAGCCGCTTATAGCCCATTGCAGCTATCGCCGTGTCACAGCCTACGGCCGGATGCTGAAGATCGAGGACGCGCCCGATCTCACCGGCGATCGTGCAATCTCCGAATTGTCGTCATTCTGTGCCCTCGCCATTCATACGGCCGTTTTTCCGCGCAGCCTTTTCAAGCAAGTCGGCGGCATGGATGCCTCGCTGCAAACCTGCGAAGATTGGGATCTCTGGCTTCGCATGGCGTTCGCCGGGGCTCGCTTCCAATCGGTGGACAAGTGCCTCGCCTTCTACCGCATGAAGGCAGACTCTCTGTCGGCCGATCCGGTCAAGATGGTGCGGGACGCGGTTTTCGTGACGAAAAGGGCGCAGGCGCTGCAAGCGGAACACGGATTGCCGACGCAGCGTGAAGATGCCGCCTGGCTGACGCCGGCGCTCAGCCAGCTTCGGATGCTGGTCTGGGTCGCGGCGGCCAATCTTTGCCCGGAGGACCATCTCACGGAACTGGCGCGGATTCTGCCGGAATTTCCTGATGCTTCAGGTTCCGAGGACCTTATGGCGCTGGTGATCCTTCATGGATTGCAGACGGGACGGCTGGTCCAGACTACCGCTGAATTGGTCGATGTCATCGACGCCTGGGCGCCCACGGTTGCGCATCTCCTCAGCCTGATCGAAAGCCATTCGTTTCCCGGAACGGCACGCAAGATAGAGCAGCTCATTGCCTGGCGACTATCGTCAGAAGCCCTCTCGCGTTCCTTCAGGCTTGGGCGCGTTCAGACGGTCGGCGTCGACGCCAGGCATCTCGCCCCGATTTCGAAGGCAGCCGAAGCCGATACGCTGCTGCTGCAGCTTTCGTCCGGCCAGGAGCATATCGGCACCCATGTCGGACCGCTATGGGGAGATCTGTCCGTCGGCGCGCTCGTGCATCTGATCGTCCGGGAAATGCATGCGGGCAATCGGCTGCCCGCGCCGGTGACATTCGCCTATGCGCGCGATTGGTCTTCCGAAGTCGTCCGCAACTACCGGGGCTTCCTTGGAATCCTTCGCCGGGGAGGAAGACGGCGGGGCCGGCTCCGCCGCCTTGTTCGCTCGACCCACGAGAATGCTCTCATAAAATCCTCGGCGGACGGCGGTAGAAACAACGGTCCGCTTCCTTCCGCGGCAAAGCCGGTTGGCGAGCCGCACAGTGCCGTCGCAGCCGAGCGCCCAGAAAAACAAATCGGAAAAAATGCCGTTCCGTCCGAGGCCGTTTCCAAGGAAGAATATTGGGAGCGCGTCTTCGAACGCCCCGATCCCTGGAACTATCTCTCCGTCTATGAACAGGTCAAATACGAGCAGACACTGAGCCTTGTCCCGGAAGGGATAGGCAGAGCCTTGGAACTTGCGTGTGCGGAGGGGATATTCTCCGCAAAGCTTGCGCGGAAGGTCGCAACACTGACGGCGACGGATATTTCGCGGCGCGCGATCGAAAGAGCATCCCAGAGATGCCGGGAGAGCAGCAACGCCGAATTTCGTGTCCTGGATTTCACAGGTGACGACATTCCGGGTGGGCAGGACCTGATCGTCTGCTCGGAAGTCCTCTACTACATGGACGATGAAAAAGTTCTGGAACGGGTCTGCCGAAAGATCGCCGCAGCCTTGAAGCCGGACGGCTATCTGATCACGGCGCACGCCCATCTCAGGCGTGACGAGCCCGATAGAACCGGTTTCGATTGGAGCAATCCGTTCGGTATCGGCACGATCCGGAAAATTCTTTCAGAACTGCCGGAGCTGGCGCTGGAAGAAACGATCGAGACCGAGCTTTACGCCATTCATCGGTTCCGCAAGCGCGAGACGTCTGCCCACACGATGCGAGTCGAACAGCACGGCGTTCCCCTGGAAAGCGACGTGGC
This sequence comes from Rhizobium sp. R339, assembly GCF_002211395.1. Classification (NCBI taxonomy): domain Bacteria; kingdom Pseudomonadati; phylum Pseudomonadota; class Alphaproteobacteria; order Hyphomicrobiales; family Rhizobiaceae; genus Rhizobium; species Rhizobium sp. R339. The sequence continues at coordinate 206,627 of NZ_LOKV01000003.1, forward strand.
CAAGCACATCATCTGGGGACTTGCCGGCGTCGATCGAGCGGCGGCCTGGTCGAAGGAGACGGCGACGTCGGTCCCGGTGCTGATGTATCACAGGGTCTCTGACGAAGGGCCGGATCGGCTGCGGCGCTACCGGATCGCCCCTGATGCATTCCGGCAGCAGATGCAGTTTCTCCGGCGGCAGGGTTACTACACGCTGACGGCGGATGGTCTGGCCGAACTGCTGCGGGCCGGAAAGCCGATCCAGGGACGACCGGTCGTCCTGACCTTCGATGACGCCTATCTCGATTTCCTTGCAAATGCCTTTCCCATCCTTGCCGAGAACGGCTTCGGCGCGGAAGTTTTCGTGGTGACGGACAGGGTCGGCGGCCGATCGGATTGGGATGCTTCCTACGGGCAACCGGCCCCGCTGATGTCATGGAACGATATCGAGGAGCTTCATCGTCAAGGCATCCGGTTCGGCTCGCATCTGGCCTCCCACAGGCCGGCAAGCGCGTTGGACAACAGCGCGTTGCTCGCCGAAGCAGCCCTTTCCCGCAACATGCTCGAAAATCGCCTTGGTGCTGCGGTGAGTTCCATCGCACTTCCCTACGGCAGCACGGATTTTCGCGTTCCCGGCATTCTGGCCGAGGCTGGTTATGAGATTGGGTTCACCACGAGGCCGGCGAAAGCGGGGCTGTTCGACAATGTGCTGTCGCTTCCGCGCCTGGAGGTTCGTGGCGATCTCCCCATCAAGGCGTTCGCCGAAATGATGGGCCAAGCCGAGGCGTTTATCGGATGAGCGCCATGAACACCGGCACCCCTTTGGTTAGCGTCGTCATTCCCGCATACAATGCGGAAAAGACGCTGGCGCAAACGCTTCGAAGCATATTGGCCCAGACTTACCAACAGCTGGAGATACTCGTCGTGGACGACGGGTCCCGGGACGGCACTTTCGAACTGGCGAAGGAATATGGTCTTTCCGATCCTCGCATCCGCGTTCTTCGCCAGGAGAACGGCGGCGTTGCGCGCGCGCGCAACCACGGTGTCCGGGAGGCACGCGGCAGCTATGTCGCACCGATCGATGCGGATGACCTCTGGCATCCTCGGAAAATCGAGCTGCAGGTGCAGGCGATCGGGACGCTCCCCATGGGCCTCGGCGTCGCCTATAACTGGTATGCGGCGATTGACGGCAACGACGTGATTTTCGGGCATTCGAGACCCGTGCTCCATGAGGGCGATGTCTTCGAAGCGATGGTCAGGGAAAATTTCATCGGGAACGGCAGCACACCCCTTATGCCGCGCGCGGAGGTTCTGGCATGCGGCGGCTATGATGCCGGCCTGCGCGATCAGGGAGCCGAAGGATGCGAGGATCTGAAGCTTTATCTCGCATTGGCGGCAAGACTGCCCTTTGCGCTGGTTCCTGATTTCCTCACCGGATACCGCTTCACCGCCGGCAATATGTCGAGCAACGCCACGCGCATGCTGAAATCCCACGCGCTTGTCATGGCAGACATCAAGCGGCGCCATCCCGCTCTTGCCGACACGGCGACGCTCGCGGAATTCGACACTGCGCGCTGGTATTTCAAGAAGGCGTTTAGCGGCGGCGACTACGGGCAGGCTAGGAAACTGGTGCCCATTCTGGTCCGGGAATTTCCCTCGATGCTTGCCGTCCGCGCCGTCAGGGATCTCTGGCGCTCGGCGAAACGGCAGCGCAGAAGATTGTTGAAGCGTCTGTCCGGTAAATCTCCCGTTTCGCCGAAAGGGGCAGCACCGATAGACGTGGCGCTCCCCGTCAGCGGCACTTCCTTTTACGGCCTCATCGCCGCCGCACCGGCCAGGCAGAATGGCTCCTTCACGGAACCCCGGGCGGACCGTCTATGACGAAGCTACGGAAACCCATTCGCGGCAGACCGGCGAGCGCGTTCAACATCATTGTCGCGGCGCGTTTCCGCGAACTGCTCGAGCTTGTTCCGTCGCTGCGGCTGAAGACCTCGGTCCTGATCGTCATCGGCATCCTGACCGGCCTGTCGGAAATGGTGGGGATCACTTTGCTGGTCAGCCTGGTTTTCGTTCTCAGCCAGCAGGGTCCACTGTCCGGCCCGGCCGTCGCCTGGCTTCCGGCCTTCTTTGGCGGATTCGAATCTTCCGTGACGAAGCCGATGCTGGTGGGCGTCCTGGTATGCGCGATCATCCTCAGGATCGTTCTCGGCTTCGCCAACGAGATCATTGCGAGCACAGTCAGCCATCAGATCAGCGAGAGTATCCGTCAGCGGCTGTATTCAAAGATCCTGACGATCCCATTCCAGCGTTTTCAGCATTATGAGCGCAGCGATCTGATCAATGTGATCGCCACCGAATCCTATTCGGTAGCCTCGGCTCACGCCAGCCTGGTGCGACTTGGGGTCAACCTCGGTACGATTGTCATTTTCGGCGTGGGAATGGTCGTCATGGCATGGCCGATCGCCGTGCTCGCAGTCGTGTTCGGCGTCATCCACAATCTGAGCCTCGGGTTGTTTGCCGCTGCCTATCGGCGTCTCGGTGCCACCAGCCTTTCAGCGGTGGAGGAACTCACCCATCTGACCTGGACGACGCTGCAAACCATGAAGGCGGTCAAGAGTTTCGGGCTGGAACATCGCTACAAGAGCCTGTTCGAGAGCCTATCCCGGAAGGTGGGGGAAACCTGGCGCCGCTCGGACCGGATGGGAGCGGCGACCTCGCTCCTCAGCGAGACGCTGACATTCGGCGTGATCCTGACGATCATCCTCTCCTCACAGTTCCTGCCGGTGGATTTCCAGGCCGCCTTATCCGCGACCATCCTTCTTTACAGGCTTCAGCCGCATATCAAGCAGTTCGATTCGCAGCTGCTGCGCCTGCATGAAATCGAAGCTTCGCTGCAAAACGTGCTCGCGCTGACGGCGGAACAGGACGACGCCAGGAAAATCGCGGGCGGAGCGCAGCTGCCGCATCTGAAACATGAAATCGTCTTCCACGACGTGTCCTTCTTCTACGACGCGGCCAAGATGCCGGCCGTAAACCACGCCAGCTTCTCGATCAAAGCCGGCGAGACGACGGCGCTGACCGGCCCCAGCGGCTCCGGCAAGACGACGATCATCAACATGCTTCTCGATCTCATTCAGCCGACGGATGGCCGAATCACGATCGATGGCCAAGACCTCTCGGCAATCGAACGTTCCAGCTGGCTGCGGCTGCTCGCCGTCGCCGGCCAGGATGTCGAGCTCATGGAAGGCACCGTCCTCGACAATATCAGCTTCCGCCGTGATATCCCCGAGGAGGATGTTCGCTGGGCCGCGGATATGGCCTGCGCGACTGAGTTCATCGAGACCCTGCCCTATGGTTTCGACGAATGGCTGGGGGACGAAGCGATACGGCTTTCGGGCGGCCAGCGGCAGAGGATAGGCTTGGCGCGTGCGCTTGCAAGCCGTCCTGAAATCCTGCTGCTGGACGAAGCCACCAGCGCCCTCGACGAGCCGACCGAAGCGCGCGTGCTTTCCAACCTGCTCAAGGAATACGATTCCCGCACGCTGATCATCGTCAGTCACCGGTCGGCGACCACAGCCTTGATGCAGAACCAGATTCGTCTTCATCCAACCGCGGTTGGGGAGGGGTAGTGGGATGGAAGCCTCCGCTCTCTCTGAAATACCGGTTTCGGTCATCATCCCCGCCTACAATGCGGCGCGCTATATTGCCTCCACACTTCAATCAGTGAGAGAGCAGACACACGCAAAGCTCGAAATTCTCATCATCGACGACGGCTCCACGGACAGCACTCCGGATATCTGTCGTCAGATCGCAGCCGACGATCCCCGGATCCACATCATTTCGACGGAAAATCGAGGCGTGGCCGCAGCGCGTAACATCGGCATCGAGGCGTCGACATCCGATTATGTCGCCTTCGTGGATGCGGATGACCTCTGGCACCCCTCCTATGTCGAGGCCTTGTTATCGGCCCTTCATCCCCTGCCCTCCGACTGGGGCGCCGTATACGCCCTTCACCGCATCATCGATTCCGAGGGCTACTGCACCAAGGCCAGCTCCGGCTTGAGCGCAAGGGGGATGGTCTTGGCCCGTCATCTCATCTTCCGCTTCGTCGGAAACGGCAGCGGCCTGATGATCCGCCGCGCGGTTTATGACGCGGTGGGCGGCTATGACCCGAGCTATGCGGAACGCGGGATCGGCGGCTGTGAGGATCTTGATTACGAGCTACGCGTGGCCGAAGCGTTCAAGATCGAGGCTGTCCCCCTCGGTCTGGTAGGATACCGGATTCATTCGGCCGCCATGTCTTCCGACAGTTCCAGAATGGCCCGATCGCTTCTGGCGGTGTACGAAGGCGCTATGGCCCGCAATCTGCAGCTTCCGCGATGGGTCGTCGATTGCGCCTTCGCCTCGGTTCATCTCTATGCCTTTTCGAAATTCACCGCAGCGAAGAACTGGAAAAATGCGGCCAGTTCGCTGAAGCAGATCTTCCGTTTCAGCCCACGCCTCGCCTGCATCGTCTTCTTCGGCTTGATCCTGTCAAAACTGCGCAGGGCGGCAAACAGGATGCGGTCGAAGCTGGTAACGACCCCAAAAAATCTCATGAGATTCGATCAGCTGGATCCGCACGCGCCTTTAGGTGCCGGCCTGTCGAGCTTTCGAACGAAAAAGCTCTTGATGCAGCTTTCTGAAGTCGATCAGGCGCTCGACATCTCGCACCGCCAGCAGAAACGCGGCAGGTCTTTCACCGGGAATGGGCCGATCGGCGATGGCGACCCATTCGCTCTCTGATATCGAGCGGGTTCTTCCGTCTCCGCCTGAACTCAGCCTTCCTCTTTCGGCCGCTCGATACGAATGACCTGCGGCTCGCCGAAAAGATAACCTTCCGACTTGATAGAGGCGACTGCCCTGCGCACCGACTCTTCGGTCGTCGCGTGGGTGACGAGGATGATCGTCTGGTGGTGCGACGGCGCCAGATGCTGCTTGGAACGCTGGACGATCGATTCCAGCGAGATGTGGTTTTCGGCCATGCGGGTGGCGACGCTCGCAAAGACGCCGGTGCGGTCGAGCACGGTCAGGCGAATGAAATAGCCGCCCTCATGGCTCTGCATCTGCGCCTTTCGATAAGGCTCCAGCGCCTTTGCCGGATGGCCGAGCACCGGCACGCGCTGGGCGCCGGGCTGGCTCTTGGCGATATCGGCGATATCGCCCAGCACCGACGAAGCCGTGGCATTGCCGCCGGCGCCGGGGCCGACCATCAGCAATTCGCCAAGCACATCGGATTCGATCGCCACCGCATTGGTGACGCCGTCGACCTGGGCGATGACCGAATCCACAGGCACCATGGTCGGGTGCACGCGCTGCTCGATGCCGGTATCGGTGCGCTGGGCAACGCCCAGCAGCTTGATGCGGTAGCCGAGTTCGGCCGCAGCATGGATATCCTCGATCGAGATATTGGTGATGCCTTCGAGATAGATGTCGTCGGCCGCGATGCGATTGCCGAAGGCGAGTGTCGTCAGGATGGCAAGCTTGTGGGCCGTGTCATTGCCCTCGATGTCGAAGGCGGGATCGGCCTCGGCATAACCCAGCCGCTGCGCTTCCTTCAGGCATTCGGCGAAGGAAAGCCCCTCCTTCTCCATTTTGGTCAGGATGTAATTGCAGGTGCCGTTCATGATGCCATAGATGCGCGAAACGGCATTGCCGGTCAGCGATTCACGCAGCGCCTTGATGACGGGGATACCGCCGGCGACCGCCGCCTCGAAGTTCAGGAGCGAGCCCTTCTCTTCCGCGATCGTCGCAAGCTCGACGCCGTGATAGGCAAGCAGCGCCTTGTTGGCTGTCACCACATGGAGACCACGCTGCAGTGCCGTACGCACCGAGACGTTGGCCGCCCCTTCGGCGCCCCCCATCAATTCGACGAAGACGTCGATGTCGCCCTTTTCGGCAAGCTCTTCCGGCCGGTCGAACCAGGTGACGCCCGAAAGATTGACGCCGCGATCCCGCGTCTTGTCGCGCGCGGAGACCGCCGTGATCGTGATCGGACGCCCGCAGGTGACGGCAAGCTCGTTGCTCTTCTGCTGAATGATGCGGACAAGCGAGGCGCCAACGGTGCCCAAGCCCGCAATGCCGATTTTGAGGGCATCTGCCATGGATCGATCCTGAAATGTCTGTGTGGCGGCAGCCGCGGAAAGCGGCTGCCGGAGAGTTGGATTAGCGGTGAGCGTTCAGCGAAATGACGTTGTGCATCGTTTCGTCCGCGGTCGACATGAACTTCTTGATGTTGCGCGCAGCCTGGCGGATGCGGTGTTCATTTTCGACAAGCGCCAGACGAACGTAGTCGTCTCCCTGCTCGCCGAAGCCGATGCCCGGGGCAACGGCGACGTCGGCCTTCTCGACCAGCAGCTTGGAAAACTCAAGCGAGCCGAGATGACGGAACTTTTCCGGGATCTTCGCCCAGGCGAACATGGTGGCAGCCGGTGGCGGCACGTCGAAACCGGCCTTGCCGAAGCTTTCGACCATGACGTCGCGGCGACGCTTATAGACGTTGCGGACTTCCGCAATGTCGGAACCATCGCCGTTCAGCGCGTGGGTCGCCGCCACCTGGATCGGCGTGAAGGCGCCGTAGTCGAGGTAGGACTTGACGCGGGTCAAAGCGGCGATCAGCCGCTCGTTGCCGACGGCAAAGCCCATGCGCCAGCCGGGCATGGAGAAGGTCTTCGACATCGAGGTAAACTCGACCGTCACATCCATTGCACCCGGCACTTCGAGAACCGACGGCGGCGGAGCGCCGTCGAAGTAGATCTCGGAATAGGCAAGGTCGGAAAGCACGATGATGTCGTGCTTCTTGGCGAAGGCGACGACGTCCTTGTAGAAATCGAGCGTCGCGACGAGGGCCGTCGGGTTCGAGGGATAGTTGAGGATCAGCGCCAGGGGCTTCGGGATCGAATGCTTGACGGCACGCTCGAGCGGCGGGAAGAAGCTCTCGTCCGGTTCGACCGACATGGAGCGGATCACGCCGCCTGCCATCAGGAAACCGAAGGCGTGGATCGGGTAGGTCGGGTTCGGGCAGAGGATGACGTCGCCGGGCGCGGTGATCGCCTGCGCCATATTGGCGAAGCCTTCCTTGGACCCCAAGGTGGCGACGACCTGGGTATCCGGATTGAGCTTGACGCCGAAACGGCGAGCATAATAGGCAGCCTGGGCGCGGCGCAGGCCCGGAATGCCCTTGGAGGAGGAGTAACGGTGAGTGCGCGGATCCTGCACGACCTCGCACAGCTTGTCGACGATCGACTGGGGAGTGGGAAGGTCAGGGTTTCCCATGCCGAGATCGATGATATCGGCGCCGCCCGCTCGCGCGCTTGCTTTCAAACGGTTGACCTGTTCGAAAACATAAGGCGGCAAACGCCGGACTTTGTGAAACTCTTCCATTTCATTCCCCATGGAAAGGCGGCATTTCGGGCCGCGGTCGAAGTTCGTTCCGTCTCCCGGCGGCTGCGACACGAACTTCAGAATCGCAACGCCGTATTCACATCAGACCCAAGTCACGCGGCAAATCTTTGACGGAAAGGCCGCGCTGGCACGCATTATCGGGAAAATTGCATCTTCCGATCCCTGTCGAAGGCTTTGCGTCCAAATTGCCTGAAAGGCAAGGTTTATTTGGAGATTTCGGAGAGCGTCTCGGTGCCGTGTTCGGCGGCGAGCCGGCGCATCTCGGCGACCTTGGCCTGATATTCGGCTTCCGAGATCGCGCCGGTCTTGCGCCGAGCGGCGAGTGCGGTCAGCTGATGCTGCAATTCGGCCGCCTGCTCGTCGCTCATCTGCACGTTGGCAGCCGTCAGCGGCGCGCCGAAATTCGGATAACCGTCCGGCGACTTCGCAAGCCCGCCTTCGACCGCTTCGCCCTTGGTGGCCGGCATGACGACGGCGGTCGGGGCCGCTCGCTTGGCCGCGGCTGCCGCCTTCTCTTCCGCGGTCAGATTGCATCCGGCAAGCGCCATCGCCGCCGCGGCGCAGATCAGTGCGGTGCGGTTGAAGGTTGCGATGCGCCGGATGCTGTTGTTCGTCATGCCTCAAAAATCCAGTTCTGACTGCTTCGACTGTTAAATTTGTCGCAGCCACAAAGCAATAGCACGAGCCGATGCGGGTGGAACTTGTTTTCTCGCTCGGTCACGATGTACAACAAACGGATAAAAAGAGTGCTGCCGCCGGAGGAAATGGTGACCGACAGCAAGCAGGAGAGTGGCGGCCAGAAGAGTGGCGGCAAAGCCGGTTTCGACGCGACCGATCTCGATCCTTATCTGTTGAAGGATCCAGAGGCCATGACGATGAATTTCGCCCGGGCGCTCGAAAATCTCGGGAAAGCCGCCGCGGCATGGCTTGCGCCGCGCGAGCGCGGCGAGATCGCCGACACCGTTGTCGATCCGATGACCGACATGGTCAAAACGCTCTCCAAGGTCACCGAATACTGGATTTCCGATCCGCGCCGCACCCTTGAGGCGCAGACGCAGCTGATGTCCTCGTTCTTCGGCATCTGGATGCGCTCGATGCAGCGCATGCAGGCCATGCAGGGCGAGCCCTTGCCGCCCGAGCCCGACACCCGCAAGGACAAGCGCTTCGCGGATGAGGACTGGCAGAAGAACCCTTTCTTCGATTTTCTGCGCCAGGCCTATTTCGTCACGACCGATTGGGCCGAGAAGATGGTGTCGGAGACCGATGGCCTCGACGAGCACACCAAGCATAAAGCCGGCTTTTATGTGAAGCAGATCACGGCAGCGCTTTCGCCGACCAATTTCGTCGCCACCAATCCGCAGCTCTATCGCGAGACGATCGCGACCAGCGGCGAAAACCTGGTGCGCGGCATGAAGATGCTCGCTGAGGACATCGCCGCCGGAAACGGCGATCTCCGCATCCGCCAGACCGATATGACCAAATTCGCCGTCGGCCGGGACATGGCGCTGACCCCGGGCAAAGTGATCGCCCAGAACGACATCTGCCAGATCATCCAATACGAGGCATCGACGGAAACAGTGCTGAAGCGGCCGCTGCTGATCTGCCCGCCGTGGATCAACAAGTTCTATATTCTCGACCTCAATCCGCAGAAATCCTTCATCAAATGGTGCGTCGACCAGGGCCAGAGCGTCTTCGTCATTTCCTGGGTGAACCCGGATGCGCGCCACGCCGAGAAGGACTGGGGCGCCTATGCCCGCGAAGGCATCGATTTCGCGCTTGATACAATCGAGAAGGCGACCGGCGAGAAGGAAGTCAACGCCGTCGGCTACTGCGTCGGCGGCACGCTGCTGGCGGCAACGCTGGCATTGCACGCCAAGGAAAAAAACAAGCGCATCAAGACGGCCACGCTCTTCACCACCCAGGTCGATTTCACCCATGCCGGCGATCTCAAGGTTTTCGTCGACGAGGAGCAGCTTGCCGCGCTCGACGCGCATATGAAGTCGGCCGGCTATCTCGACGGTTCGAAGATGTCGATGGCCTTCAACATGCTGCGCGCTTCCGAGCTGATCTGGCCTTATTTCGTCAACAACTACCTCAAGGGCCAGGAGCCCCTGCCCTTCGACCTCTTGTTCTGGAACGCCGATTCGACCCGCATGGCGGCGGCAAATCATGCCTTCTACCTGCGCAACTGCTATCTCAGGAACGCGCTGACACAGAATGAGATGATCCTCGACGGCAAATCCGTGTCGCTGAAGGACGTGAAAATCCCGATCTACAATCTCGCCACCCGCGAGGATCACATCGCCCCCGCCAAGTCCGTCTTCCTCGGCAGCCAGTTCTTCGGCGGCAAGGTGGAATTCGTCGTCACCGGCTCGGGACATATCGCCGGCGTCGTTAATCCGCCCGACAAGAAGAAATATCAATTCTGGACGGGCGGTCCTGCCAAAGGGGACTACGAAAACTGGCTCGAACAGGCGACCGAGACGCCGGGGTCGTGGTGGCCTCATTGGCAGGCCTGGATCGAGACGCAAGATGGCAGACGCGTGCCCGCGCGCAAACCCGGCGGCGATGCGTTGAACGCGATCGAGGAAGCGCCGGGAAGTTACGTGATGGAACGGGCCTGAAAAGGCCACCTATCTCTTTTCGAGACGGCTGCGAAAACAGCCGCGCCGCGTAAACAAATTAGAAACCATAATTCGTCATCCTTGCGAAACAGTCGGCAAGTCGCATTTGGTCTAAATTCGGCCCATTTGCGCCTTTACCGGCCCCGGCGAAGTTTTGTCAGTCAGTGCCGCCGGCCTGCGTAGCGAGTTTGAAAGACGAGTGTAGTATGGCGTTTGCGGTCGGGACGTTGGATAACGTCGCCCCTCTTAGCGGATCTGCTCTGCGTTCGCGCAGATCTCGCGGTTTTCTTTACGGTGTCGTCGGCGCCGGACTTCTGACCTCCACATGGCTGATCGCGACCTTCGCGACAATGCATTCAGTGAGCGTGCCGGCTTCTCCGTCCGACAGCTTCACGCAGCTTGTATCAGCGCCGAAGCTCAAGCCGGCAGCGAAGCCTGAACGACTGATCCATGTGGGCAAAGCCGATCGCCTGGCGGCCTTCGATGCCAAGCCGGTGGTCGCCCTGACGGCCGACCTCATCCATTCGCATGCAAAAAAGACCAATGCTGCCGCGACGGCATCGCTGGCGCTTGCGAAAAACAGCCGACTCCTTACAGCTGGCGAACCGGCGGTCGCCGTTGCCGCCGCGCCCGCCGATACCGCCAAATTCGCCAAGGACGATATCGTCACCTCCTCGCCGGAAGTTGCGCAAGTCGAGACCGATGGGGAAAACGAAGACCGCATCATCATTCCGTCCAAGGAAACTGTCGCAGCCGTCGAACTTCCTTCCCTGCTCGCACTTGCCGATGCGGGATCGAAGCAGATTGCGCCGGCACCGGTCGAGCCGGCGGCACTTTCCGCCAAGACGGCATCGCAGCCGCAGGAAAATCCAGCGCCGGTCGTCGTCGCCGAGGCCGAAGAGCAACAGCCGTTCGATCTCGTGCTGGCGCCGGATGCCGGTTCGGTGCCGCTTCCGATGGCGCGTCCTGATGGACTCATCGGCAAACCGGCGCCGGCCGCCAAGGGTGCTCAGCGCTCTGCCGAGCCTGCGCTTGCCTATGCCCAGCCGAACGCGCCGATCGAAGATGACGAGGACGATGCCGTACCGCGCTACGACAAGCCGCTCTTCTCGCCGAAACTGCGCGCAGGTGTCGCGATCTACGATATCGAAAACAGCACCGTCTATCTGCCGAACGGCGAACGGCTGGAAGCCCATTCCGGACTTGGCAAGATGCGCGACAAGCCGCGCTTCGCCGACAAGAAGATGCGTGGACCGACGCCGCCGCACACCTATGTCCTCACCATGCGCGAGAGCCTTTTCCATGGCGTTGAAGCGATCCGGCTGACGCCGGTCGAGGGCTCGGACGCCATCTTCGATCGCGTCGGCCTGCTTGCCCACACCTATATGCTCGGCAAGAACGGCGATTCCAACGGCTGCGTATCCTTCAAAGATTACAAGCGCTTCCTGGCCGCCTTCAAGCGCGGTGACATCAAGCAGCTCGTGGTCGTGCCGCGGCTGAACAACAAGCCGGGCTCGACGCTCGCCTCGTTGTTTTCGTCACGTAGCTGACCGGCAGGCTACTTCAACCAAACTGCTATTCGCTCCACCGCCTCCGCGATCTCGGCTTGAGAGCCTGCGTAAGACAAACGCAGCGTACGATGCCCTTCCAACGGATCGAAATCGAGGCCCGGCGTTGCGGCGACATTGATTTCGGCGAGCATGCGTTTGGCAAAGCCCATGCTGTCATTGGTGAATCTGGAAATATCGACATAGGCATAGAAGGCGCCGTCCATCGGTGAAGCAGGCGCCAGGCCGATCTGCGGCAGGCGGTCGAGCAGCAGGTTTCGGTTTGCGGCATAACTTGCCTTGACGCCATCGAGCTCTTCATGCGCGCCCAGAGCGGCAGTGGCGGCGATCTGGGAAAGTTCGGGCGGCGAGATATAAAGGCTCTGCGCCACGCGCTCGATCGGCCGGACCAGGCGTTCCGGCAGCACCATCCAGCCGATTCGCCAGCCGGTCATGCAATAATATTTCGAGAAGGAGTTGATGACGATCGCCTCGTCCGTCAGTTCGAGGGCGCTCGCCTCCTCTCCGGCGAAAGTCAGCCCGTGATAGATTTCATCGGAGATGAAGGCGATGGAGTTCGCCGCACAGTAATCGGCAAGCGCCTTCAGCCCGTCGCGGCCGGTCACCGTGCCGGTCGGATTGGCGGGGCTGGCGAGCAGCACGCCTTTCAGCCTCACGCCGCTTTCCCTTTGCGCCGCATCGAGGCTTTCGGGCGTCAGGGTGAAATGGGTTTCGGCCGTTACCGGCACCTCACCAACCTTCAGCCCCAGAGCGCCAAGGATATTGCGATAGGCCGGATAGCCGGGCCTTGCGATCGCGACCGAATCGCCGGCGTCGAAGAGCGACAGGAAGGCGAGATTGAAACCGGCCGAGGAACCTGTCGTGACCGCGATACGCGCCGGATCGATCTCCAGGCCGTGCCGATCCCTGTAGTGGAGGGAAAGCGCCGATTTCAGCCGCGCCGTTCCCAGCGCGTCCGTATAGCCGATCCGCCCTTCAGCAAGCGCTTCGCGCGCAGCTTTGAGAGCAGCCTCAGGCGCGGGATGGGAGGGCTGACCGACCGCCATGGAGATGACGGGATGCCCGCCAGCACGCCGCTTCGTCGCCTCCGCCAATACGTCCATGGCGTGAAAAGGTTCGACTTCGCTGCGTTTCGATATGGAAAACAAGATCGTTTCTCGCTCGGCTTCTTCAATGACGGCCCGACAATTGCCGCAATAATCGGCTCATCACAATCCCGCGATAGCGTCGCGTGGATGAAAATTCCTGTTTGAGCAGAACCGAACGCACCGTACCTTGACGCGACGCATTCAAGTCCATTAACCCGGCGACGGTCTTCTCGATCAGGAGACGATCATACCGCCGATGACGAGGATATCATGGCCTTCTTCCCGAAAACCTTCACCGCCCTAGCGCTTGTCGCATCGATCGCCCTTCCCTTTCCGGCAGCAGCGCTCGACGACCAGCAGAAGAAGGAATTCGGCGAATTCATCAAGCAGTATCTGATCGAGAATCCCGAGATCATGCTCGATGTCCAGGAAGCGCTGCAGAAGAAGCAGGAAGCCGCGCGGCTGGTGAAGGCCAACATGGCGATCGAAGAGAACAGCACCGATATCTTCGAATCGAAGAACGACGTGATTCTCGGCAACCCCAAGGGCGATGTCACGGTCGTCGAATTCTTCGATTATAACTGCAGCTATTGCCGCCATGCGCTTCCCGACATGCAGGCGATGCTGAAGAAGGACAAGAATGTCCGCTTCGTGCTCAAGGAATTCCCGATCCTCGGGCCGGATTCGGTCGCCGCCCACAAGGTCGCCGATGCTTTCCGCAGGGTCGCGCCGGAGAAGTACGCCGATTTCCACATCGCCCTTCTCAGCAGCGAAGGCCGCGCCTCGGAAGACAGCGCGATCTCGGTCGCGGGTACTCTCGGCGTCAGCGAAGACAAGCTTCGCGCCGAGATGGCAAAGAGCCCGAATGACGAAATCGTTCAGGCGACCTACCAGCTCGCCTCCAGCCTCGGCATCAGCGGCACGCCCTCCTATGTGATCGGCACCGAACTCGTGCCGGGTGCAGTCGGGCTCGATGATCTGGAAACCAAGGTCAAGAACATGCGCAGCTGCGGCAAGACCGCCTGCTGAACGGGCGGGCCGCCGGCCGGCCTCTCATCAAATCGCCAAAATCGAAGCGTTTCAGCCATGTGGACAAATGTGGCGCGATTCCCGCCGGCCAATTCGTAAGGGCTTTCATTCGGCCCTCGCGGAGTCTATAGGTTGCCGTCGTGCATTTTACGGAACATTCGATGACGCAAACGATTTTTGTCCTGAACGGCGCCAACCTGAACATGCTGGGTAAAAGAGAACCCGGCATTTATGGCGGCAAGACGCTCAAGGACATCGAGGCGGACTGCAGGGCCGCCGGCCGCGAACTCGGCTTCGATATCGATTTCCGCCAGAGCAACCACGAAGGCACGCTTGTGGACTGGTTCCATGAAGCGGACGAAAAGGCTGCCGGCGTTGCCATCAATGCGGGCGCCTACACGCATACATCGGTTGCGCTCCATGATGCGATCCGCGCTATTTCCATTCCCGTCGTCGAGCTCCACATATCCAACGTCCATGCACGGGAAGAATTCCGCCACAAGTCGATGATCGCCCCGGCATGCAAGGGCGTGATCTGCGGCTTCGGGCCTCACAGCTACATCCTGGCGCTCCACGCGCTGAAGAACATCACGGCATAAAAAGAAGACAGGGCAACACCATGGCTGAAAAGAAATCGGGTATCGATCAGGCACTGATCCGCGATCTCGCCAACATCCTCAACGACACGGATCTGACCGAAATCGAGGTCGAGCAGGACGACCTGCGCATCCGCGTTTCGCGCGCCGGCGCGATGCAATACGTCCAGGCGCCGATCGCAGCACCTGCCTTTGCCGCGCCCGCAGCCGCCCCGGCAGCAGCAACTGCCGCTCCCGCCGCAGCGCCCGGCCGCAACCCGGCCAACGTGGTCAATGCACCGATGGTCGGCACCGTCTATATGGCGCCGGCTCCGGGCGCGCGTCCCTTCATCGAGGTCGGTGCGACCGTCAAGGAGGGCCAGACGCTCATCATCATCGAAGCGATGAAAACGATGAACCAGATCCCTTCGCCGAAATCCGGCAAGGTGACCGAGATCCTCGTCGATGACGGGCATCCCGTCGAATACGGCCAAGCCCTCGTCGTCATCGAATAGGTCGATGCCCATGATTTCGAAAATCCTCATCGCCAATCGCGGGGAAATTGCCCTTCGCGTGCTCCGGGCCTGCAAGGAGCTCGGCATCGCCTGCGTCGTAGTTCATTCCACCGCCGACGCCGATGCCATGCATGTGCGCCTTGCCGACGAAAGTGTCTGCATCGGCCCGCCATCCTCGCGCGAGAGCTATCTGAACATCCACCAGATCGTCGCGGCCTGCGAGATCACTGGGGCCGATGCCGTGCATCCGGGCTATGGCTTTCTGTCGGAGAACGCCAAGTTCGCCGATATCCTCGATGCTCATGGCATTACCTTCATCGGCCCGACGGCGGAGCACATCCGCATCATGGGCGACAAGATCACCGCCAAGACGACGGCGCTGGAACTCGGCATCCCCGTCGTTCCGGGCTCGGACGGCGAAGTGAAGACCGAAGAGGATGCGCTGAGGACGGCCGCCGAAATCGGCTATCCCGTCCTGATCAAGGCGACAGCCGGCGGCGGCGGACGCGGCATGAAGGTCGCCAAGAGCGAAGCCGACCTGATCGAAGCCTGGTCGACGGCGCGCACGGAAGCGGCCGCCGCCTTCGGCAACGATGCCGTCTATATGGAAAAATATCTCGGCAAGCCGCGCCACATCGAGATCCAGGTGTTCGGCGACGGCGAAGGCAACGCCATCCATCTCGGCGAGCGTGACTGCTCGCTGCAGCGCCGCCATCAGAAGGTCTGGGAAGAGGCGAATTCACCGGCGCTCAACGTCGAGCAGCGCATGAAGATCGGCCAGATCTGCGCCGATGCCATGAAGAAGCTGAAATATCGCGGCGCCGGCACGATCGAATTCCTCTACGAAAACGGCGAGTTCTATTTCATCGAAATGAACACCCGCCTGCAGGTAGAGCATCCGATCACGGAAGCGATCACCGGCATCGACCTCGTGCACGAGCAGATCCGCGTCGCTTCCGGCGGCGGTCTGTCGGTGACGCAGGACGAGATCCATTTTTCCGGCCATGCCATCGAATGCCGCATCAATGCCGAGGATCCGCGCACTTTCGTGCCTTCGCCCGGCACGATCACGCATTTCCATGCGCCGGGCGGCCTCGGCGTGCGCATCGATTCCGGCGCCTACCAGGGCTACAAGATCCCGCCCTATTACGACAGCCTCATCGGCAAGCTGATCGTGCACGGCCGCACCCGCGTCGAATGCATGATGCGCCTGCGCCGCGCGCTCGATGAATTCGTGGTCGACGGCATCAAGACGACGCTGCCGCTGTTCCAGGAACTCGTCTCCAACCAGGATATCGCCAACGGCGATTACGACATCCACTGGCTGGAACACCATCTCGCCAACACGCCGGCGGCATAGGACAGGAATGGCAGGACCGCGCAGGAAGTCACCAGGTATTACCCCTGAAATCCTCCTGCGCGCCTATTCCATCGGCCTATTCCCGATGGCCGAATCCGCCGACGACCCGGAGATCTTCTGGGTCGAGCCGGAGCTGCGCGGCGTGCTGCCGCTCGATCGGTTCCACGTGTCGAAGAGCCTCGCCAAGACGGTGCGCCGGCAGCCTTTCGAAATCCGTTTCGATCACGACTTCGATTCCGTGATCGCCGCTTGCGCGGAGGAAACATCCGGCCGCCCGAGCACCTGGATCAACAGCACGATCAGATCGCTCTATTCGACACTCTTCGACATGGGCCATGCCCATACCGTCGAAGCCTGGGACGGTGACAAACTGGTCGGCGGCCTTTACGGCGTCTCGCTCGGTTCGGCCTTCTTCGGCGAAAGCATGTTTTCACGCCGGACGGACGCCTCGAAGATCTGCCTGGTGCATCTCGTCGGCCGGTTGCGGGAAAAAGGCTTCACCCTGCTCGACACGCAGTTCACCACCGAGCATTTGAAAACATTCGGAGCGATCGACGTGCCGAAGGCCGATTATGCCGTTCTGCTGGCCGCAGCAATGGAATCGCCACACCTCAAGTTTTAAACGCAATCGTTTCAGCCCTGCGTTGATTTTTTGGCCGGTCTGAATAGGTTCGGGAACGCAACGGGGGATAGAATTTTGAAACGATATTTTGCTGCGGCGATCCTTTTCGCTTTGTTCACGGGCGAGGCTCGCGCACGCCCTTACCAGGAGATGTTTCCGAACCGGACCGATTTTTCCGAGGCGGAAAAGCCATTGCTGGAAAAACTCGATTTTCAGCAGGGCGCGATCAAGCTGCCCGAAGCGAAGGCGACACTGAACGTGCCTGCCGACTTTTACTATCTCAATCCTGCCGATACGAAAAAAGTGCTCGTCGACATCTGGGGGAATCCGGCGGAAGCGGCCGAAGGCACGCTCGGCATGATTTTCCCGGCGAAATATGCGCCGACCGATGCGGAATCCTGGGGCTCCATCGTCGGCTACAGCGCCGACGGCTACGTCTCGGATGCCGACGCCGCAACGACGAATTACGACGAACTGCTACAGAATATCAAAGATTCGATCAGGGAAAACAACGTCGAGCGCGAGAAGCAGGGTTTCCAAAAGATCACGCTTGTCGGCTGGGCTTCGCCGCCGCATTACGACACATCCGCGCATGCCTTGCATTGGGCCCGCGACCTGATGTTCGGCGATGATCCGCAAGTGCCGCACACACTGAACTATTCCGTGCGCGTACTTGGCCGCGAGGGTGTATTGCAATTCAATTTCGTTGCCGGACTCGCGCAGCTGCCGGAGATCAAGGGCGTCATTCCTACCGTCACGAAGCTCGTGCAGTTCGACAAAGGGAAAGCCTATACGGACTATGTCGACGGCGACAAGATGGCCGCCTATGGCATGGCGGGAATGATCGCTGCCGGTGCGGGCGCCAAGGTCGCTGCGAAAGTCGGGCTGTTGGCCCTTGCCCTAGCCTTCTTCAAAAAGGCCGGCATCCTCGTCGTTGTTGCGCTCGCTGGTGCGCTCCGTTTCGCCAAGGGGCTTTTCACGAGGAATAAAACACCCAACGCATGAGGTTTACGGCTCGGGCCAAGGCGCATCGCATCAATCAGCTGCATGCGCCGCGCTTCCGATATTGGCTGGAGCTAGAGCATCGGATTGAAAATCTGAATCGTTGGATTCCGCTTTGCGACTGATTGTGATTCACTTGGCCAGGAGGTGCATCCATGGCCAAGTCCTATTCTTCAGACCTTCGCTCCCGCGTTGTTGCCTACGTTGAGGCAGGGCATTCCCGCCGCGCGGCGGCTCGCCGCTTTGGCGTCAGTGACAGCTTTGCGGTCAAGCTGCTGCAACGGGTTGCCGCGCATGGCTCTCTTTCTCCCGGTCGCCAGGGGCGCCCTCGCGGCGGGAGGCTTGCCCGGTTTGAGAGGTTCCTCATCGATGCCGTTGAAACGCAGCCCGACATCACCATGCCGGAACTGGCGTTGCGGCTGCTTGCGGAACACAAGATGAAGGCCGATCCGGCGGAACTTTCCCGAT
>NZ_LOKV01000004.1:0-203649 GCF_002211395.1 Rhizobium sp. R339
AAGCCAGAACCTTCGATGCTCTCTGGAAAGCCATCGGCGATATCTGCAATCTCTTCACCTCAACAGAATGCTGGAACTTCATCAAAGAGGCAGGATACGCGTACACTTAATCGTCCGATGCTCTAGCCGGACATCCCGCGCCCAAGTGACATAGCTTGGGCGCGGGATCAGACTGCGGATCGAGTTCTGGAGCTTTCCTCACAGGTCGTTCTCTGAACTTGCAGAGGCTTATGCACCAAAAGCAAGCACACTTAAGGCGTTTGCAGCTCTGCCCTGATGGCTGGAGTAAAGAGGTTTTCCATAAGAGCTAAACTAACCAAGACACGTCGCTCGGATTAGTAAGTTGCAGATCATTGGTCAGTGGGTCAAAGTCTTGGACGAGACCGTCGTCCTGTTCTTCCGCAGGGCGAGTTCTAGCATAATCTTCAAGGCTAATCCCCAGGTCACCCTGATAAAAGTCTTTGATCGCGACAACAGGACTTGCTGGATATCCAGTCAAGACAAAGAGATAGGGCACAGAATCGCCGTTTTCAATGACATTGAACAGTGCGACTTGCACTCCGCTGCCATAATAAAATGCAACGCCGCTATCGGGGTCAGAATAGCCATAGTCGAAGGCGCCGCCGACATTTATCACCTGAAACTGCTCACCCGGATCCCAGTATTCGTGATAAACTTGAAGCTTGATTGATCCAACACCGTCGCCCCTTGATTCGTCGATTGTATCGATGTGCGAGAGCAGTTCTTGGGCCTTTTGGTCTGTGAACTCTGAGAGGTAGGCCCAATCCCAAGTTTCGCCTTCATCCGTGCTGATCAGATAGGTATCGTTGCCCTTTCCGCCAGAGAGAATGTCGCCAGCGTGATCGTTCCATTCTCGGTGATCTGCGGTTAGGTCTAGTGTTTCGAGAGAAGACGGTTGCGACCAATTGCCGCCAATTAGAATATCATTGTCGGCATTGCCATACAGCTTATCGGCTCCAATGCCTCCAATAAGGGTATCGTCCAGCGTGCCACCGTAAAGGTAGTCATTTCCGGTGCCAGCTCGGATCTGATCGGACCCACTCATTCCCATAAGCAGAACGTCATCGGTTCTCTCGCTGGTGTCGATTTTGTTTGCGCCTGGGTGGTTGAAGGGTAGCTGATCTTCCAGAACTAGACCGACATGATGCCCGTCGGTCAAACTATGTTGAAGGTCGGTATCTAACTGTTGTTCGACTTCGAATTTGTATAATGTAGAATAATAGGATGCGCGATCTTTAGCTTGTGCACCGTACGCGTCCAAGTAGATTGCGTTTTCGATCCTTACAGTATCGCCTACATAATCATAGTATGGTGTCGTCAGGTTCGCCGGAGTCCCTTTAAATGGTCCGCTAGCGAGAAGAACTCCGTCACTTGCGCCCGACACCGCATGGATGATCTCATGCATAAGTCCTTTTTCAAGCGTGTATTCAGAAAATGTCCCGTCGCTGGAAATGTAGTATTTTTCGTCGAATTCACCAGGATTATAATATACTTTAAATTCTCCTCTATCCGCCCTTGTTTGTTCATCCGGAATGAATTCCAGTGTCCGGTTCTGTGATACTAGGAAATCGAATATCGTTTGAGCGTTGCTTGAATTGGTATACCAAAATGTTACCGCATCTCTGATGGTTTGCACGTCATCGGAATTGGCGATGACAAGTCTGCTCAATACATCGTTCAAAGCCATGAGTACCTTCCTCGCCTCAAGGGTAGAATTTTTATCTGCCGATGTCCGCATAGGTTGTCGACATTTTTTCAAGAGTCAATCATTAAGATAATAAATTTTATTCGGCACTTTAATGGTGTAATGCTATCTCGGGTTTGGTACGATTTCCGTAGCTTTCTGACGGTTGATTTTGCGATGGAAGTGGGTTGGTTTTGCTAGATTGGTGGGTATACAAGCATGAGTAAGCGATCCGTTTTCTTCGCCATTCTCTTAATAGTTCTTGTCGTCGGAAATGCTTCGGCGGCGGACGAAAATATGGGCGTCAGCGATGCAATTAAAAAGCTTTCGCTGGCGCGAGACGCCTTTTTCAGATGCGCAGCGGCTATCAAGATCTTAAATAACATCGATCATCCCGCATGCCGCACCAGCGCCCTGACGATTATCCTTGCTCAAGGCCAAGCTCGTCTTCCTCAGATCGAAATTTCAGATAGCACTGCGGTTCGTTCAATTGTCGAAGATGTCATAAGCGACAAATCTCCTCTTCGGTTTGAACGCCCCGCAAAACCACACATCGATTCGATGGTCGAGGACGTTTCAAGCTCCTTGAAACGATCTGGGCCTGATTACGACATGATTGATTGCCTCGCAGAGCTGGAATACTTTCAGCGGGCAAACACCGCCGCCTGCAATTATGCTTATGCCAAAGTAGAGCTTATTCTTTCCAAAATAGCTGATGTCGTCGGCTGGGGCGTCACACGGGATGAATTTCCCTATGTGCTGCAACGTGGGCTGGAGGCTGCATATCGGACCGGGGTTGAGGAGGGCGCGAATTAGCTTTCCGTTTGTGACCTAAGACGATCGCAGTTTTATTGCTCGTCATTCCCTGGTGAGATCAATCAATTCCTGCAGCAGAGGCGTGTCGTCGGACGCAGCTTGATCGTCGGGCCGCAGAACATGGGTCAGCCATGCGCCGTCGGCGGCGAGGCGCACGACTTCGAGGCGTGTTCCCGTGTCGGTCGCGGCGTGCCTGGTGAGCCGGCCGCTGATCCATTTGTGCCAGAGGCTCTTGGAATAGGGATCGGCAAGGACGGTCATGGTCTGCGCCGACCACGGGCTGCTATTGAGAGCGCGGTCGGCAAAGAGCGTGCGCACATAGGCGCGGGTAAAGGTGCCGTGGCCACCCTTGTCCTTGTCCAGCTCCTCGTCGATCTCGCGGTCGAAACTTTCCATCATGCCGTCGAACACCGCCTCGACCAGAGCCTGCTTATTGGGGAAATGATGGAACAACCCCCCCTTGGTCACGCCGGCGGCACTGGCAACCGCCTGCAGGCTGACGGCGGCCAGACCATGCTCCAGCGCCAGTTTCGTGGCGCAATCCAGGAGAGCCTGCCGCACGACATCAGGCTGTTTCTTTCTGTTTCGGGGGCTATCTATCAAGGCATGACCCGTATTCATGAGGAGCTTGGTGGCGCGGGCGCCCCGGAGTCAGTAGCACTCCCGGGGCCGCGGTGCCATGAGCTCTTCCAGTGTGATAATGCTATCATACCAACCGGTAGGTATCTTGCAAAGCGAAAAGATATCCGCTACTTGTCGGCTCAGGAGGCCCGCCGAACGTCATTTCGGCGGGCTGTGTTTTTTTAGACTATAGTGGCCATCCAAGAAGGCTGATAAACATGCTTCTTCGAACCAAATCACTGCGTTATGCGCTGATCCTGGAGTCTTTCCTCTGCGCCGGACTGCCGGCTCACGCACAGGAAGGCGGCGCGATGCCGCCGGCCGCCGTCAGCGTGCTCAAGCTCAATGCCCGCCCGGTTCCCGTCGTCAGCGAGCTGCCCGGCCGCATCGCCGCGACGCGCGTCTCCGAGGTGCGGGCCAGGGTTTCCGGCATTCTGCAGGAGCGGGTCTTCGAGCAGGGCAGCCTCGTCCACCAGGGCGACGCGCTTTATCGGATCGATCCGGCGCTGTTTCGCGTGCGCGTCGCAAGCGCGGAAGCCAGCCTCGAACGCGCCAGGGCGACGCAGCTGAACGCCCGCCAGCAGTTGGAGCGTCAGAAATCGCTGCGCGATCGCGATGTGGCGAGCGGCGTCGAATATGATGCGGCCGCCGTCGCGCTGGCGCAGGCGGATGCCGATGTCGCGCTGGCGCAGGCGGCGCTCGAAGAGGCGAAGATCAATCTCGGCTATACGGAAGTCCGTGCGCCTATCACGGGCATCATCGGCGGCGCGCTGGTGACGGAAGGAGCTCTGGTGACGGCCGATGCCGGCGACGCGCTGGCGCTGATCCAGCAGATCGACCCGGTCTATGCCGATTTTACGCAGTCCTCCGGCGAACTGCTGTCGCTGAAACGGGCCGTCGAGAGCGGCGCCCTTGCTTCGACGGAACCCGGCAAGGCCGACATCAAGCTCGTCTTCGACGATGGCACTGTCTATGACCAGGCCGGAAAACTGCTCTTTAGCAGCGCCAGCGTCGATACGACCACGGGCCAGGTCACCCTTCGCGGCGAATTCCCCAATCCCAAGGGCGACCTGCTGCCGGGGCTTTACATCAGGGTGCGCATCGAGCAGGCGATCCGCGAGAATGCGATCGTCATCCCGCAGCGAGCCGTCGTTCGCACCGCCGAAGGCAAGGCGCAGGTCTATGTGGTCGAAGAGGGCGATGTCGCTCAGCCGCGTGACGTGGAACTCGGCCAGTCCTCCGGCAATGAATGGGTCGTCGAAAGCGGCCTGTCGGCGGGCGAACGTCTCGTCGTCGATGGCGTCCAGAAGCTGCAGCCGGGCGCGAAGGTCGCGCCCGAAGAACAGCGCGAAGGCCAGGTGGCGTCCGGCGACGCCAGGAAGCCGGAGTAAGATCGATGGCACGCTTCTTTATCGATCGCCCGATCCTTGCCTGGGTCTTTGCGATCTTCATCTCCATTGCCGGCCTGATCGCGCTTCCGTTCCTGCCGGTCGCCCAATATCCGAAAGTCGCGCCGCCGCAGCTCAGCATCAGCACGAGCTACCCCGGCGCATCGCCGCAGGACATCTATCAGGGTGTCACCCGCCAGATCGAGGAGGAGCTGAACGGCGTCGAAGGGCTTTCCTATTTCGAATCGACCTCGGATACCTCAGGCGCGATGACGATCACCGCGACCTTTGCGGCCGGCACCGATATCGATCAGGCTTCTGTCGACGTCCAGAATGCCATACGCCGCGTCGAGCCGCGGCTGCCGCAGACGGTCAAGGACCAGGGGATCACGGTAGAGGAAGCCTCGTCAGGCTTCCTGATGTTCATCTCGCTGACATCGACGGACGGAAAGACCGACGAGGTGGCGCTCGGCGACTATCTCAACAGGAACGTCATCGGGGAACTGCGCCGTCTGAGCGGCGTCGGCCGCGCGCAGCTCTTCGCATCGCAGCGGGCGATGCGCATCTGGATCGATCCCGACAAGATGGTCGGCCTCAACCTGACTGCCTCGGATATCAGCGCGGCGATCACGGCGCAGAACGCGCAGGTCGCGGCCGGCCAGATCGGCGCAGCACCCAATCCGATCTCCCAGGATCTGACGGCAACGGTACTGGTCAAGGGACAGCTGACCGATACCAAGGAATTCGGCAACATCGTGCTGCGCGCCAATGCCGACGGTTCGATCGTCCGGCTGCGCGATGTCGCGCGCATCGAGGAGGGCAGCGAGAGCTACAGCTTCTCCACCCGCCTGAACGGCCAGCCGAGTGCCGCCATCGCCATCCAGCTGTCGTCGACGGGCAATGCCGTCAATACGTCCAACCTGGTCAGGGCGAAAATGGAGGAGTTGTCGCGCTTCTTCCCCGCCGGCGTCGAGTATGCGGTTCCTTACGATACCAGCCCATTCGTCTCCGCATCGATCGAGAAGGTGGCGCATACGCTCGCCGAGGCCGTGGCGCTCGTCTTCATCGTCATGCTGATCTTCCTGCAGAGCCTCCGTTACACGGTCATTCCGACGCTCGTCGTGCCTGTCGCGCTGCTCGGGACGCTCGCGGTGATGTTTGCTGCCGGCTTCTCGATCAACGTGCTGACGATGTTTGCGATGGTGCTTGCCATCGGCATTCTCGTCGATGACGCCATCGTCGTCGTCGAGAACGTCGAGCGCCTGATGGCTGTGGAAGGGCTGTCGCCCAAGGAAGCGACCAAGAAGGCGATGCGGCAGATCACAGGCGCGATCCTCGGGATCACGCTGGTGCTCTCCTGCGTCTTCGTGCCGATGGCCTTCTTCCCGGGCTCCACCGGCATCATCTATCGCCAGTTCAGCCTGACCATGGTTGTCTCGATCCTGTTCTCGGCATTCCTGGCGCTGTCGCTGACGCCGGCGCTGTGCGCCACCTTCCTGAAGCCAATCAAGGGCCATCACGAGAAGGAAGGCATTGCCGGCTGGTTCAATCGCAATTTCGACCGGCTGACCGGCCGCTATGCCCGCACCGTCGGCGGACTGGCAAAGCGCTCCTGGCGGATGATGGCCGTCTATGTCGCGCTGGTCGTCGGTCTCGGCTATCTCTTCGTCAACCTGCCGAGCAGCTTCGTGCCGGATGAGGACCAGGGCTTCCTGATCGTCGACGTGCAAGGCCCGCCGGAGGCGAGCCGGAACCGGACGGTGGCATCGCTGGAGAGCATCGAAGCGATCTTCCGGAAAGAGCCGGCCGTCGACAATATTGTCGCGATCCAGGGTTTCAGCTTTTCGGGGCAGGGCCCGAACGCGGCGCTCGTCTTCGTGACGCTCAAGGACTGGGCCGAGCGCGGCGAGGGCAATTCGGTGCAGGAGATCTCCAATCGCGTCAACATGCAGCTGTTTGCGCTGAAAGACGCGACGTCCTTTGCCCTGTCGCCGCCGCCGATCGAAGGTTTCGGCACGACCAACGGCTTCACCTTCCGTCTTCAGGATCGCGGCGCGAAGGGGCAGGCGGCTCTGACCGAGGCGGCGGGAATGCTGCTCGGCAAGGCGTCGCAGAACCCGGTGATCGCGGGCGTCCGGCCGGAAGGCATGCCGGATTCGGCGCAATTGGTACTCGTCATCGACCGCGAGAAGGCAAACACCTTCGGCGTCGCCTTCGCCGACATCAACAGCACGATCACCGCCAATCTCGGCTCGAGTTATGTCAACGACTTCCCGAATTCGGGCCGCATGCAGCGCGTCATCGTGCAGGCGCAGGACAAGAGCAGGCTTCAAGCCGAAGACCTGATGAAGCTCAACGTGCGCAATGCGAGCGGCGGCATGGTGCCATTGTCATCGTTCGCCATCGCCGAATGGCGCAAGGGACCGGCGCAGATCGTCGGCTACAACGGCTACCCCGCCGTTCGCCTCTCGGGCGCACCGGCGCCGGGCTATTCGTCGGGCGCGGCGATCGCCGAAATGGAGCGGCTGGCTTCGGAACTTCCCGAGGGCTTCGGCTTCGAATGGACGGGGCAATCGCTGGAGGAAATCAGGTCGGGCACCCAGGCACCGATCCTTTTCGGCCTCAGCATCCTCTTCGTCTTCCTGCTGCTGTCGGGCCTTTACGAGAGCTGGTCGATCCCGCTGTCGGTGATGCTGGTCGTGCCGCTCGGCGTGCTCGGCTGCGTGCTCGCAGTGATGAGCCGCGACATGTCCAACGACATCTACTTCAAGGTCGGCCTGATCGCGATCATCGGCCTTTCGGCCAAAAACGCGATCCTGATCGTGGAATTCGCCAAGGACGGCTTTGCCGAGGGCAAATCGCTGATGGATGCCGCGATCGAAGGCGCTCGTCTCCGCTTCCGGCCGATCATCATGACCTCGCTCGCCTTCACGCTTGGCGTCGTGCCCCTGGCAATCGCCACCGGTCCCAGCGCTTCAAGCCAGAATGCGATCGGCACGGGCGTGCTCGGCGGCATGATCTCGGCGACGGTGCTGGCGATCTTCTTCGTTCCCGTCTTTTTCGTCTTCGTGCTGCGTCTGCTGAGGACGAAGCGGCCGGCGGCGGTGAACGAAGAGGCCGCGGCAAGCGAGGAGCCGGCGACCGTGACGTCGGCGACATGACGTAAAGCGCCGGCGGATTGCCTTGGGCTATCCGCCGGTTTTCGGCGTGAGCGTGATGTCGGCGCCATGGGCGTCCCGCAGCTGATTTTCCTGTCCCGGCTGGCGGTCGGCGGCCTGGTGCAGCAGGATGGTGTCGTAGCCTTGGCGGCGCGTGCCCTCGATCAGCGTGATGTCGGCATTTCCGGGATTATCGGAGCGCTCGAACCAATCGACGGAGTGATGGAGGAAATTCATCTCGACGGCGCGGTTGGTGACGCCGTGGCCGACGATCGCAACATTATGGTCGCCGCTTTCGGCCTCGTGCATGACGGTCTGGAGGAACAGGCGCACCCGCTGCGCCACATCCGCGCGGCTTTCGCCATCCGGCGGACGCGCGTAAAACTTGCCGCTGTTGTTGCGCAGCCTTGCCCATTTTTCGAATTCCTCGGGGAATTTCTGCCTTTGCTCGGCGTGATCGTAGATTTCCGTGAAGAGGCCGAAATCCTGCTCGCGCAGCAGATAATCCTCCCTGACATCGCCGATGAAATTCTCCGGCAGCGCTTGAAGCAGCGCATCCTTGCTCTGCCGGGTCCTCAGAAACGGCGAATACCAGATGTGCAGCTTCTGGAACCCCTGGCTCGGCAAGCCCTCGAGATAGGAGGCGATGACGGTGCCTGCCTCCGCCGCCTGTCGATAGCCCCATTGGGTCAGCGGCACGTTGTGATCGCCGAATTGGCGATACGCGCGCTCGTCGATGTTGCCGAGGGATTCGCCGTGGCGAACGAGAAAGAGACGCATCAGCCATCCCCCATTGTCCGATAGGAATCGGCGCCATCATGAACGCGCTCCATGCCCAGGGCAACATGCCATGCAGGATGCCGCCCGGCGCGCAAACGACAGGTTTGCAGGGCTTTTCCCCAACTTGTCATCTTCCTGAAACACGAGTCTGGTTTTGGAAGGCTAGATGAAAGATGGGGCACGAGCACTGTTCGTGACAGACATGATGGAACCCAGGCATTTCCGCACACTCTTCATTTCCGATGTGCACCTCGGCTCGAAGGCCGCGAAGGCTGATTTCCTCCTGGATTTTCTGCGCTACCATGAAGCCGATACGATCGTGCTCGTCGGCGACATCGTCGATGGCTGGCGCCTGAAGCGCAGCTGGTATTGGCCGCAGGTGTGCAACGACGTGGTCCAGAAGCTGCTGCGCAAGGCGCGCAAGGGCACACGCGTCGTCTACATCCCCGGCAATCACGATGAATTCCTGCGCGACTTCCCGGGCATGCATTTCGGCGGCATCGAAGTCGTCGAGCGCATGATGCATGACGGCGCCGACGGCAAGAAATACCTGATCCTGCACGGCGACGAATTCGACGTCGTCGTCCGCAACGCCCGGCTGCTCGCCTATCTCGGCGACTGGGCTTACGATACGGCCATCCGCATCAACATTCTGCTCGCGGCCGTCCGCCGCCGCCTCGGCATGCCTTACTGGTCGTTTTCCGCATGGGCCAAGCTGCAGGTCAAGCATGCGGTCAATTTCATCGGTGAATTCGAGCGTGTCGTGACCGAAGAAGCCCGCAAGAGCGGCGCCGACGGCGTGATCTGCGGCCATATCCACCACGCGGTGA
Organism: Rhizobium sp. R339; assembly: GCF_002211395.1. Taxonomy (NCBI): domain Bacteria; kingdom Pseudomonadati; phylum Pseudomonadota; class Alphaproteobacteria; order Hyphomicrobiales; family Rhizobiaceae; genus Rhizobium; species Rhizobium sp. R339. The sequence goes on from NZ_LOKV01000004.1 coordinate 9,299, forward strand.
TCCAGGACATGGACGGGATCCGCTACATCAATACCGGCGACTGGGTGGAAAGCTGCACGGCGGTCGCCGAACATGAGGACGGCACCTTCGAGCTGATCACCTGGCGGGCGCTTGCGAGCACCGTGCCGGCGCTTGTTGCCGTCGAGCGCTCCGAAGACGCGGAGCTCGCCCCGCAGGCCGCCTGATTTCGGCGTCGCCGCTTGCCGCGGCGGCACTGCAGCAATTTAGCCGTTACCGCGAGGTGACAGGCCCTATTTATTTTCTAAAACGTTTCCGGACGGCTATTTCTCGCAATAGTCGTCCCTAGGGTGCTGTGTTAGGACAAGGATCAGTTTCCTTCAGGTCCACCCATGATTCCCGCTCAACATCTCCCGGGTGAGGGAGCGCCGCCGCGCTTCCGGCTGCTCAGTGCGCTTTCCTATTGCGCGCCGCTGCTCGTCAACGGCGTTGTCCTGCCGTTCTTCCCGGTATGGCTCGAAACCCACAGTTTCAGCGATCATGAGATCGGCATCATCCTTGCCATACCGATGGTCGTCCGCGTGCTGGTGGCGCCTGTGGTCGCCATGATCGCCGACCGCCTGAAGGAGCGCGCCGACGTGCTCCTCTGGTCCGGCTCTCTGTCGCTGCTGACGGCGATCGCACTGTACTGGACGACCAGCTTCTGGCCGGTGACGATCGTCTTCGCGCTTCAGGGCGCCACCTTCGCGCCCTATGTGCCCGTGGTGGAATCGATCGTCATCTCGGGTGTGCGCCGTTGGGGGCTCGATTATGGGTCGATGCGGGTGTGGGGTTCGGTCGCCTTCATCGTCTCGACGCTGGTCGGCGGCCAGCTGATCGGCCGCTGGGGCGGCGGGATGGTGCTCGTCGTCATGGTGTTCGGTTTCACCATGACCGTCGTGATGGCGATCTTCTGTCCGCGTATCGGGCCGACGCGGCGGCGCGGCCAGCCGATCGACCTACCGGCCGCCACCGGCAGCGGGCTGCGCGAGCCGCATTTGCTGCTGCTCCTGATCGGTGTCGCCATCCAGCAGTCGAGCCATGCGGTGCTCAACGCCTTTTCCTCGATCTACTGGCATCAACTTGGCTTTTCCGGCACTGAGGTCGGCCTGCTCTGGAGTGCCGGCGTGGCGTCCGAAGTGACGGTATTCTTCCTGTCGAAGCGTCTCAACCGGCGCTTCAATGCCTGGACGCTGATCCGCTTCGGTTGCGCCGTCAGCTTCTGCCGCTGGATCCTGTTTCCGATGAATGCCGGCTTTGCCGGCTTCTTCCTGCTGCAATGTTTCCACGGCTTCACCTATGCCTTCGTGCATACGGGCGTGCAGCGGCGGATTGTGGCGACGGTGCAGGAGACGCAGGAATCATCGGCGCAGGGCGCCTATTTCTTCTATGTCGGCATGGCGATGGGGCTAATGACCATCGCGTCGGGCTATCTCTACGCCTGGCTCGGGCTCGTCAGCTATTACGTCATGGCGCTCGTCGCGCTTTCCGGCCTCGGGCTGGTGATCTACGCCTATTACCTTCAGCCCCAGAGGGCGTTTTCCGGCGGGAAGACCAGAGAAGCGGCATAATGCAGGCCGGGCTCGCGGTCTCGGGCGAGCAGCAGCGGACCGTCGAGATCGACAAAATCGGCATTCTGGGCGAGCAGCACCGCCGGCGCCATGGCAAGCGAAGTGCCGACCATGCAGCCGATCATAATGGAAAAGCCGAGCCGCTCGGCTTCCGCCTTCATCGCCAAGGCTTCCGTCAGGCCGCCCGTTTTGTCGAGCTTGATGTTGACCGCATCGTAGCGGTCGGCAAGGCTTGCGAGATCGCCGGTGTGATGAACGCTCTCGTCGGCGCAGACGAGGAGTGGGCGACGGATCTCGGCAAGCAGCGCATCCTGGCCGGCCGGCAAGGGTTGCTCGACGAGGGCGACACCTGATTCCGCGGCGATATGAAGGTGACGTTCCAGCACCGCTTCGGGCCAGCCCTCGTTGGCGTCGAGAATGATTGCGGCATCAGGTGCTGCCGCACAGACGGCGCGGATGCGGCTTTCATCGTCGCCGGTTCCGACCTTGACCTTGAGCAGAGCGCGGCCGGCATGTTCGCGCGCCTGGGCGGCCATCACCTCCGGCTCGCCGAGCGAGATGGTGTAGGCGGTGGTGAGCGGCTTGAGCGCGGTGAGGCCGAGCCGGGCAGCGACAGCTTGGCCCGTGCGTTTGGATTCGAGATCCCAGAGCGCGCAATCGACGGCGTTGCGCGCCGCGCCCGGCGGCATTGCCGACAAGAGATCGGCACGCGAGATGCCGGCTTCAACAAGCGGGCGCGCGGCCTCAATCTGGGCGCAGACGCTCTGCATGGTCTCGCCGTAGCGGCGATAGGGCACGCATTCGCCGTGCCCCTGCGCGCCTTCTTCGGTGAGCGTGCAGGTGATGACCTCGGCCTCGGTCTTTGCGCCGCGCGAGATGGTAAAAGTTCCGGCAATCGGGAAGGAATTCATCTGGATATCGAGTGTGCGCGGCATTATTGCTGTCCTGCGAGCATGGAAATTGGACGTTGCTTCTGTATATTGACGCGCCGGGTCACGAACGATCCGCTTCGCGATTCGGCAATGTCGCCATAAGCCTTGAAAGACATAAGTATCTTGAACGCCGAGAATCGCAACGCCGCCTCGCTTGACGTGGACGACCATGCCGATGGTTCCGGGCAGCATGTGCGTCTCAGCGGCAATTGGCGCAGCGCCTATGTGCATTTCGTTCTGCGCGATTTCGAAAAGCTTCGGCGAGCAAAGACCGGCGATCTGACGCTCGATCTCTCGAATGTTTCCGACATCGATACCGCCGGCATCTGGCTGCTCTGCCGGCTGAAGAAGGAAGAGGAAGCGGCCGGGCGCACGGTGCGCTTCGTCGGCACCAATCCGCATATCGATGAAATGCTGGAGATGTTTTCCGAGGAGCCGGCCAAGGCGGAGCCGGAGCAGAAGGAAAAGGTCTCGCTCGCCGCACGCATCCTGGCGCCGATCGGCAAGATGACCTACGACGTCTGGGACAATCTCGCCGCCTCCATGTATATCCTCGGCTCGGCGGTGCGCGGCGCGCAGATGAAACTCGGCCGCGGCAGCGGCGTTTCGCCGGCTTCGATCGTCAACCAGATTGACCATATGGGCGTGCGCGCGGTTCCGATCATCCTGCTGATGTCGTTTCTGATCGGCGCGATCATCGCCCAGCAGGGCGCTTTCCAGCTGCGCTATTTCGGCGCTGAGGTTTTCGTCGTCGATCTCGTCGGCATCCTGCAATTGCGCGAAATCGGCGTGCTCCTGACCTCGATCATGATCGCCGGCCGCTCCGGTAGCGCGATCACCGCTGAAATCGGCTCGATGAAGATGCGCGAAGAGATCGACGCGCTGAAGGTCATGGGGCTGAACCCGATCGGCGTGCTGATCTTTCCGAGGCTGGTGGCGCTGACCATCGCGCTGCCGCTTCTGACGGTATTGGCGAACTTTGCCTCGCTCGCCGGGGCTGCCGTCGTCGCCTGGGGCTATTCCGGAATCACTTTCGCCAACTTCCTGGCGCGCCTGCACGAGGCGGTGACGCTGTCGACCGTGCTCTCAGGCATGATCAAGGCGCCGTTCATGGCGCTCGTTATCGGCATCGTTGCGGCCGTCGAAGGGCTGAAAGTCGGCGGCAGCGCCGAATCGCTCGGCCAGCACGTGACGGCCTCGGTGGTGAAGGCGATTTTCGTCGTCATCCTGATGGACGGGCTTTTTGCGATGTTCTATGCAGCGATCAACTTCTAGCATGGCGGATGGTGTGGACGAGCAACCGATCGAAGGCCAGGGACGGGGCAGGGATGTCGTGCTTTCGGCGCGCGACGTCACGGTCGCGTTCGGCTCGAAGGTCGTGCTCGACAATCTGAACCTCGATATCTATCGCGGCGAGATCCTCGGATTCGTCGGTGCGTCCGGCACCGGCAAATCGGTGCTGATGCGCACGGTGCTGCGGCTGCTGCCGCGCCGCTCCGGCACCATCAAGATCCTCGGGCAGGACTTCGACGAGCTCGACGAACCGCAGCGCAATGCGCTCGACATGCGGCTCGGCGTGCTGTTTCAGCAGGGAGCGCTGTTCTCGTCGCTGACGGTGAAAGAGAATATCCAGGTGCCGATGCGCGAATATCTCGACCTACCGCGCTCGCTGATGGATGAACTGGCGCATCTGAAGATCCGCATGGTTGGGCTTGCGGCCGATGCCGCCGACAAATATCCGTCCGAACTATCCGGCGGTATGATCAAGCGCGCAGCACTCGCCCGCGCGCTGGCGCTCGATCCGGAACTGGTGTTCCTCGATGAGCCGACTTCGGGCCTCGATCCGATCGGCGCGGCCGAGTTCGACGAACTGATCGCCAACCTGCGCGATAGTCTGGGATTGACTGTCTATATGGTCACACACGACCTCGATAGTTTGTTTTCGGTCTGCGACCGTATTGCCGTGCTTGGAAAGAAGCGGGTAATGGTGGAAGGCACGATCGACGACATGCTGGCCTATGACGATCCGTGGGTGCAGGCCTATTTCAAGGGTAAGCGGGCGCGATCGATCGTGCCGCAGGACAGTGGCGCGCGGCACGGCAACGGCAGCGGCGGGAAGTGACCGGATAGATGGAAACCAAAGCCAACTACACAATTGTCGGTTTTTTCACGGTGCTGGTGATCGCGGCGGCCTTCGGCTTTGTCTACTGGATGGCCGAATATGGCCGCGGCGGCCCGATGACGGAGCTGATCGTGCGCATTCCGGGCTCGGCCAACGGCCTCAGCGTCGGCTCGCCGGTGCGCTTCAACGGTATTCAGGTGGGCTCGGTGCAGACGCTGTCGATCGATGCCGACGATCCGCAATATTCGCTGGCCTTCACACAGGTGCGCACGGATGCGCCGATCTACCCCTCCACCAAGGCCGCCCTTGAAATCCAGGGCCTGACGGGCGCTGCCTATATCGAACTCTCAGGCGGGCGCAAGGGTGAGGAAAGCATCCTCCAGCATGCGATCGACACCGGCAAACGCGCCGTCATCATCGCGGACCAGTCGAGCGTCACCAATCTTCTGGCGACTGCCGACAAGATTCTCGATCGCGCCAACGATGCGGTCGGCGAGCTGCAGGGTTTCATCGAGGACTCGCGCGGACCGCTGACCGAGACCTTCAAGAATGCCGAGACCTTCTCGGACGCGCTTGCCAAGAATTCCGACAATATCGACGCCTTCCTGCAGAGCGTCGGTGAGCTTTCCAACACGGTGAAGGCGGTTTCGGGCCGTGTCGATTCGACGCTTCAAGCTGTGGAATCGCTGGTCAAGGCGGTCGACGCGCAGAAGATCGACAACATCGTCTCCAATGCCGAGAAGATCACCGCCAATGTCGCGGATGCTTCCGGCGACCTCAAGGGGGCGATCCAGAAGTTCGACGAGACGGCCACGACCTTCAACAATTTCGGCAAGCAGGCGCAGGCGACGCTCGACCGCGTCGACACGCTCGTCGCCCAGATCGATCCGGCAAAGGTGAAGGGTTCGGTCGATGACATCTCGCAGGCGACCAAGGATGCCCGCGCCGCCGTCGCCTCGATTCGCGATGTCGCCAACACGGTGTCGGCACGCCAGAAGGATATCGACCAGACGATCCAGGACGTGTCGCAGCTTGCCAACAAGCTGAACTCGGCCTCGACCCGCATCGACGGCATTCTCATCAAGGTCGATGCGCTGCTCGGCACCGACAACACGCAGTCGCTGTTCACCGAGGCGCGCGCGACGCTCGAATCCTTCAAGAAGGTCGCCGACAACCTGAATGCGCGCATCGGGCCGATCGCCGACAATCTGCAGAAGTTCTCGAGCGGCGGCCTGCGTGACGTACAGACGCTCGTCAACGACATGCGCGGCACCGTGAACAATCTGAACGATACGATCACCAACTTCGACCGCAATCCGCAACGCCTGATCTTCGGTGGGGACAAGGTCAAGCAATATGACGGCCGGACGCGGCGTTAACAGGGAAGTCAGGGGTAGCTTATGGTCGCATCGCATCTGTTGTCGCGCCGTTCATGGATCAGGGGAACGGTGATCGCGCTGCCGCTCACGGCGCTGATCCTTTCCGGGTGCGGCACGTCGGCCAAGAATGATACCTATGATCTTTCCGCTTCCGTCAGCGGCGACGGCCCGGCGGCGAAATCCCGCCAGATCCTGATCGCCGGCCCGACGGCGCTGGGGGCGCTCGACAGCGAACAGATCGTCATCCGCGTGTCGCCTTCGGAAATCCAGTATCTGTCGCGGGCGCAATGGGGCGACAAGCTGCCGCGCATGGTGCAATCGAAGCTGCTCGAAGCTTTCGAGAATTCCGGCAAGCTCGGGGGCGTCGGCATACCGGGGCAGGGACTGGCGATCGACTACCAGGTCGTCACCGATATCCGCGCCTTCGAGATCGACGCTTCGAACGGCAACCAGGCGGTGGTCGAAATATCAGCCAAGCTCCTCAACGACCGCAACGGCTCGGTGCGCGCCCAGAAGGTGTTCCGTGCCACGTCGCCGGCCGGCGGCGACAATGATGGTTTCGTCAAGGGCCTCGATCGCGCCTTCTCCGCGGTTGCCTCCGAAATCGTCACCTGGACGCTGCGTTCAATCTGAAATGGCTTTTTCGCCATCGTTGCTTCGATATCGAGGGTTGTGAAGCCTGAAAAATTTGAGGCCGATGCAGTCCAAGGCCGCCATCGTATTCAATTTCTTCACGAATTTGTGGAACCCATCATGTTAACGCTGTCTGGAGGCATGCTGCATGGTGGTCGCACGCGTATTCGGGAAGTCGTCGTCGGAGGCTATCCAGCGCGAAAACGAGCGACTGGCTGCGCTGCAGCAGCTCGATCTCCTCGACACGCCGCGGGACGAAGGCTTCGAGCGCATCGTGCGCCTGATAAAGCAGATCTTCGCCATCGACATCGGCATCGTCTCTCTGATCGACGGGCATCGGCAATGGTACAAGGCCTGTTCCGGCTTGGCAGCCGACGAGGTGGCACTCGATGACACGTTCTGCCGCTGCGTGGTGGACTGTGACGAACCGGTCATCGTGCAGGATGCGACCAAGGATTCACGCTTTGCGCGGCATCCTTCGGTGACGGGCGCGGACCATATCCGCTTCTATGCCGGCGTTCCCTTGCGGACGAAGGCCGGGCACATGATCGGAACGGTATGCGCCATCGACCGCAGGCCACGATCCTTCGGCAATAGAGACCTTGCCATTCTCGAAGAACTGGCGGGAGCGGCGATGGACCGCATCGAACTCATGCAGTCGGCCGCCACCGACAGCCTGACAGAGGCGATGACGCGGCGCGCCTTCAAGCAGGAGGCCGATCAGTTGATTTCGCTTGCGCTGCGGCATCAGCACGACCTCTCATGCATCGTCTTCGATATCGACCACTTCAAGAAGGTCAACGATACGCATGGACATGCCGCGGGAGACGCGGTTCTCAAGGCGGTTGCGTCGATCTGCAAGGCCACCCTTCGCGTCGGTGATCTCTTCGGCCGCATCGGAGGCGAGGAATTCGCCGTCGTCCTGCCGCATGTCGACCGGGAAAGTTCGGTCGCGGTCGCCGAAAAGCTCAGAGCCGCCATCGCCTCCCAGCCGGTTTTCGGCGATCACGGCTCCCTGAACGTGACCGCCAGCCTTGGAACGTCGGCGCTTTCCATCGTCAGCAAGGACATAGAGACGCTGCTCGCTCAGGCGGATGCGGCGATGTATCAGGCCAAACGCGACGGACGGAACCAGTGCGTGTCGTGGAGCTCCATCCACGCCGATCATGCCATCGGCGCCCGGCGGCGGGTGCTGAAGGCGGGTTCGATATTGTTCAACGACCGGCGCTCGACCATCGACTGCACCGTCAAGTCCATCGGTTCCGAGAGCGCCGGGATTTCAGTTTCCAATACAACAGGCATTCCCTCGGAATTCATTCTCGCCATCAAGGGAGAAGGATTCGAAACGAATTGCCGGGTGATCGCACAGGACCGGCAGCACCTGGAAGTGGCTTTCCGATAGCTAAGCCAGCAGCAGCCTATTTGGTCGGCTGCGCGTCCGTCATCGTCGCACCAGGCTGACCGGTTGCCGTGATCGTAGGCGACGACGGCAGATAGTTGTCCAGCAGGCCCGCCATCTTGTCGTCGCGCAGGCTTGCGGTCTTTTCGCCCATGACGACGCCCACCACGCGGCGGCCGTCCTTCAGCGCCGACGTCACGACATTGTAGCCGGATGCGTCGGTGTAGCCGGTCTTGATACCGTCGACGCCGTCATAGCGGTACATGAGGTTGTTATGGCCGCGCAGCTTCATGCCGCGGAACTGGAAGCCGCGCATGGAGAAGAGCTTGAACTCTTCGGGGTAGTCCCGCATCAGCGACACGCCGAGGGTCGCCATGTCGCGCGCCGTGGTGACCTGCTCGGGATCGGGGAGGCCCGACGGATTCTTGAAGATCGTATCCTTCATGCCGAGCTGATGCGCCTTATCCGTCATCGTCTTGGCGAAGGCCTGTTCGGAACCGCCGAGCTGTTCGGCGATCGCCACGGCCGCATCATTGGCCGAGAGCACGACGATGGCTTCGACCGCTTCCCGCAGCGTCACCTTGCGGCCGGCGCCGACGGCAAGCTTGAAGGGCTCCTTGCTCTCGGCATTTTCGGACATGGTCAGCTTCTGATCCCAGGCAAGGCGGCCCTCATGCAGGGCTTCGAAAGCGAGATAGAGCGTCATCATCTTGGTCAGCGACGCCGGATAGTTCAAGTCGTCCTGGTTGGAGGCTTCGAGGACCTGCCCGGAATGCACATCCACGACGAAGCTTGCCTGACCTGCCTCCGCCAGAGTGAAAGCGCCAAGCAGGAAGGAGGACGAGAGCGCTGTGGCAAGAAGCCGGGATGTCGTCTTGGTCATCAATGTTGCTGTCTCTATTGGTTGAAGGTCGAACGAGCCGTTCAGTTGATTGTAGCGCATTGGAAAAGTTTGTGACGGAATGAAGGACGGGCGGCTACAAAAATTGGTGATCCACAGGTGATTGGGTTTGTTCGGCACTTCGCCTAAAACGAGATGCCGATGAATATTCACGGAGGAAGTGAAAGCCATGCTGATCATCTTCGGCGGCTTGCCGGGAAGCGGGAAAACGACAGTCGCCCGCGCGCTCGCGAAACGGCTTGGCGCCGTACATCTCAGGGTCGACACGATCGAGCAGGCGATCAGGGCGTCGGGAGATCTTGAAAGAGACATCGGCCCGGCCGGTTATGTCGTCGCCTATGGGGTGGCGCAGGATAATCTCACTCTTGGCAGATTGGTCGTTGCTGACTCGGTCAACCCGCTGGAGATAACACGCAATGCGTGGCTGGCGGTTGCGGCGCGATCTGCGGCGATCGCGGTCGAGGTGGAGGTGATCTGTTCCGACAAGACCGAACATCGCCGCCGGGTCGAGACGCGGAAAACCGATGTAGAGGGTCTCGTGAAGCCGACCTGGCAAGAGGTTGTCGACCGGGTTTACGAGGATTGGGGGCAGAGGCCAATCGTTGTCGATACGGCTGCCAAGAGTGTCGAGGAGGCCGTGGACGGGTTGGTCGCCAAATTGGGGATTGATCGGCCGCACTCGATTTGATGCCAGCTTTCCTTTGGCGCGCCGCTCAGAAAACAATGTCTGCGGCGGGACGGACGGCGACCATGGCTTTGCCCGCGTCGAAGCCGTCGAGCGTTTCGTTGTGGTGTGCGACGATCTCGGAGAAGACGAAGGTTGCCGTGTCGCCGGTGGTGTGGCCATCGGCAATCAGCGTCACATCATATCCGAGCGATACGGCGCGCCTGACCGTCGTATCGACGCAGAATTGGGACATGCAGCCGCCGACGATCAGATGAGTGACCGATCGTTCGTCCAGGCGCTCCGCGAGATCCGTCTCGAAGAAGGAGTCGGCGCTTTTCTTGCGCACGACGACTTCGCCCTGCCTCGGCGCAATTTCCGGGCGCAGCGCCCATCCCGGCGTGCCGGCGGCCAATCTGTGGCCGCTGCCGCCGTCATGCTGCACCAGCACGACAGGCACGCCGGCCTGTCTTGCCTTTTCCTGAAGCGAGGCAAGCCGGGCGACAGTCTGATCGAGGGCGGAATCAATGTGCGGCTGCCGCTCCGGCGTGGCTTTCCCGGAAAGAATTGCGTTCTGAACGTCGATGATGAGAAGAGCCTTGGTCATTCGCACGCTTCCTGCTCACATGATCTAAAACGAAAGCCGCCTGACACGCTGTTCAGGCGGCTTTCCAGTCAAGATATCAATCCAATCAGCTCAGCTGAGCCTGCCTGCGGCGTGGGCGAGCATGGTGTAAACCTTGCCCGTGTCCGAGGTGAGGTAGGACTGCGAGACGATCTGGTTCGGGTCGCTGCGGGCGACGTCGGCGAGCAGCTTTTCGAAATCGCCGATGTAGCGGTCGACGGCGGTGCGGAATTCCGGTTCGCGGTCGTATTTGCGCTTGATCTCGTCGAAGGTCTGCTGGCCCTTCAGCGTGTAGAGGCGACGGGTGAAGACGTCGCGCTCGCCGCGCTGGTAACGGCGCCAGAGATCGACGGAGGCGTCGTGATCGATGGCGCGGGCGATGTCGACCGAGAGCGAATTCAGGGATTCGACGACATGGCGCGGATTGCGGACATCGCCGCTGCGCGCTGACGGTGCAGCCTGTGCGGCCGGGGCACGGGCGGGCGCTTCCTCGGCGGCTTCCTCACGCGATGCGCCGCGCAGAAGGTCGCTGATCCAGCCGCCGCTTTCCGCTCTGGCCGGCTCCTGGCGGGCAGGCGCGGGCTGCTGGGCGGAGCGCTGAGGCGCGGCAGCGGGTGCCGATGGCGCGATCGTTCCGCGCAGACCCGTGGCTTCGATCGGCGAGGGGGCGGGCTGCTGCGGCTGGGCGGCGACCTGCGGGGTTACGGCCGGCTGGGCGGGACGCGGGGCAGGTTGCGCGGGGCGCTGGGCAGGCTGAGCCTGGGCGAGCGTGCGGGCGACGGGTTCGGATATTTCGAGCTGCTGGCTGCTGCGGCCGACGAGCTGGGAAATATCCTGCAATGCCTTGATCTGCTCGGCGACGGCCCGGCGCATGGCCGAGGCGCTTTCCTTGGCTTCCTCGGGAAGGTCGAAGGCGCCGCGCTTCAGTTCGGCGCGGGTGGCGTCGAGCTCGCTGCGGATATCGGCGGCGGAGCGGCGGATATCTTCGGTCGCGCCGGAGAAGCGGCCGACGGCATCCTCGATCGCTTCTCGCAGCGATTCCCGCATGTTCTGGGCGGCGCCGTCGGAGGCGCGGCCGGCTTCAGCGAGCATGCGCTCGACTTCCGACAGCGAGGCGGTGAGACCGCCGCGAATGCGGTTGGAGAGATCACCGGAGCGACGCTCGACATTGGCGAAGGTGGTGTCGATCGTCGTATTGGCTTCGTCGCCCGCCCGGGTAATCGCCTCGCGCATCGTTTCGGCCGCTTCCTGGGCACGCTTCTCGGTCTCGCCAAGAATGCGGCCGACATCGGCGAAGGAGGACTGGACGCCCTGGCGCAGATTGCCGGTGACCTGAGTGGCGCGTTGCTCGGCCCGTTCGAAGACGGACTCGATCATGCCGCCGAGGCCGCGCATGGTCTTTTCAATCTCGTCGGAGCGCTGGACAAGGCCGACCGAGAGCGTCTGCAGCGCGCCTTCGCGCTCTTCCAGCGTCGAGGCGAGGTTAGACTGGGCGGCGCCGAGAAGCTGAGAGGCCTGGGTCAGAACCTTCGAGTGTTCGTCGAAGCGGCCGATGATGCTGCCGACCTGCGACAGCGTCTGGCCCGATATGTCGGAGAGACGATCGACCTTGCCTTCGAGAAGCCTGGTCGAGGCGGAAACCATTTCGGCGGCTTTGGTGGCGGAGTCGGCAAAGCGCGTGGTGGTCTCGCCGAGACGGCTGTCGACGCCGGTCAGCTGTTCGGCAGCGCGGTTCATCATCATCGCCATCGCCGCGCTGCTTTCCGACATGCGCTGGACGAGGCCGTTGACGTTTTCCACCAGGCTGTTCTCGATGGCAGTGACGGCATTGGTCACATTCTCGGTGCGGGCGGCAACGGCGCTGGCAAGCGCTTCGTTTTCCGCGCGGAGCCGATCGGCGCTGAGATTGGCCGCCGCGGTGATGCGGGCAGCGGCCTGCTCGCCGGCGTCGGTGTAGCGGTCGATGATCGGACGCGCGGTCTCGTCGAGGATGCGTGTCAGTTCGACCGAGCGGCCTGACAGCATCGAGTTGAGGTCGCGGGTGCGCTCCTCGAGCGTGGTGCGGATCGAATTGCCGCGCGCTTCCAGCGCCCGGTCGATAACGGAGAGCGTCGTATCGATCTCGCGGGTACGCTCTTCGAGATTGGAGCGGATGGCGCTGCTGCGTGCTTCGAGCGCCCGGTCGACATCCGCCATGGTGGCGGAAATCTCGCTGCCGGCGCCCGTCAGCGTCGAGCGGATGGCGTTGCCGCGCGCTTCCAGCGACTGGCCGGCATCCGACAGAGCCTTGGAAATCGCATTGACCTGGGTGCCGACGATGGTCTCGGCCTCTGCGACCTTGTTGACGATGGCGTTGCCGGCTTCCGAGAAGGTCTGGGCGACGGCAGCGGCCTGGCTTGCCAGCCGGTTCTGAGCCTCGGCGACGCGGGTGACGATCTGCGACGAGCGCTCATCCATCGTGCGGGTGAATTCGTCGCTTTTCGTGTTGAGGTCCTCGGCGAATTGCTGGCCGGTCTTACCCAGCAGTTCGGTGGTCCTCGTCGCTTCGCCTTCCATGCCCTGGGCGGCTTCGGCAACTGCGCTGCGCAGCGTCGAGGCGAGGCCGGCGGCCTTGCCTTCGATGGTGCGGTTGACGGCTTCGAGGCCGACGGTCAAGGCGCGGTCCATGGTGGACAGGCGTTCCTCGATGCGTTCATTGCCGCGGTCGAGGGTTTCGCCGAGGCTCGCCGTGCGGCCTTCGATGGCGCCCGTCAGGGTCGTGGTCCTGGTGTCGAGCGTCTCGGCCAGGTTGGCGGTGCGGCTGTCGATCGCCTGGGTGAGGTTCGCAGCGCTGCCTTCGAGCGTTGCCGAGATGCGATGGCTGGCGTCTTCGCCGAGCGCGCCGATCCGCGAGATGCCATCGGCAAGTACGCCGGAGAGCTGGCTGCCGACCGATTCCACCCTTTCGGCAACGCCGCCGACGCCGTCACGGATGCGGGTCTCGATGGCGGCGAGGCCGGCTTCGACCCGCGATCCGGTTTCTTCGAAACGGCCGGTCAGGCTGTCGACGGACTGGTCCAGATGAGAAGAGAAATTCTGGGCGGAGGTGGAAATCGCATTTGCGGCTTCCTGGAACCGACCGGCGATCTGCCCGGCGCCGGCATGCATGCGCTCTTCCAGTGTCTGCGCGCTGGCTTCGATCGTCTTGCGGAGCGAAGCCTCGCGCTCTTCCAGCGACATTTCGAGCATGCTGACGCTCGTCGCAACCGAGGTGCCGATGCTGGTCGCCTGTTCGGTCAGCGTATCGTTGATCAGCGCATGGGCCTGGTTCAGCGACAGGTCGATGGCGTTGGCGCGGTCTTCGAGCGTGGTGCGGATGCGGTCATGGGCGGAGGCAAGGCCGCCTTCGATGCGCGCCGCAGCCTCGTCGGCGAGGCCTCCGAGCCGAGCATGGGCATCGGCCAAGCGGCCTTCGATCCGGCCGGTCAGGCCGCCGACAAGATCTTCGAAGCGGGCGCCGCCGGCATCCAGAACGCCGGAGAGAGCCGCACTGTGTCCGGAGAGCGCATTTTCGAGCCGCTGCTGATTGTCGGTATAGGCGGCGTGGATGGCGTCTGTCTTGTCGGCGAAGGCGCCGGCAACGCGTGCCTCGGCACTGGCGACGGCCTCCATCATGGCGTTGCTGCGCGCTTCCAGCGCGCTGTCGAAGCGGCTCTGGTTGTCGTCGAGCGAAATGGCGAGCGCCATGGTCTTTTCATCGAGCGAATCGGTGAGCCGGTCGTGGCTTGCCGCCACGGCGCCGATGATCGCGGCGGTGCGGTGGCCCAAGCTCTCTTCCAGGCGAGCCTGGCCGTCGCTCAAGGAGGCGGCGAGGGCGGCCGCCTTCTGGTCGAGCACACCGTTCAGCTGTTCATGCGTGCCGGCAACCGCATTGGTGATCGCGTCGGCGCCTGATGTCAGCGTCTCCTCGAGACGGCTCTGGCTTTCGTTCAGAGAGATAGCAAGCGCCATCGCCCGGTCGTCGAAGGTCTCGGACAGGCGGTCATGGGTGGCGGAGATCGCGCTGAGGAAGGACTCCGAGCGGGTTTCCAGCGTGTCCTGCAGGCGGGTCTGGCCCTCGTTGAGCGAGGCGGCAAACGCCGATGCCTTCTGGTCGAGCGTTTCGGAAAGGCGCTCATGCGTGCCGGAGACGGCCTTGAGGAAGGATTCCGAGCGGGATTCCAGCGTGTCTTCGATGCGGGACTGGCTCTCGTTGAGCGAGATTGCGAGCGTCATCGCCTTCTCGTCCAGCGTTTCCGACAGGCGCTCATGGGTGCCGGAGACGGCATTCAGCAGCGCCGCCGAGCGGGTTTCCAGCGTGTCCTCGATGCGAGCCTGGCCTTCGGTCAGCGAGATGGCAAGCGCCATCGCTTTCTCGTCCAGCGTCTCGGAGAGGCGCTCATGCGTTCCGGAGACGGCATCCAGCAGGGCCGCGGAGCGGGTTTCAAGCGTATTTTCGATGCGGGCCTGGGTCTCGTTCAGCGAGGTGGCAAAAGCTGTCGCCTTGCCTTCCAGAGTCTCGGCAAAGCGTTCATGGGTCCCGGAGACGGCATTCAGCAGGGCGGCGGAACGGGTCTCGAGCGTATCCTCAATGCGGGCCTGGCTCTCGTTCAGGGAAATGGCGAGCGCCATCGCCTTTTCGTCGAGCGTTGCGGCGAGACGGGCACTGGTGCCGGATACGCTGTTCAGCAATGCTTCGGCGCGCGTTCCGAGCGCCCCTTCGATGCGGGCATGGCGCTCGTCGAGCGAGCTCGTCAGGGCTGCCGCCTTGGTATCCAGCGTTTCCGACAGGCGATCATGAGTACCCGAGACGGCATTCAGGAAGGCCGTGGAGCGAGTTTCCAGCGTGTCTTCGATCCGGCTCTGGCTTTCGTTCAAGGAAATGGCAAGCGCCATCGCCTTTTCATCAAGCGTTTCGGAAAGGCGGTCATGGGTGCCGGAGACGGCATCGAGCAGGGCCGCGGAGCGGCTTTCCAGCGTATCCTCGATGCGGGTCTGGCTCTCGTTCAGGGAAATGGCGAGCGCCATCGCCTTTTCGTCGAGCGTTTCGGCGAGACGGTCATGGGTGCCGGAAACAGTATTGATGATGGCGTCGGAGCGGCTCGTCAGCGCTTCCTCGAAGCGGCCGTGATGGGTGGTCAGCGCATTGACCAGCGCACCGCCGCGTTCGGCCATGACGCTGTCGATACGTTCGTGGGCCGTGCCGAGCGCCTCGCGGATTTCCGCGGCGCGTGCTGCAAGCACGCCGGTCAGCTCTTCGGCGCGGCCGCCGAAGGCTGATGTGACCTGCTCGGTGCCGGCGGCAACGGCGGCGGTCAGATCGGTGGTGGTGGTGCGCAGCGTGTCGCGGAATTCCGCCGAGCGGGCCTGGAGATTGTTCTGCAGGTCGGAGGTGCCCGATGCCAGCGCCAGCGCGATGTCCGACGTGGCGCTCTGCAGCGCCGAGGTCAATTCGCCGGTGCGGCCGGAGAGCGCCGTGGTGATTTCCTCCGTCCGGGTGCCGAGCGCGCTTTCCAGCACTTCATGGCCGGTGGCGAGCGCGGTGGCGAGCGCCAGCGACTGGTCGGTCATCGCGGAACTGATCCGTTCGACGCTGGAGCTGAGAATGCCCTCGATCGAATCCGAACCGCCGGACAGCGTCTCGTTGATGCGGGCGAGACTTTCCATCAGCTTGGTGTCGAGCGAACCGGTGCGCTTGTCGAAAGCGCTGGTGAATTCGGCGACGCGCTCGTCGAAAGCGGTCGACAGCTGGGCGACAGTCGTCTGCAGCCGCTCCTCGAAGAAGCCGGAGCGCACGTCGAGATCCATGACGGCATCGTCGGCGGTGCTCTGCAGGCTCTGGCGGAAGCTTGCGCCCTTTTCGTCGAGTGCGCTGTTCAGCTTCGACAGCACGTCGTCGAGCGTGCCGCTGATCGTGCGTTCGCCCGATGTCAGGCTTTCGTTGATCTCGCGGGTGCGGGCGATCAGGATCTCGTTGAGCTGGTGCGTGCGCTCGTTCAGCGCCGCGTTCAGCTTCTCGGTGCTGCTGTCCATGGTCGAGGCGCGGGTCTCGAACTGACTGAGCAGCTTTTCGCCGTGTTCATTGAGATTGACCGAGAGGGCTTCGAGGCGGTTGTCGAATTCGGTGGCCAGCGCAAAACCGGAGGCGTTCAGCGTCTGAAGCAGGCTGTCGGTCTTGGCGGCGAGCAGGCTGCCCATCGACTGCAGGGCGCTGTCCGATTTTTCCAGGATCGTCGCAGCACGCGTGTCGATCAGCGAGGCAAAGGCTTCGCCCGATGTAGCGAGCCGCACGGCGATCTCTTCGGTCGCCAGCGAAAGTTCTTCCTTCAGCTGATCGTGAACGCTGCCGATCGAGGTGCGGATGCGGTCGGCATGATTGACAATCGCTTCGCGCTCGGAGCCGAGTTCGTGGACGAGGCCGCGCACGCGCAGCTCGTTATCGGCATAGGAGCGTTCGAGCGCATTGACTTCGGAATGGACAAGGGTTTCCAGCTCGGAGGCGCGCGCGATGGTGCGCTCGATGCCTTCATTCATGGCCGACACTTCGCGGCGCACGGCCTGGCCGACGGTCATGATGCGCTCGGAGGCGATGGTTTCCGGCTCCGCGAGGCGCAGTGCCACCTCTGCCATCGAGCGGGCGGCGTTGCGCATGTCCTGGGCGCGGGAAATCATGATGGCGAAGGCATAGAACATCATCACCGGGATGATGATGCCGACGAGACCGGCGATGACGCCGGGCAGGGCGACGAGATCGGCGACCGAACGGATCTGCCAGATCTGCGGCGCGTAGAGCAGGGACATCAGGCCGAGGCCGGCCATGACCCAGAGGACGGAAAACAGGGTGGCGGTGCGCACGGCCGAGCGGCTGGAGGCGCCATCGAAGGATTTCAGGATAGAGGCGGGCGTATTGCGGCTGGCATCGTTGGCCGGCGCGAAGGCCGGAGCCCTGGAAGCCTGCTCGCCGGCGCCGCCGCGGCGGTTGCGGCGCTGCGCTTCTTCCTGGGCCTGCTGGTTACGCGCATTCGATGGTTCAGACACATTAGCCTCCGGGGCCTGGGGCGCGCTGCCGCGGCGAGACGGCACGTTTTCCTTGCCGAAATCGATCTGAAGCGCCTCGTCCAATGCCTTGAACGCCTTGTCCTCGATCGACTCATTATATTTGTTGTTCGCCATTCGGTTATGCCTCGTTACTGTCAGCCAGTCCGGCACAGCATCCCGAGCTTCCGCCTTACCCGGGTAACAACCTCGCCGTTCCAGCCTTCCATCCCAACCGCGGACGGATAAGCATGTCATTTCAGAGTAGATAGCCGCTTTTTCAAACGGAAGGTATCAAAACACTACCATTATCCACTCGCTCGGCAAAGGCGCGTACCATAAACCCGCTCTACCAGTATCGTAGTGACACATCTGGGCTCTTCACACAATTAATGAAGGCTTGAGATTCACGGCTCATTAACCCGTTGTTAACATCTTTGAATCCGTCGCCGCGCTTAAAAACCAATAATTTAGGGATGTTTAACGGATGTTAACCATATGGCGAGATTTCCGCCCTG
This sequence comes from Rhizobium sp. R339, assembly GCF_002211395.1. NCBI lineage: Bacteria > Pseudomonadati > Pseudomonadota > Alphaproteobacteria > Hyphomicrobiales > Rhizobiaceae > Rhizobium > Rhizobium sp. R339. Next base: position 27,093 of record NZ_LOKV01000004.1, read on the forward strand.
AATGTGCCGGAATTTAACGTGATGGCCACCGTCCTGGCGCAGAACTGTAGCAACTGCGGACGATAAGAGACGGGAGAATTGGCAAATGGCAGCCCAGATGGCAGCATTGAGCATCGTATTCGAGGCGCCGGACAATGCAAAGGGACCCTGTCCCTCCAAAGTCCGGCCGATCGATCTGGTCCATCTTGCAAAGCAGACGATGGGTGACAAGACGCTGGAAATCGAAGTCCTTCAGATGTTTGCGCGCCAGGCGCGCGCCTGCCTGCAGGATATCGCAAGCGGCGAAACCAGACGGGCGGGTGCTGCGGCACACCGGCTGAAGGGGGCGGCAAGCTCGGTCGGCGCGTTCCGCGTATCGCAGACGGCAGAAGCCATCGAGGAAACCGGCTGCGACGCCGCGGCGATGGCAGCGCTGGGTGCCGCCGTTGTCGACGCCGAGAATTTCATCCTGAAACTCTGCCGCGGCTGACCTCTCTCCAGCCATCGTTCGACCGAGGCCCGTTGTTTCATTGCGAAACCACGGGTCTTTTTGCGACGTGCCATATGACGCATTGAAGACGGCGGGCGACGGCTCGATCTGCGAGGTTAGAACACGTTCCGCAATGTTGACTGATGCGTCGAATTGTCGGAAGAAAATCCGCCCATCATTAGAAGACCGGAAAGTCCTGATGCCCAAACTTACCATCGTCGCCTTCGACGGCACGCGCTTCGACCTCGACGTCGACCAAGGCTCCACCGTGATGGAGAATGCCGTGCGCAATTCGGTGCCCGGCATCGAGGCCGAATGCGGCGGCGCCTGCGCCTGTGCGACCTGTCATGTCTATGTCGACGAGGAATGGACCGACAAGGTCGGTCAGCCCGAGGCGATGGAAGAGGACATGCTCGATTTCGCCTTCGACGTACGCCCGACCTCGCGGCTTTCCTGTCAGATCAGGATGAAGGCCGCCTATGACGGGCTCGTCGTGCACGTGCCGGAACGCCAGGCCTGAGGCGCGACGCCTCGACTGACCACGTTCGTCGAGAACTTCCCATACCCACAAAAAAGACGCCTCGCGCGCTGGTGCGAGCGAGGCGAGGCGGGCGCATTACCAACGGATGAGGGAGGAACATCCGCGGCTTCGGAACGCGCCAGGAGAACCCAGCGATGAAAGTGCAGATGCCGTACCTGAACTTTCGAATGTGTTCATATTAACGCGTTCCGGTTGAGTCTGCCAGGATGAAAAATGACCATTAAATCGCTGGGGAGGGCGTAAGTTTCGCACAGGTTTCGTTGCGCAGCTAAGCTTTCCCGCTCGCAATCAGCTTGGAAAAGCCTTATTTTCCGCCGGCTCTGCCGTTGATTCGATTATTCAGCAATCTCAGCATACGCTTCTGGAAATTGACCGCCTCTACCCGGTCGAATTGCGCCTGCTGCCGGTCGTGCTCCTCTATACCGCGAGCTGATTCGTTGGAAACGAGTTCCTGCATGGCCTCGCAGCTGCGCTGCACCGGCAAAGCGCGAATGGCCCGCTCCATGGCACGGGCCTGATTGCGGGCGATCTCGGCGTGGCGTTCCTCGTGGCGCTTGATATCACTCGAAAGCGCATCCCAGATCATCGACAGTTCTTTGCTCGCGCCCTTGCGGCTGCTCCAGCGCGGCAGGATGATCTGGGTATGGACCGTGACCTTGACGTTGCCGACGCGGCAACGCCCATCGTCCTGGATATAGGTGGCCTCGCCGCCGAAGCGGATCTTCGTGGCGCCTGGATGGCGCGCCGAGGAGCCGCTCGCCGTCGGGCCGCGCCGGCTGAGTTCGCGATCGAGCTCATCCGCCGTTTTGCCGCGGATGTCGAAATAGGAATAGCTTTTCGATGCAATCACTTCCGCTGCCGCTGGGCCGCAGAGGCAAAGAGCAATGGAAAAGGCGACAGGAAGGTACATATAACGCACTGCAAGCGGCATTCTGAATGCAACCCGTGTTGAAATCGGCAGGAGCTTGGGGCATAGCCACCACAAGCGCAATATCGGATGACGGTTTTTTCGTCATCAATGGGATAAGTCTGGTGACAGGGCTAGAAGGCAGTTTATGGCGCGTCGCCCATGGCCGGGAGATCGAACTCGGCCGTCGGTCGGCGATCATGGCGATCATCAACGTGACGCCGGACTCCTTTTCCGACGGCGGGCGCTTCGAGACCGTCGAGGCGGTCGTCGAGCATGCGCTGCAGGCAGTCGCCGACGGCGCCGCCATTATCGACATCGGCGGCGAATCGACCCGGCCGGGCGCCGCAGCCGTCAGCCCTTCCGAGGAACAGGCGCGCGTGCTGCCGGTGATCGAGGCGCTGCGCGGACGCACAGAAGCCCTCATCTCCATCGATACCTATCGCGCCGAGACGGCGCGGCTTGCGATCAGCGCCGGCGCTCATATCGTCAATGACGTTTTCGGGCTGCAGAGGGAACCCGCTATCGCCGATCTCGCCGCGGCGACCGGGGCCGGGCTCTGCATCATGCATACCGGCCGCGACAGGGCGAAGCTTCCCGACGTGATCGCCGACCAGATGCACTTCCTCAAGCGGTCGCTCGCGATCGCCGCAGCGGCCGGCGTCGGCAACGATCATATCGTGCTCGATCCGGGCTTCGGCTTCGCCAAGGAGACGGCCGAGGAGAACCTGGAATTGATGGCCCGGTTTTCCGAGCTTTCCCGCTTCGGCCTGCCGCTGCTTGCCGGCACCTCGCGCAAGCGCTTCCTCGGCACCGTGACCAGGCGGGAGGCGCCGGAGCGGGACGTGGCGACGGCTGCATCAAGCGCGCTGCTTCGCTTGCAGGGAGCTGCGGTTTTCCGGGTGCACAATGTCGCAATCAACAGGGATGCGCTCGATATCGCCGATGCTATGCTCACTGCCCGCCAGGATTTCGAGAGGAAGCGGCCGACATGACCATCTACACGATCACGCTGCAGAACTGCGCCTTCTTCGCGCGCCACGGCGTGCATGACGAGGAGGAATTCCTCGGCCAGCGCTTTTTCGTCGATGCCGAGCTCGATGTCGTTGCGGGCGAGGCGCTGGAGAGCGATTCAATCGACGACACGGTGAACTACGGCATCGCCTTCACGGTGATCGAGGAGATCGTTACGGGCAAGCGGCGCTATCTGATCGAGGCCTTGGCGCTCGATATCGCCAAGGGGCTCTGTCAGAAATTTCCGCAGGTGCGGCGGGCGAAGATCACGGTGCGCAAGCCGAATGCACCGGTGCCCGGCGTGCTCGATTTCGTGCAGGTGAGCGTTGAGCACTTTGCCTGAGGCCGCATTGCAATCGGCCACCCTCGGCCTCGGCGGCAATATCGGCGATCCGGTAAAGGCGATGGCCGCGGCGCTGCAAAGCCTGGACCGGCGGGACGACTGCCGTGTCAGCGCCGTCTCGCGGCTCTATCGCACGCCGCCGTGGGGCAAGACCGACCAGTCGTTCTTCTTCAATGCCTGCGCCGCCGTCGAAACCTCGCTTCCACCGGAAGCATTGCTCGATCTCTGCCTGTCGATCGAGCGCGAGATGAAACGCGAGCGCATCGAGCGCTGGGGTCCGCGCACGCTCGATATCGACGTGCTGACCTATGGCGACGTCGTTCAGGAGGCGCCGCGGCTGGAATTGCCGCATCCCCGCATGACCGATCGCGGCTTCGTGCTGATGCCGCTTGCCGATATCGCGCCGGGCCTTCTCGTCAAGAGCAGGACGGTCGGCGACTGGCTGTCGGATGCCGATGTGGCAGGCATCGAGGTCGCCGATAACAACCGCGACTGGTGGCGGAAATTCTGAAACGAAAAACGGCGGGAAACCCCCGCCGCTTTTGGAAAATCCTGGATGCCGTCTTATTGAATTGAGCCGACAGCCATCTCATCGACCTGGCGGGTCAGTGTCAGGCCGATGACGGGGATCATCTGGCTTTCGACCTTGACCGAGACGGTGATGTTCATCGTCTTGTCGTCCCGTACGCGGGCGATCATCGCGCCGTTCAGCTTGGCGCGGTTGATGCCGACAACGACGGTATCCTCGGTCACGGCGCCGGAGACGACGTCGAGGCCCTTACCGGCAGCGCCATCGAGGAACTTGCCCTTGTAGGTGGAGCCGGCCTGCGAGATGACGGCGGTCATTGGCTGCTTGAAGACGCCGACGCGGCACGTGCCGTCGAGCTTGATGCCGGCGCTGCTGTCGCCGGTCGGCTCGCCGATCAGGTTGCAGGTGAATTTCGTGCCTTTATACTTTCCGGCGACGATCTCGCCCGGACCCTTCCAGGAGCCGGCGACGGATTCAAAGAAGGCCTTGTCACGGGTCGCAGCCGTGGCTGCCGGAGCGACATCTGCGACGGGAGACAATGCCGCGGCGGCAAGGCCGCAAACGAAGAGAAACTTGCGCGAATACATGGATTTTCCTTGGCAAACACCACTCACGAACTGGCTGCAAGTTTTGCCGAATAATGGTTAATCCTTCCTTTCGATCGTCCCGAAATGCACGGTAGCACAAGGGTTTTCGCGCGGCGCGGACTCCAGCATACCGCTGCTAATGAATTGAATCGGCTGCAATTTCGCCAATATTACGCTAGGGGTGGCGAAAGCTGCCGAACCGTCACTAACGTCAAGGAGTGTTGCCGCGCGGTGACATGGAAGGCGTGAGATCGCCGATGAAATCGCCGATTCCCGGCCGTTTCAGCGCGTGGAAGGCGAGCGGGCGGCAAAGATCCATGGCCGCGATTCCAATGCGGGCGGTCATCAGGCCGTTGATGACGCCTTCGCCGAGTCGGGCGGAGAGCTTTGAAGCCAATCCGTGGCCCAGTACCTGCTGGACGAGGCTGTCGCCGACGGCGATCGAGCCGGTGACGGCAAGATGGGCGAGCACATCGCGCAGCAGGCGGAACATTCCGAGCGTGCCGGGACGGCCGCCATAGAGCTCGGCCATGGCGCGGATGAGGCGCACGGCCTCGTAAAGCACATAGAGCAGGTCGACGACGGCGCGCGGGCTGACGGCGGTCACGATCGAGACACGCTTCGAAGCATTGACGATGAGGGCGCGGGCCTTGCGATCGAGGGGAGCGAGCAGCTCGCGTTCGGCGAGCGCAATCAGATGCGGGGCATCGATGACCTCGCCCTCGGTCGCCTTCAGCGTCGCGCGGCCCTTCGATGTTTCGGGATTGGCCGAAAGCAGCGTGGTGAGACGCGCGACGACGGCGCGCGCCTTTGCCGGCCGCGTCTCGAGGATGGCGGCTTCCGCTTCGGCCTTGATCGTCTGGACGGCGGCAAGGCGCATCATGCCCACGGTTTCGCGGATGACGAGGGCCAGCACGGCGAGGATGCCGACCGCCAGCACGGCAAGAGCGGCATAACCGAGCCAATCGGCGCGGGCGAAGAGATCGCGGATCAGCCGATCGGTCCAGAGGCCGATGCCGAGAGACAGCAGGATGCCGAAGGCGCCGGCGGCGATCTTGCCGAAGGAGGTTCGCCTCTTGCGCGGCGTAGCGACCGGCACGGCGCTCAGATCCTTATCGGGATTGAGGAATGGATCGTCCTCGTCAGCAGTCACGACGATGTTGTCGGAGAAACTTTCCGGCCTGCGCCGCGCCTGCTGCCCTCGGCCGTTTTCGCGCGGCTCCGGGTTCTCTTCCTCATAGAGGAAAGCGGCGGGCGGGCGGCGCGGCGGATCGGATGGGGGCTTGCTCATGCGAGACGGTCTCCGAACAGGAACTGCATGGCGCGGTCGAGGCGGATATGCGGCACCGACAGCTTGATGCCGCCGCCGGCCTCCTCAAGATGCGGCGGGCGGAATCTGACGACATTGACGTCGGGCAGGGGCTCGACTGTCTCGCCTGAAGCGATGCGGTCAAACAGGCTCTCCGGATCCTCCGGCAGGTCGCCCGGGAAGATCGCGGTCTTTCTCTGTCCGTCGAAGCGCTCGCCGGCGATGGTTTCGCCCTCCATCGGCGTGCCGACGATGACGGGCAACTCATGGCCGTCACGCTTGACCGTCGCCTCGCGGGTCGCGCGCACGGCGGCCAGCGCCATGACATCGATACCCGCGCCTGCCATGCCGATGCGGGCAATGGCGCGATCGACGAGGCGGCGGGTCAGCGCATCGAGCCTGTCATGGCTCTCATGATGAAGATGATCGGCCTTGGTGGCGGCGACCAGCACGCGGTCGATGCGGCGCCCAAGCAGCGAAGAGAGCAGTGAATTGGTGCCGGGGCGGAAGCAGGCGAGTACATCGGTCAGCGCGCGCTCCAGATCCTGCACGGCCTCGGGGCCGCGATTCATCGCCTGCAGCGCATCGACCAGCACGATCTGGCGGTCGAGCCGGGCGAAATGCTCGCGGAAGAAGGGTTTGACGACGACCGATTTATAGGCCTCGTAGCGCCGCTCCATCATCGCCCAGAGCGAGCCGCGGCCGGGATGCCCGTGTGCCGGCAGGGCCAGCGGCGCGAAGGTCAGCGCCGGCGAGCCGTCGAGATCGCCGGGCAGAAGCAGGCGGCCGGGCGGCAAGGTGGAAAGCGAGCGTTCGTCGGCCTTGCAGGCCTTGAGATAATCGGCAAAGGCGGTGGCAAGGCCGCGGGCGATCATTTCGTCCGCCTCGGCGCCAATATCAGCGCCGTGGGTGAGCGCCAGCCATTCACGCGACAGCTCGGAGCGGACGCCGGTTTTCGCGAGCGCGATCGTCTCCTCGCTGAAGGTGCGGTAATCCTTGCCGAGCAGCGGCAGGTCGAGCAGCCATTCGCCGGGGTAATCGACGATATCGATCGACAGCCGGCCGGGCGAGAACAGGCGGTTCCAGCCGCTGGCGCTTTGATAATCCAGCGTGATGCGCAGCTCGGAAATCGCGCGGGTCGAATCCGGCCAGATGCGATCCTTCACCAGCGCGCGAATGTGATCCTCATATTGGAAACGCGGCACGGCATCGTCCGGCTGCGGCTCCAGCCGCACCGCCGAGACACGGCCCGACTGCACGGGTTCGAACAGCGGCAGGCGGCCGCCATGCAGCAGGTTATGGACCAGCGAGGAGATGAAGACCGTCTTGCCGGAGCGGGAGAGGCCGGTAACACCGAGCCGCACGGTCGGATTGACGAGGCCGCTTGCCCGGTCGGCAAGATTATCGAACGCGATGCGGGCGTCGTCGGCAAAGGATGTCAGGCGTGGCGGCAAGGCGCGATTCCGGTTGGTGACTGCCGGCAATATAGGAAGGACGCGCCGCCCGAAAAAGAAGCGGCGCGAAAGACTTCAGACGACCACGAAATCGGCAAGGCGCCAGGCGTTGACCGACGCAGCGAAATCGATGACGGCAAGGCCTGCCGTCGGAAAGCCGCCGGGAAGGGCGCGGGCCATCGCTTCGTGACCGATCAGCGCCTCCAGCGCCTGCTCCATGGTGGGGTTGTGGCCGACCAGCATGACGGAGGCCGCATCCTGCGCGTCGATGATCTCGATATAGGTATCGACGGTGGCGTTATAGAGCGCATCGACGTAACGCAGGTCGAGTGTGAGCCCCATCGCCCGGTGGACGGCGTCGGCCGTGCCGCGGCAGCGCCGCGCCGTCGAACTGATCAGAAGATCGGGGCGATATCCTTTGTCGGCGGCCTTGTCGGCGATGATTTCGGCATCGCCATAACCCTTCTCGTTGAGAGGCCGGTCGAAATCGCGCTGTCCGGGTTCGGCCCAGGCAGCCTCGGCATGGCGCAGGAGATAGATGCGGTTGGGCGGAGGCAGGGGTACGGTCATGGGCAAATCCAGGATCGAGCGGGTCTTTTCAGTAATGGCTGCAATCGGCCGCCGTCAACCGGCAGGCGTGCAGCGACCGGCCGAAAGCTGGCCGACAACACGGCGTTTTGAAGGCGAAGCAAAAAACGGCAGCCGGAATAATGATGAGAAAATAGATCGTTAGCCGGAAATTGTAACAGATTTAAAAATCTGTTTACCTGTCGTATTTGGCTTGAATCGCGGCCAGCGCTTGGGATATACAGCCCGCCATGAGATGTTCTTCAGGAGAATCGCGTTGAGTGAGAAGATCGATCTTAGCAATTACGTTCCCTCGGAAGAGGAAGAGTTCATGAACGTAAACCAGCGTGCCTACTTCAGGGCGAAGCTGGTAGCCTGGAAAAACGATATCCTTAGAGAAGCGCGCGAGACACTCGACCATCTGGCCGAGGAAAGCGCAAACCATCCCGATCTCGCCGACCGAGCGTCATCGGAAACCGACCGGGCGATCGAACTTCGCGCCCGCGACCGGCAGAGAAAGCTGATTTCCAAAATCGACGCGGCGCTGCAGCGCATCGAAGACGGTACATACGGCTACTGCGAGGAAACCGGCGAACCGATCGGCCTCAAGCGTCTCGACGCCCGCCCGATCGCGACGCTGTCGATCGAGGCGCAGGAGCGTCACGAGCGCCGCGAAAAAGTCTATCGCGACGAGTGACGGTTTTCGTGTGGCCGTGAAAGGAACAAGGCGCCGCGATCCTATCGCGGCGCCTTTCGTTTATAGTGGATCGCCGGTCGCGGCCGGCCTCCACGATTGCTCGCGATCGGTCTCCATGGTGAGGTCGATCACAATGCGGGCGCCGTTTCTGACCCGCCGCCGCAGGGCGTCTGAATCATTCGCGCCGATCAAAAGCTTGCCGTGTTCCTGAAGAGCCTGGAGGCGCGAGCGCGACACTTTCAGCTCCGAGGCCAGCAGGCGGTCGAGGCGCGTGCTGATCGGCAACGGAAGCATCAGCTCGATTTCCAATCTCGTCCAATCTGCGGTTTCGTGCCGTATCTGCTTGGCAATGTCGAACTCGGCGAATTCGTCCACGCGTGGCGAGCGACGCCTGAGAGCCTCGATATTGAAGGCTTCCGCGCGGATCCAATCCGGGTCGTTGGACTGCAGCGCATTAAGAATCACTGGATCGATGCCGCGAACATTGCGCCGTTCCAGGATTGGCCGGTTCCATGTCTTTTGGCAAATCAGGCATTTGTAGATAAGCCAGGCATCGAGCTTGCGGCCATTGGCGTTGAGCCGGATCCTGTCGCTGCTCCGGAAAGCCCTCAAGCCTCCGCATCCGCTGCATGTTATCCAAGGCTGAGGCGCTGTCTGAGGGGTAATGGTCCATCGGACCTGAAGTGTCTTGCACATATCGTGTTGGTCTTCCCTTTGGAAGTCCACCAGGATGGTGCATGAGAAAGCCCTTACGGGACGCGGCGTGGCGATGTTGTGGGCGGCTGAAGAGCTTAAGCAGCGGAGCTGCACCTGGCACAATTGACAATGCCCAACCGGTCTCTCGCCACCACCCGATGAACATGTTCATACCTCGGACGGCATCTTGCCGCCCTGAAGTACGGGTGAAACTGGAGTGAGACCGGTATTTACTTAGGCAAAGTGAACCTCAGTGCGCCAACGCTCTTCTACCTGAGGGATAACAAAGGATCGACGCCAAGGGGAGTCCGGAGCGTCCCTAAAAGCTAAAAACCGCGACTTGCGGCTTTTATGCAACTTTACGATGAAGGCAGGGAAGCATTACGCTTCCCTCACTTGTCGCGATTGACGCTCATTTCGCCGAAGATGCGGGCGACTTCCTTCTGCAACTCGGTGTCGGCGCCGGTGATGGGGGCGAGTTCGGGATCGCGGCGCGGCAGATTGGCGGGCTGCGGCTGGGCTTGGCGAGGGGCTTGGTTTGCCGGCGCCGGCACGATGCGTTCGGCCATTAGATTGTTCGACATTTCCTCCTCCAGCACGCGCTGGAAATCGCGCCGAATCGCTGCTGCCGATTGCGCTGCCGCGTCATCCTCGGGTGTCGCTGTGCGTGCGGCTGCCGGCATGCTCTGGACCGGCGGGGCGGAAACTTCCGGTTCGATTCGCTGCTGCGGCAGCACACGCTGGCGGGCCGCATCGAGGATCTCGGCGGCGCTGGCGGTATCGCGGAAGGGCGCGGGCTGCGCGCCGGCAATGGGAGCGGCCGGACGTTCCGGCGGGCGTGGTTGAGGCGGGGCGGCGCGCAGCGGAATATCGCGTTCGGCGGCCAGAGGAGGTGTTGCCTGCTCTGCCGGAAGCGGACTGGTGGCCACCGGCGGCGGCGCGGCCGGCTGGACAGGCGGCTCAGGACGCGGGCGCGGTTCCGGCGAAGCGGGCGCTGAGAAGGAAGGCTCGGCCACCGGCTCCGGGCGGGCTGCCACCGGCGGGCGGGTGGGAACGACGGGCGGCATTTCCGGCCGCGCGACCGCTATCGGACGTTCCTCTGCCGGCTGCGGCCGATAGGGATTTTCCGCCGGCTCGGCCGTCTCCGTGAGGATGCGGCTTTCGATGACGATATCGGTCGGGCCGCCGATCATGATCAGGTGTTCGACGTCGTCGCGGCGGACCAGCACCAGCCGGCGGCGGGCATCAACGGCAGCCGCATCCAGCACCTGCAGACGCGGCTGACGGTTGCGGCCGCCGCGCACGAAGGGCGAGGGGGCGCGATTGCGGAGCAGCCAGAGCGCAATGATGAGCAGGAGAAGCGCCAGACCGACGCCACCGGCGGCAAGCAGGAAACGGCTGCCGTAAGCTCCGACAACATCATCGAACATAGTCACTCACTCCATTTCGCGTCGGCACATATTGACGACTTTTCCGTTCCTTAGGCAAGGGTACAAGGTCCTGTCCAGTCACGCGCGAACGCAATTTCGTGTTGTGCCGGTTCGGGGGCTGCCGGCTTCGCGGGCAAGGCGGCTGCGGCGAGCTTTCGGGGCAGATGGCGCTCTTGCCTGTGAATTCAAGCAGTCTTGCCAGCTACCGCTGTTTTTGCCGGCGTGGCAAATTGCTAAGAAGAAAAGAGTGCCTGATTCCTGCTTCGTCTTCGTGCTACGGACTAAGCTGGAAGGGTTTATGTGAGGAATAGATGACGAAACCGCGTCAGGCCGACGACTATAACGCACCGCTTGTGGATCGTGGGGGGCGTTCTGGCACGGTTTTGCGCATTCTTTTCCTGGCGATCGTGCTGATTGCGGCTGCCGGCGCTTTCGTCGTTTTCAAGCACTCGCTCGACAATGAGATCGTCCTTGGCGGTCTCGGCGTGCTCGCCATGGTCGGCATCTTCTTCCTGGTATCCTCGGTCATCGGCTTTATCGAGGTGATGCCGCAGCGCCAGTCCGACAGTCTCGCGCGGGCCTTTCTCAACAGTCATCCCGACGGTACGCTGATCACCGACGACAAGGGCCGGATCATCTATGCCAACGCCGCCTATGGCGCGCTGACCGGCGCCCGCAAGGCGACCGAGGTGCAGACGCTGGAAACGCTGCTCTCGCGCCACCGCGAATCCAACGAGGCGCTGTACCGGCTGGTCAATGGGCTGCGCGAAGGCAAGGAGGGCCGCGAGGAATTCCGCCTGCTGCGTGCCGTCGGACCCGGCTCCAACAGCTCGGGCGCGCATTGGTACCGGCTGAAGGCTCGGCTGCTGGAGCCGGAGGATAACGGCGGCAAGCCGCTGCAGATCTGGCAGATCACCGACATCACCGCCGAACGCGACGACCAGGAGCGCTTCTTCAAGGAACTGCAGAACGCGATCGATTATCTCGACCATGCGCCGGCGGGCTTCTTCTCGGCCGGCAGGAAGGGCGAGATCTTCTATCTGAATGCGACGCTCGCAGAATGGCTGGGCCTCGACCTCACCAAGTTCATACCGGGCTCGATGACGATCGGCGATGTCGTGGCGGGCGAGGGGCTGGCGCTGATCCAGTCGGTGCAGGCCGAACCCGGCCTGAAGAAGACCGTGACGCTCGATCTCGACCTGCGCAAGACCAACGGACAGAGTCTGCCGGTGCAGATAATCCACAGCGTCACTTCGATGCGCGACGGCGCGCCCGGCGAAAGCCGGACGATCGTGCTGGCGCGCGAAAGGGGCGACGAAAGCGGCCACTCGGCTTCGGCTGCCGCCATGCGCTTCACCCGCTTCTTCAACAACACGCCGATGGCGATCGCTTCGGTCGATGGCGAAGGGCGCATCCTGCGCACCAATGCGCCGTTCCTGAAGCTGTTTTCCGGCGTCGTCTCGCGCGACGATCTCGAAAAGAAGCCGCGGCTCGAAACCATCGTGCAGGAAAGCGACCGACCGACGCTCGCCGAGGCGCTGGCTGCGGCCAAAGACCGGCAGGGCGACATCGCGCCGCTCGACACCCGCACGCCGACCGACGAGGCGCGCTACTTCCGCTTCTACGTCAATGCCGTCATCGATCAGAGCGACGAGGCGCCCGAGGAAGCGGCGATTGTCTATGCCGTTGAAGTGACCGAGCAGAAGGCGCTGGAAGCGCAGATGGCGCAGACCCAGAAGATGAATGCTGTGGGAACGCTCGCCGGCGGTATCGCGCACGATTTCAACAACGTGCTGACGGCGATCCTGCTTTCCTCCGACCATCTGCTGCTGCAGGCGCGGCCCTCCGACGCGAGCTTTGCCGACCTGATGGAGATCAAGCGCAACGCCAACCGCGCCGCGGTGCTGGTGCGCCAGTTGCTCGCCTTCTCGCGCAAACAGACGATGCGGCCCTCGGTGCTGAACCTGACCGATGTCGTCGGCGACCTGCGCATGCTGGTCGATCGGCTGCTTTCCGGCACCAACGTCAAGCTCGACGTCCAATATGGCCGCGATCTCTGGCCCGTCAAAACGGATCTCTCGCAGTTCGAGCAGGTGCTGATCAATCTTTGCGTCAATGCGCGCGACGCCATGCCCGATGGCGGCACGCTGACGCTGCGCACCCGCAATTTGACGGCCGCCGACGTCGCCGCCTTCAACTATTCCTATATGCCGGCCGAGGACATGGTGCTGGTCGAGGTTGCCGATAACGGCACCGGGATCGCGCCAGAGATCATGGACAAGATCTTCGAGCCTTTCTTCACCACCAAGGATGTCGGCAAGGGCACCGGTCTCGGCCTCGCCATGGTCTATGGCATCGTCAAGCAGTCGGGCGGATACATCCAGCCGGAGTCCGAAGTCGGCAAGGGCACCACCTTCCGCGTCTTCCTGCCGCGCCACATTCCGGAGCCGGCGGTTGCGGCAGAGGCGGGCGCGATCGACGGCGCCATTGCCGGGACGGAAGTGCCACCGCCGCCCGCATCGCCGCAGCAGCCCGAGGACCTGACCGGCTCGGCCGTCGTTCTTCTCGTCGAGGACGAGGAGGCGGTGCGCCGCGGCGGTAAACGCATGCTGGAAACACGGGGCTATACCGTGCACGAGGCAGGCTCCGGCGTCGAGGCGCTGAGCATCATGGAAGAGCTCGAAGGAAAGGTCGACATCGTCGTTTCCGACGTCGTCATGCCTGAAATGGACGGCCCGACGCTGTTGCGCGAGCTGCGCAAGAACTATCCCGACCTGAAATTCATCTTCGTCTCCGGCTATGCCGAGGACGCCTTTGCCCGCAACCTGCCGCCGGACGCGAAATTCGGCTTCCTGCCGAAGCCGTTCTCGCTGAAGCAACTGGCTGTGGTGGTGAAGGAGACGCTGGATAGCTAGCGGTTACGGCTTCGTGGTTTCCGGATAGGGCGTTCGACGTGGCACCCCCCTCTGTCCTGCCGGACATCTCCCCCACAGGTGGGGAGATTGGCTGGGCGCACCGGCGTTCCCCAGCAATAAGCGTTGCAATCCGGCGAAACAGTAGAGAGGCGGGAGGGGCACGCCTCTTGTCGATCTCCCCACTTGTGGGGGAGATGCCCGGCAGGGCAGAGGGGGGTGACCCACGGCAATCCGCTAAAGCCAGGGCGGGACCTGCCTGCCTCTCAAAAATTACTCACCCAACGCCACGGCAATCTCTGCCGCCAGCCGCGCATTGTTTTCAACAAGCGCAATATTCGTCTTCAGACTCTGGCCGTCCGTCAGGTCGAAAATCGTCGAGAGCAGATAGGGCGTCACCGCCTTGCCGGTAATTTCGTCACGCTCGGCGCTATCGAGTGCGCGTTCGATATAGATCTCCATCTCCTCGCGCGGGATCTCGTCGGCTTCAGGCACCGGATTGGCGATGAGCATGCCGCCGTCGATGCCGAGCTGTTCGCGCGTGGTCTGGAAATTGGCGATTGCGGCCGGGCTGTTCAGCGACAGCGGGCTGCGAAGACCCGAGGAACGCGACCAGAAGGCGGGGAATTCCTCGCTTTCATAGGTGACGACGGGCACACCGCGGGTTTCCAGCACTTCCAGCGTCTTCGGAATGTCGAGGATCGCCTTGGCGCCGGCGCAGACGACGATGACGCCGGTACGCGCCAGTTCCTCGAGATCGGCGGAGATATCGAAGCTTTCCTCAGCGCCGCGATGCACGCCGCCGATGCCGCCCGTCGCAAAGACACGGATCCCGGCGCGGGAGGCCGCGATCATCGTCGCCGCAACCGTGGTGGCGCCGGTTCGCCGCTCGGCGATCGCGAAGGCGAGATCGGCGCGCGACACCTTCATCACCTCCGTCGCCTTGGCAAGCTGCTCCAGTTCGGCGGACTCTAGACCGATATGCAGCGTGCCATGGATGACGGCGATCGTTGCCGGCACGGCGCCCTGTTCGCGGATGATCGTCTCGACGCTGCGGGCCATCTCAATATTGCCGGGATAGGGCATGCCGTGGGTGATGATCGTCGATTCCAGCGCCACGATCGGGACGCCGCGCTGCTTGGCGCTGGCGACTTCCTTCGAATAGGCGATCGGCAGAAGAGGGGAGATGGGCTTGGTCATGATCTTGTCCTGTGATCGATAGAGCATGATGCCGAAAGGTGCCGGCGGTTTTCGGGCGGCATCGTGCTCAAGCTATTTTGTTTGGCCGCTTCAATGCAGAATTCTGACCTTGGGAACAAGAGCAAGCGCCTCATTCAGCAGGTCCGGCGTCAGATTTTCGTTGACCGCGTGCCGCGACTGGACGGTCAGCACCGCCGCTGCGGTGCCGTGGCGGATGGCTTCCTCGAGCGGCAGGCCTGATATCAAGGCGGCGAGCGTGCCGGCGGCGAGGGAATCGCCGGCGCCGGTGACATCGGCGACGGTCTCGGCAACCGGCGGCTGAAGCGTCACGGCGCGGCCCGGGCCAAGCGCCACGAGTTCCCGCCGGCCACGGGTGATGACGGCGTTCCTTACGCCGATCTCGTTCAGGAGCGGCGGCCAGTCTTCCGCGTCCTCCGGCTGCCTGCCGGCAAGGACCGCTGCTTCCGCCTCGTTCAGGAATAGATAGTCGATATCCCCGACGCAGGACCTCAGCTTCACGACCTTGGCCGGCGAAATCGCGATCGCGGCGACAGGCTTCGCGAGCGAATGCGCCTTTGCGACGATGGCCGCGATCGTCTCTTCCGGCAGATTGGCATCGAAAAGGATCAAATCATGGGCGGCGAAGGCATCCCGCACCCAGCGGATCGAAAGGCGCCGCGGCACGAAGAAGCGGTAGAGATCCATGTCGGCAAGGGCGATGACGAGATTGCCGTCCTTCTCGATGATCGCGGTGTAGCTCGGCGTCTTGCGGTCGAGGAAGACGAAGGGTCGGTCGTCGATGCCGGCGTAGTCGGCGGCTTCGCCCACCATCTCGCCAATGGCATCGCCGCCGCGCGGCGAGATCATCGTCACGTGAAAACCGAGCCTAGCAAGATTGCGCGCCGCATTGAAGCCGCCGCCGCCAGGCTCCTCGAACCAGGCGCCGGGATTGCTGGCGCCTGGCGCGGTGTCACCGGAAATACGGCCGCGGCGGTCGATATGAGCACCGCCGAGAACGAGAATCTTTTTCTTCATCTGCGCGGCTCTCCTGACGCCGGGCGGGCGAATCGGTAGCCGATACACGCTTCCGCCAAGGCCGGTACAGGCGGCTTAAGCCTTTGCTTTGCATCGATAAAACAAATATAGAACACGAACCGTTTTACCTTTTTCTTTCAATTGTTTGATCGCCTATTGCGAGAGTGGAACAAATAGGGTACAAACTCGACATTGCTTGAGCGGCTTCAATAACCTAAAGGTGGATCGGATGTCTCAGAATTCATTGCGGCTGGTAGAGGACAAATCGGTGGACAAAAGCAAGGCGCTTGAAGCGGCACTCTCACAGATAGAGCGGTCGTTCGGCAAGGGCTCGATCATGAAACTCGGCTCCAACGAGAACGTCGTCGAGATCGAGACGGTTTCGACGGGCTCGCTCGGCCTCGATATCGCGCTCGGCATTGGCGGCCTGCCGAAGGGCCGTATCATCGAAATCTACGGTCCGGAAAGCTCCGGTAAGACGACGCTTGCGCTGCAGACCATTGCGGAAGCCCAGAAGAAGGGCGGCATCTGCGCCTTCGTCGACGCCGAACACGCTCTCGATCCGGTCTATGCCCGCAAGCTTGGCGTCGATTTGCAGAACCTTCTGATCTCGCAGCCCGATACCGGCGAACAGGCGCTCGAAATTACCGATACGCTGGTGCGCTCCGGCGCCGTCGACGTTCTGGTCGTCGACTCGGTCGCCGCGCTGACGCCGCGCGCCGAAATCGAAGGTGAGATGGGTGACAGTCTTCCGGGCTTGCAGGCCCGCCTGATGAGCCAGGCGCTGCGCAAGCTGACCGCTTCGATCTCCAAGTCGAACTGCATGGTGATCTTCATCAACCAGATCCGCATGAAGATCGGTGTCATGTTCGGTTCGCCGGAAACGACGACCGGCGGCAATGCGCTGAAATTCTATGCCTCCGTGCGCCTCGACATCCGCCGCATCGGCGCGGTCAAGGAGCGCGAAGAGGTGATCGGCAACCAGACCCGCGTCAAGGTCGTCAAGAACAAGATGGCGCCTCCCTTCAAGCAGGTCGAGTTCGACATCATGTATGGCGAAGGCGTATCGAAGACCGGCGAACTCGTCGATCTCGGCGTCAAGGCCGGCATCGTCGAAAAGTCGGGTGCCTGGTTCTCCTACAACAGTCAGCGTCTCGGCCAGGGCCGCGAAAACGCCAAGACCTTCCTGCGCGACAATCCGGATCTCGCCCGCGAGATCGAGCTGTCGTTGCGGCAGAATGCCGGTCTCATCGCCGACCGCTTCCTGCAGAATGGCGGGCCGGATGCCAATGACGGCGATGACGCTGGGGAAATGTAATTTCCGCGCGGAGCTTTTCCGTCAGTCCGCCTGAAGTTCACACCGGCCGCATTCTCTGATCAGAATGCGGCCGGTTCTGTTTGTCGGCTGGACAGTGGCGGAGGTGAACGTTAAAAGCCGATGGATTTGTATTTACCTGCCTCGGGCAGCATCGAAGGGCATAGAATGAGCGGCGTGAACGATATCCGGTCGACCTTCCTCGACTATTTCAAGAAGAACGGCCACGAGATCGTTTCCTCGAGCCCGCTTGTGCCGCGCAACGACCCGACGCTGATGTTCACCAATGCCGGCATGGTGCAGTTCAAGAACGTCTTTACCGGGCTGGAAAAGCGTCCTTATTCCACAGCGACGACCTCGCAGAAATGCGTGCGCGCCGGCGGCAAGCATAACGACCTCGACAATGTCGGCTATACCGCGCGTCACCTGACCTTTTTCGAAATGCTCGGCAATTTCTCCTTTGGCGACTATTTCAAGGAGAATGCGATCGAGCTTGCCTGGAAGCTCGTGACGGAGGGTTTCGACCTGCCGAAACATCGTCTGCTGGTGACCGTCTATTCCGAAGACGAGGAAGCAGCGGCGCTGTGGAAGAAGATCGCCGGTTTCTCCGACGACAAGATCATCCGCATCCCGACCTCCGACAATTTCTGGCAGATGGGCGATACCGGCCCCTGCGGCCCATGCTCTGAAATTTTCATCGACCAGGGCGAGAACGTCTGGGGCGGTCCTCCCGGTTCGCCGGAGGAAGATGGCGACCGCTTCCTGGAATTCTGGAACCTTGTTTTTATGCAGTTCGAGCAGACCGAGCCCGGCGTTCGCAACCCGCTGCCGCGTCCGTCGATCGATACCGGCATGGGTCTTGAGCGCATGGCCTGCATTCTCCAGGGCGTTCAAAGCGTCTTCGACACCGACCTGTTCCGCACGCTGATCGGCGCGATCGAAGACACGATGGGCGCCAAGGCTGAGGGAAGCGCCAGCCACCGCGTCATCGCCGACCATCTGCGCTCCTCGGCTTTCCTGATCGCCGACGGCGTTCTGCCGTCGAATGAAGGTCGCGGTTATGTGCTGCGCCGTATCATGCGCCGCGCCATGCGGCACGCTCAGCTTCTCGGCGCCAAGGAGCCGCTGATGTACAAGCTGCTGCCGACACTGGTGCAGGAGATGGGCCGCGCCTATCCGGAGCTCGTGCGCGCCGAAGCGCTGATCTCGGAGACGCTGAAGCTGGAGGAAGGCCGCTTCCGCAAGACGCTGGAGCGTGGCCTGTCGCTGTTGTCGGATGCGACGACGGACCTCGGCAAGGGCGACATGCTCGACGGCGAGACCGCTTTCAAGCTCTACGACACCTATGGGTTCCCGCTCGACCTGACGCAGGACGCCCTGCGCGCCCGCGAGATCGGCGTCGATATCTCCGGCTTCACCGACGCCATGCAACGCCAGAAGGCCGAAGCCCGCTCGCATTGGGCCGGTTCCGGCGAGAAGGCAACCGAAACCGTCTGGTTCGAGCTGAAGGAAAAGCATGGCGCAACGGAGTTCCTGGGTTACGACACCGAGGCCGCTGAAGGCGTGGTGCAGGCAATCGTTAGGGAAAGCGCAGTCACTAACGAAGCCAAGGCCGGCGACAAGGTGCAGATCGTCGTCAACCAGACGCCGTTCTACGGCGAATCCGGCGGCCAGATGGGCGATACCGGCGTGATCTCCTCCGACCATGGCAAGATCGAAATATCGGACACGCAGAAGAAGGGCGAAGGCCTGTTCGTGCATTCCGGCACTGTGGTCGAAGGCGTGATCAAGGCCGGCGACGCTGTTGCGCTCACCGTCGATCACGCTCGCCGTTCGCGCCTGCGCGCCAACCACTCGGCAACCCATTTGCTGCATGAGGCGCTACGCGAAGTGCTTGGCACCCATGTGGCGCAGAAGGGTTCGCTGGTCGCGCCCGAGCGCCTGCGTTTCGACGTTTCTCACCCGAAGCCGATGTCGGCCGAGGAATTGAAGATCGTCGAGGACATGGCCAACGAGATCGTGCTACAGAATTCTCCCGTCACCACGCGGCTGATGAGCGTCGACGATGCAATCGCGGAGGGCGCGATGGCGCTGTTCGGCGAGAAATACGGCGATGAGGTGCGTGTCGTTTCGATGGGCACCGGGCTGCATGGCGCAAAGAGCAACAGGCCTTACTCGGTCGAGCTTTGCGGCGGCACGCATGTGTCGGCCACCGGTCAGATCGGCCTCGTGCGCATCCTCGGCGAAAGCGCCGTCGGTGCAGGCGTTCGCCGTATCGAAGCGGTGACCGGCGAATCGGCGCGCGAATATCTCGCCGAACAGGACGAGCGCGTGAAGACGCTCGCTGCCTCGCTGAAGGTTCAGCCGGCGGAAGTTCTGTCGCGCGTCGAAGCACTCATGGACGAGCGCCGCAAGCTCGAGAAGGAATTGGCCGACGCCAAGCGCAAGCTCGCCATGGGCGGCGGGCAGGGTGGTTCTGCCGATGCCGTGCGCGAAGTCGCCGGCGTCAAGTTCCTCGGCAAGTCGATATCGGGCGTCGATCCCAAGGATCTCAAGGGCCTTGCCGATGACGGCAAGACCAGCATCGGCTCCGGTGTCGTCACGCTGATCGGCGTGTCCGATGACGGCAAGGCGAGCGCCGTCGTTGCAGTGACGCCGGATCTCGTCGAGCGCTACAGCGCTGTCGATCTCGTCCGCATCGCCTCGGCCGCCCTCGGCGGCAAGGGCGGCGGCGGCCGCCCCGACATGGCGCAGGCTGGCGGTCCCGATGGATCGAAGGCCGATGAGGCGATCGAGGCGGTGGCGCTAGCGCTCGCGGGCTAAGCTGACGGTTCATTTCTGAGTTTCGAAAAGGCGTAAGTTCGGCTTCCGCCTTAACTTGTTGCTGGACGTTCCCCAAACCTAAATCATTCCTGTGCTTGTCACAGGAATCCAGTGCGCCCAAGTCCTTGGGCGCGATAGACTCTTTCCCTTGAAGTGTTGATTCATTCACGGCGCGGACGCGCCGTGGCTGGATTCCTGTGACGAGCACAGGAATGAGGGAGGTGAGGTGGCGTAGTCGGCATGTAGCGACGTCTCTTCTACCGGGTAGCGTTGGGATCCGGAGCCAGCAATTCCGCAAGATTTGTCAAATCAGATTATGCTTCTCTCCAGCCGATCGATTTGCATGAGGTTCGATATGAATGGCGAAACGGCATGGGCGCTTTATGAAAACCGTCTGAGACGGGTTTCGGCCTATATTCACGACCACCTCGACGAGGAACTGGATATGGAGCGCCTGGCCGACATCGCATGCATGTCGAGCTATCACTGGCACAGGATCTACCGGGCGATCTATGGCGAAACGCTGGCAGCGACCGTCAAGCGGCTGCGGCTGCATCGCGCGGCGGGCGACCTGGTCGGCACCGAACTTGCCGTCGGCGAGATTGCAAAGCGATCGGGCTATCCCAATCTCCAATCCTTCAATCGCATCTTCAAATCGGTCTACGGCATGCCGCCAGCCCGCTACCGGAAAGAGGGAAGCCACACTGCCTTCGAACCCTCACCCAACGGAAAGACCAAAGCCATGTTCGACGTTACCATACGTGAGATCGCGCCGACCGAATTGATCGGCGTTGCCCATACCGGCTCCTATATGCAGATCGGCAAAGCCTTCGAGACATTGTTCGGCACACTTTATGCGCGTGGCCTCGCCAGGCCCGACATGCGGATGATCGGCGTTTATCTCGACGATCCCGACATCGTACCGGCCGAACAGCTGCGCTCGATCGCCTGCGTGACAGGCGGCTCCGGGGTTCCCGCCGAGCCGCCCTTCGAGCGGCGCACAATCGAGGGCGGCGAATATGCCGTGCTACGGCACAAGGGTCCCTATGCCGATATGCATAAGGCCTATCAGTGGCTTTATGCGGAATGGCTGCCCAAATCGGGGCGGCAGTTGAAGGACAGCGTCATGTTCGAGGAGTATCTCAACAACCCGCGCGACGTGCCGCCGACCGAATTGATGACGGATATTCACATGCCGCTCGCCTGAGCGCGCAGCAGAGCTTCAAAGCGTTGCAGCGCCTTGTTTGTCCTAAAAGACAGGTGGCGCTGTCATCGCCGCGCCGGATGCGCTCAGGCCGCCTGCATCGTTTTGCCTGCCTCGTCATCAAGCGCATTGGCGCGTTTGTAGGCTTCGCGCTCGCTGACGCGCCCGAAATAATCGACGAAGGCCTGGCGTTTCTCGATGCTGCCGAAGCCGAGGCCCCAGCCGATGTGGGCGCCGACATAGACGTCGGCGGCAGTGAAACGTTCGCCGGTGACATATGTCGAGCCGGAGACAGCCATTTCGAGCGTGTTCATCACGTCGCCAAAACCGCCGCAGCCGGCCATGCGCAGGCGTTCCGCAGGAATTTCAAAGCCGAGCGCCTTCATCGTCACCGCCGATTCCAGCGGGCCGGCGGCAAAGAACATCCAGCGGTAATAGGCGGCGCGCTCTTCCGGCTTCGGGGCAAGCGCCTTTTCCGGGAAGGTTTCGGCGAGATAAGCACAGATCGCCGCGCATTCGGTGACGATGGTGTTGCCGTGGCGGATCGCCGGCACCTTGCCCATCGGGTTGACCCGAAGATATTCCGGCGCCTTCATGGTTTCGCCGAAGGTCAGAAGTTCGGTGCGATAGGGCTGGCCAATCTCCTCCAGCATCCAGCGCGCGATGCGGCCGCGCGACATCGGGTTCGTATAGAATACCAGTTCTTCACCCATGACATCCTCCTCGTGTTCCCGCTATTCCCGGGCTTTTCCGTCGCCCGGAATCAATAGCGCGGCGAGGTCTTTGTGCAAGTCCGATCGTCAGAGAGCTTTGCGATACTGGATGAAGCCTGAGCGTTCGGCGATCCGGTCGTACAGCCGCCGTGCCGTGGCATTGCTTTCATGGGTCATCCAGTAAAGCCTGCCCGCACCGTTTGCACGGGCCAGATCCGCGACGGCCTCGATCAGCGCGGCGCCGGTGCCGAGCCCGCGTTGGCTATCGGCGACATAGAGATCCTGCAGGTAACAGGTCCATTGCGGCAGCCAGCAGGAGCGATGAAAAATCGCATGCACGATGCCGACGAGGCGGCCTTCGTCGTCGAAGGCGCCGAGGGCATGCATCGGTTCGTCGGGGTCGTAGAAGCGGCCCCAGGTGAGGTCTGTCGTCTCGGAGGGGATGACCACTTCATAGAAACGCTGATAGGCTGCCCACAAGGGCTCCCAGGCGGCGCGGTCAGAAGGTTCGAGCGGGCGCACGGTCGCCGTCATTTCCTGTTCTCCCAAAATGAAAACGGCGGGGAAATCCCCGCCGTTTCAATGCTATCTCGAAAGGACTGGCTTACGCCATCGCCTTCTGCAGGTTCTGGTCGATCTTGTCGAGGAAGGCGGTGGTGGAGAGCCACGGCTGATCCGGACCGATCAAGAGCGCTAGATCCTTGGTCATGAAACCGGATTCGACGGTATCGACGCAGACCTTTTCCAGGGTGGAAGCGAACTTGGCGAGCTCGGCATTGTCGTCGAGCTTGGCGCGGTGCGCGAGGCCGCGGGTCCAGGCGAAGATCGAAGCGATCGAGTTCGTCGAGGTTTCCTGGCCCTTCTGGTGCTGGCGGTAGTGGCGGGTGACCGTGCCGTGGGCGGCTTCGGCTTCGACCGTCTTGCCATCGGGCGTCAGGAGAACCGAGGTCATCAGGCCGAGCGAGCCGAAGCCCTGGGCGACCGTGTCGGACTGGACGTCGCCGTCATAGTTCTTGCAGGCCCAGACGTAGCCGCCCGACCACTTGAGCGCCGAGGCGACCATGTCGTCGATCAGGCGGTGTTCGTAAGTGATGCCGACTTCCTTGAACTGGTCCTTGAATTCGGTCTCGTAGACTTCTTCGAAGATGTCCTTGAAGCGGCCGTCATAGGCCTTGAGAATGGTGTTCTTGGTCGACAGGTAAACCGGCCACTTGCGCATCAGGCCGTACATCATCGAAGCGCGGGCGAACTCGCGGATCGATTCATCGAGGTTGTACATGGCCATCGCCACGCCGGCGCCCGGTGCGTTGAAGACTTCCTTCTCGATGACGGTGCCATCTTCGCCGACGAACTTGATCGTCAGCTTGCCCTTGCCGGGGAATTTGAAGTCGGTGGCGCGATACTGGTCGCCGAAGGCATGACGGCCGACGACGATCGGCTGGGTCCAGCCCGGAACCAGGCGCGGAACGTTGCGGCAAATGATCGGCTCGCGGAAGATGACGCCGCCGAGGATGTTGCGGATTGTGCCGTTCGGGCTCTTCCACATTTCCTTGAGGTTGAATTCCTTGACGCGGGCTTCATCCGGCGTGATCGTCGCGCACTTGATGCCGACGCCGTACTTCTTGATGGCGTTGGCGGCATCGACGGTCACCTGGTCGTTGGTGGCGTCGCGGTTCTCGACGGAGAGGTCGTAATAGTCGATATCGAGGTCGAGATACGGATGGATCAGCTTATCCTTGATGAGCTGCCAGATGATGCGCGTCATTTCATCGCCGTCGAGATCGGCGACTGGATTGGCGACCTTGATCTTCTTCATGTATCTGCCTCGTAAGCTGGAAGGGGGTGATGTGGTCCGGAGCGCTATAGCACTGTGTACCGGGAACGCAAAGCGGAACGGGCAGGGGCATGACGTTTTTGCCGCCATTGCCAAGTGCTGGAAAAGGGCTAGTCTCGCCGCCACAAGCCCCCTTGAGTCCCGGACATTTTGCCATGAAGAAGATCGCCGTTCTGCTCGCCGGCCTCGTTGCCGCCCTGTCCGCTCTGCCAGGCCTTTCGCTTGCGGCCGATGCGACTGCGCCGGTCGAGGAGATCATGAGGGATACGCAGAAGAACTGGGCGGGAGACGACAGCGACTGGATAGACATTTTTGGCGAGGCGATGCTGAGCCGGCTCTACAGCCATGATTTTAGCGACAAATACAAGGCGGCGGTCCAGAACCCGGCGGCAGACGAGGACGGCATTTCGCCCTTCGACTACGACGTGATCGTCAACGGCCAGGATGCCTGCCCGCTGCAGAACCTTTCCATCGACAGTGGCCAGCCGGCGAACGGCGCCACCGAGGTGACAGTGAAATTCAAGGCCGCGACCTGCATGGAGGGAACCCCCGAC
This sequence comes from Rhizobium sp. R339, assembly GCF_002211395.1. NCBI lineage: Bacteria > Pseudomonadati > Pseudomonadota > Alphaproteobacteria > Hyphomicrobiales > Rhizobiaceae > Rhizobium > Rhizobium sp. R339. The sequence goes on from NZ_LOKV01000004.1 coordinate 51,226, forward strand.
AAGGATGCCGTCACGACCGTGCGTTTCGACGTGATCGAGGAGGACGGCAAAGCCGTCATCGACGACATCATGATCCAGGGCGAAGAGGGGAAGGGGCCGATCTCGCTCAAGGAAGCCATGGTGCAGATCGCCAAAGGCGAATGAGGCGGTCATCCAGTCAGGCTTTGCTACACTTGGCCGCGTTCAGATCCACTAGATACTTTTTTTCGTGTTGAGCGGGGACCCCTCCCGCCAAGTAGATCGGTGCGACACAATCAAATCCGCGGATCGGCTGCACCAATTACACTTGAACTTCAACCCTATGGCATTCCCACCCGGCGGCAGAGCCATCAAATCCAGTTCGTCATGGATGCCGCACGGATCACAGTAAAGATCATAGCGCAGGCCCATAGCTATTACGTCCGCCCATGTGGCGTTCGAGGCCCTAGACATCACTTTCCGCGCTCCTCATCTCTGCAGTCCACACCATGAACATAAAGGGAACATTACCATAATTCTATGGCTCCTCAAATCAAGCTCATTGCTCTCGCAAACCGTAGCCAGCAATGCCAAGGTGTGATTTGATTTTTGTTGTAGCGGCGGTATCTCGCTCTCTGGACGGCTGCCTCCGGCGCGCATGAGGACTGGCGAGGGTGATTTCCGGCTTTGAGTTTCGAGACTGGCTGCTGGCCAATGACCCGGCGCTTTCGCGCCTGCGCATGGGGTCGCGCGTCACGCTGTCGATCGTTCTGTCCTTCGTGATCCTTTATGCGATCAGCACGCTCATCGTACCGCTGCCGGTTGCTTCCTATGGCCTCGGCATCGTGCTGTCGATCGAAGGCGGGGTCGCGGTGCGCGACAAGGGCTCGACGCGCCAGCTCATCACCCGATTGCTCGGCTGTCTTGCGAGCATGGTCGTCGTCGGCCTTGCGGCGGCACTCGAGTCGCAGCGTATTGTTTCGGATGTCATTTTTCTCGTGGTGATCTTCCTCGCCTCGTCCGGCCGCGTTTACGGCCCCCGTGGCTTTGCAATCGGCATGTTTGCCTTCACCTCCTACTTCATGGGCTCCTATTTTCATCCGAAGATGGCAGAGCTGCCGCTCGTGGTGGTCGGCCCGATCGTCTCGGCGCTCGTCAGCCATTGGGTGAGGGCGGTGCTCCTGCCCGATAACTGGCGGCGCGATCTGCTGCGGTCGCTGGAGAGCGTGCGGGGCCGCATCAACCAGATCCTCTTCAAGCTTGCTGCCCTTGCAGCGGATGGCAAGATCGAAGACGCCGACCGGCAGGAACTGCGCCAGCTGGAGGAGCGGCTGAAGGAAGTGGTGCTGATGGCCGAAAGCTTCATCCCGCGCCCGCCGGGTGGCGTCTTCGACGGCGCCTCCGCGCCGGCCGCGGAACTGGCGATCCGGCTGTTCGATGCGCATCTGGCGGCGGAGAGCGCGATCGTGCTGAGCTTCCAGAGCCCGCCCTCCTTTGCGCTCGTCCACGCCGTCATCGAGGATGACAAGGCGGTGCTTTCGGAGGAGGAGAAGACCGTTGCCGATAAAGAGGGGCAGCCGCAGGGTGAAACGGTGCGCGCACTTCTCTGGCTTGCCGCCGCACGCCGGCAACTGATGGAAACGATCGATGCCGGCCGCAGGTCGAATTTCGCGGAGATCGCCGCAGTCGACGAGATCAGCACGGCAGCACCAATCGATTTTTCATTGAAAAATCCGCTTATCCGCTCGGCCCTTCAGATCACCTTGGCAGCGGCAATCGCCATGACGCTCGGCCTGGCGCTTTCCCGCGAGCGCTGGTTCTGGGCGGTGCTGGCGTCCTTCCTCGTCTTCACCAACACCAATTCGCGCGGCGACACGGCCATCAAGGCGCTGCAGCGGTCGATAGGCACGCTGTTCGGCATCGCTTTCGGCCTGGTGCTGGCGACGCTGCTTGCGGGACATCCGGCAATTGCCATTGCCGTTTCGGTCGTCTGCATCTTTCTTGCTTTCTTTTTCCTGCAGATTTCCTATGCGACGATGACATTCTTCATCTCGATCGTTCTCTGTCTCGTCTATGGCATGATGGGCGTACTGACCTTCGACCTGTTGAAGCTGCGTCTCGAAGAGACCGTCATCGGCGCGGTCGCGGGAACACTGGTGGCTTTCCTCGTGCTGCCGGCGCGTACGCGCGGCGCGCTCGATACGGCGATCGCCAAATGGTTCGATGCCTTGAGGGAGCTGCTGTCGGCCGTATCGGAGAAGAAGAGCCAGCCGGAGCTTATCGTCATCTCGCAGAAGGTCGATGCCTGTTACCGCGACATTACGCTCGCCGCGCGTCCGCTCGGCTCCACCTGGTCCATTGTCACCAGGCCGGGACGAATCCGCCGGACATTGGCAATTTTTCTCTCGGCGACCTATTGGTCGCGCATCCTGGCGAGAAACCACGTTGCTGACGCCGTCGATGACGATCTGAAGCGGCGGATCGCTGCCGATATCGGCACGCTGGAGAAGGTTGCCATCCGCGGCTCGGAATGTTTCCTCATCACCCGCAAGCAGATGAGGCCGGCGAGCCGCCACCTGCCGCTCTGGCGAGAGGGGGCGCGGCTCGCCGTCGAAATGATCGGCTCGACGCTGGAGCGGCTTTATCCCGCGGAGGCGCAGGACTTGCCGTTTGCGGCTGGCAAAGCTATTGCGCCCCTGAATCAAGAATAATGGGCACTCAGGAATAGGAAACACGATAGGCACCATGGCCGGCACCAACAGCGAGCGTCAACTTCTGGCCGAAGGGCCGGTTATCATTCTGGTCGAGCCGCAAATGGGCGAGAATATCGGCATGGTGGCGCGCGCCATGGCGAATTTCGGGCTTGTCGACCTTCGCCTCGTCAATCCGCGCGACGGCTGGCCGAATGAGAAGGCGCAGGCCGCGGCCTCCAAGGCCGATCACGTCATCGAGGGCACCAAGGTCTTCGCCACGCTGGAGGAGGCGATTGCCGATATAAACTTCGTCTACGCGACGACGGCGCGCAGCCGCGACAATTACAAGCCGGTGCGTGCGCCGGTCTTTGCCGCCACAAATCTGCGCAGCCGATTTCGGGCAGGCGAGGCGACCGGCATCCTCTTCGGCCGCGAGCGCTGGGGCCTGACGAACGAGGAAGTGGCGCTGGCCGACGAGATCGTCACCTTCCCGGTCAATCCGGCTTTTGCCTCGCTCAATATCGCCCAGGCTGTGCTGCTGATGTCCTATGAATGGATGAAATCGGGCATGGAGGATCTGGAAGCCGTGCCGTTCCAGGCGCTCGAGCAGCGGCCCTCCACCAAGGAGCAGCTTTTCGGCCTGTTCGACCAGCTGGAAGAGGCGCTCGATTCACGCAACTATTTCCATCCGCCCTCGAAAAAGCCGAAAATGGTCGACAACCTGCGCGCAGTCCTCTCCCGCCGGGCATTCACGGAACAGGAAATCAGCGTGCTGCGCGGCGTCATCTCCTCCCTCGACCGCTTTTCGCGCAACAGTCCGCGCAAAGGCGGCTCCACCAGATCCGGCAAGAAAGCGCCCGCCGATGACAGCGCCGACGAATGAGCTGAAACCCGTCCTCGTCTTCGATTCAGGGATCGGCGGACTGACGGTGCTGCGTGAAGCGCGCGTGCTGATGCCCGAACGCGGCTTCATCTATATCGCCGACGATGCCGGCTTTCCCTATGGCGGCTGGGAAGAGCAGGCGCTGAAAGAGCGAATTATCGGACTTTTCGGCACGCTGCTCGAAGAGCATGATCCTGAGGTCTGCATCATTGCATGCAATACCGCCTTCACGCTGGTCGGCGCCGATCTGCGCGCCGCCTTTCCTCAGATGACCTTCGTCGGCACGGTGCCGGCGATCAAGCCTGCCGCGGAGCGGACGCGTTCGGGCCTCGTCTCGGTGCTCGCAACGCCGGGCACGGTGAAGCGGGCCTATACGCGCGATCTCATCCAGTCCTTCGCGCAGCAATGCCATGTGCGGCTGGTCGGCTCCGAGAACCTCGCGCGCATGGCCGAGGCCTATATTCGCGGCGATGCGGTTTCCGATGAAGCGGTGACGAGCGAAATCGAGCAATGTTTCGTCGAGAAGGACGGCCGCAAAACCGATATCGTCGTGCTCGCCTGCACGCATTATCCCTTCATGGCCAATATGTTCCGGAGGCTCGCGCCCTGGCCGGTGGATTGGCTGGATCCGGCGGAAGCCATTGCCCGGCGCGCCCGCACGCTGGTGCCTGAGGTCGCGGATGCCGTTCACCCCGACAATTTCGACTTTGCCGTCTTCACATCGGGCAATCCCGATTTCGCCACCCGGCGGCTGATGCAGGGCTTCGGGCTGAAAGCGTAATGCCGGATTTGACGCTCCGCTGATTTGTGGGTACGATCGTACCCTATAAATCCAGGAGCTGACATGGCCCAAAATGCGCAAAAAGACGATACGTTGAAGGTCCGCATGGATCGGCCAACGTTCGAACTGATGGAAACGGCGCGCAATTATCTCCATCTCGACAAGAGCAAATTCATCCGGGAAAGCATCCGCGAAAAGGCGGAAGCCGTGATTGCCGATCATAGCAGGACACGTTTTACAGCCGACGACTGGCAACGCTTCTTCACAGCATTCGACGAGCCGGCCGAACCAACGGACCGCATGGTCGAGGCCGTTAGAAAATATCGCGATATTGTCGACGGCTCATGAAATTCGAACTCCTGGACCCCAGGCGGCACGACCGGGAGGGATTCGATTGCGGCGTGGACGCATTGAATACCTATCTGAAGCGCTTCGCCAATCAGGATATCAAGCGCGGCCTGACACGCGTCTACGTGCTCTGCGATGGAAGACGGATTGCCGGCTATTTCTCGCTGAGTGCTCACTCGGTTTCCCGCCAGAACCTTCCGCCGACGATACAAGCTGGACCCTATGAGGAATTGCCCTTCCTGATGCTGGGGCGGCTTGCCGTCGATCGCGAATATCAGGGGCGGGGCCTTGGAGATGTGCTGATCGTCCATGCCTTTGCGATAACGCGATCGGCCGCGGGGCAGATCGGCATTCTGGGGATGATCGTCGATGCGAAGGACGAACACGCGGCGGGCTTTTACCAGCGCTTCGGCTTCCAGCGGCTTTCGAGTGCAGCGCTTCGCCTCGTCCTGCCGATTACGACGATGGATCGGCTTCTCGGGTGATGCCGGGAATTGTCCTGTGGGTTGGCAAAATCCACTCCTGAAAATCAGCAGATTCTTTGATAGACGGGGCGTTGCCGTTTCGGAAGAATGGCGCTTCGTTCATGTGAGTCTCTTCGTCGCGAGGATCAGCATTGCAAGTTGGCATCGATATGGGATTGGCGTCCGGCGCTCCGGCGACACTCGATATCGAGGAGTTGCTGGCGACGCGTCTGCTCGTGCAGGGCAATTCCGGATCGGGCAAGTCGCATCTGTTGCGCCGCCTGCTGGAGCAGTCCGCGCAATGGGTGCAGCAGGTCATCATCGATCCCGAAGGTGATTTCGTCACGCTGTCCGATCGTTTCGGCCATGTGGTCGTGGATGGCGAGCGCACCGAGGCCGAGCTTGCCGGCATTGCCAACCGCATCCGCCAGCACCGCGTTTCCTGCGTTCTGACGCTGGAAGGGCTCGATATCGAGCAGCAGATGCGGGCGGCGGCCGCCTTCCTGAACGGCATGTTCGATGCCGATCGCGAATATTGGTATCCGGTTCTCGTCGTCGTCGACGAAGCGCAGATGTTTGCGCCCTCGGTCGGCGGCGACGTCTCGGAAGATGCGCGCAAGATGTCGCTCGGCGCGATGACCAATCTGATGTGCCGCGGCCGCAAGCGCGGGCTTGCCGGCGTGATCGCGACGCAGCGGCTTGCCAAGCTTGCCAAGAACGTCGCTGCCGAGGCCTCGAATTTCCTGATGGGCCGCACCTTCCTCGATATCGACATGGCGCGCGCCGCCGACCTGCTCGGCATGGACCGGCGCCAGGCCGAGATGTTCCGAGACCTGAAGCGTGGCAATTTCGTCGCCCTCGGGCCGGCATTGTCCCGTCGGCCATTGCCGATCCAGATCGGCGCGGTCGAGACCTCGGCGCGCTCCTCCAGCCCGAAGCTTATGCCGCTGCCGGATGCGCCGCAGGATGTCGAGGATCTGATCTTCACGCCCGATCCGGAGGAATTCCAGCGCCCGCTCGTGCGCCGTGCGCCGCCGGCGTCGCGGCCGACGACCGATATTCTGGCGGAGCTGTCGCGCTCGACGCCGGCGACATCTCCGGCGCCGGTCGAGGCGAGGGCGAGCCAGCCGGAGATTTCCGCCGAGGAACGGGAAGAGCGGCTTGCCGGCGTGCTTGCCGAAATACTCGACGATCCCACGTCCGCCTTCCGCACCGATTCCGTGCTCTATCAAGACTTCCTCGTGCGGCTGCGCATGCGCCGCGTGCCGGGGCCGCCGATCGCGCTGCCGGATTTCCGCCGGCGCGTGGCGATTTCCCGCTCGGGCGTCGATGCGGCAACCGCCGCGACCGACGCGTGGGCAACGGCGCTGTCGCTGTCGGCAGGTGTGACCGACGATCTGCAGGGCGTCTTCCTGATGCTCGCCAAAGCCGCCGTCTGTGGTGAGCCCTGCCCATCCGACGCCCGCATCGCGCGGGCCTACGGCACCCATTCGGCGCGGCGCGCCCGCCGCCTGCTCGGTTATTTCGAGGAGCAAGGGATTGTCGTCGTGCACACGGATTTCTCGGGCAAGCGCATCGTGGCTTTCCCCGACATGAATTGCCAGACTGCGCCGGGTGACGCGAACGCGCCCGATACGGGCGATCAGCCTTTGGCTGCGGAATAGTGGCGCTTTCGGGCTTTGGCGCAGTTGACATTTTCATGACGGGCCTCTAAAGACCGCGCCAAGCACCGGGCAGCAATGTCCGGTGTTTCATTTGACATGTCCCGTGGATCGTTTCTGTTCGCTAACCGAAACATCCTGTCAGGTCTCCCAAAGAGATCAGAGGAGGGCGTGTTTCCTTCGCACGGTTTGGCAACAAACCGTCATAAACCTTTGAAAGGAAATGCGATGAGCAAGCGCGAATCGTCCAAGTACAAAATCGACCGCCGTATGGGCGAAAACATCTGGGGCCGTCCGAAGTCCCCGGTGAACCGCCGCGAATACGGCCCGGGCCAGCACGGCCAGCGCCGCAAGGGCAAGCTTTCGGACTTCGGTGTGCAGCTGCGCGCCAAGCAGAAGCTCAAGGGCTACTACGGTGACCTGCGCGAAAAGCAGTTCCGCGCGATCTTCGCCGAAGCCGACCGCCGCAAGGGCGACACCTCGGAAAACCTCATCGGTCTTCTGGAATCCCGCCTCGACGCGATCGTCTACCGCGCCAAGTTCGTTCCGACGGTCTTTGCTGCCCGTCAGTTCGTCAACCACGGCCACGTGACCGTCAACGGCGTTCGCGTCAACATCGGTTCCTACCGCTGCAAGGTCGGCGACGTCATCGAAGTTCGCGAAAAGTCGAAGCAGCTCGTGACCGTTCTGGAAGCCGTCAGCCTCGCCGAGCGCGACGTTCCGGATTATATCGAAGTCGATCACAACAAGATGGTTGCTACCTTCGGCCGCGTCCCGACGCTCAGCGACGTTCCCTTCCCGGTTGTCATGGAACCGCATCTGGTCGTCGAATTCTATTCGCGTTAAGAAAAACCAGGCGTTTTCGCTTATGGAAAAGCCGCTCTTTCGGGCGGCTTTTTTGTTATCCGGAGAGAAGCGATGGCGGATTTGCAGGCGACCCTCGACAGCATTTACACCGATATTCTGCCGCGCATCGGCGAGGGCAAGGTCGCCGATTATATTCCCGAACTTGCCAAGGTCGATCCGCGGCAGTTCGGCATGGCGATCGTCACCGTCGACGGCAAGGTCTATCGCGTCGGCGATGCCGATATCTCCTTCTCGATCCAGAGCATCTCCAAGGTTTTCATGCTGACGCTGGCGCTCGGCAAGGTCGGCGAGAGCCTGTGGAAGCGCGTCGGGCGCGAACCTTCCGGGTCGGCCTTCAACTCGATCGTCCAGCTCGAGCATGAGAGCGGAATCCCGCGCAATCCCTTCATCAATGCCGGTGCGATCGCCGTCACCGACGTCGTCATGGCCGGTCACGCGCCGCGTGAGGCGATCGGCGAGCTGCTGCGCTTCGTACGGTATCTCGCAGATGACGAATCGATCACCATCGACGACAAGGTGGCGCGTTCGGAAACGCAGACAGGCTACCGCAATGCCGCGCTCGCCAACTTCATGCGCGCCTACCGCAATCTCGACCATCCCGTCGATCATGTGCTCGGTGTCTATTTCCATCAATGCGCGCTGTCGATGAGCTGCGAGCAGCTGGCTCGCGCCGGGCTGTTCCTGGCGGCGCGCGGCAGCAATCCGATGACCGGCCATTCCGTGGTGTCGCCGAAGCGGGCGCGGCGCATCAATGCGCTGATGCTGACCTGCGGCCATTACGACGGTTCGGGCGATTTCGCCTATCACGTCGGCCTTCCCGGCAAGAGCGGCGTCGGCGGCGGCATCTTCGCCGTGGCGCCTGGTATCGCCTCGATCGCGGTCTGGTCGCCCGGGTTGAACAAGGTCGGCAATTCGCAGCTCGGCGCCGTGGCGCTGGAAATGCTTGCGGCCCGCACCGGCTGGTCGGTTTTCGGCGATTGAGGCTGTGTGGGCGAAGGTCTTTCTGCTAAGGCAAGATGAAGCTTCGATGGGACCAAGCAATGAATATCGCAGCCAACATTGACGACCTGGAAACCGGCGAGGCCGACAGCGCTATCGGCCATGCGCTGTTTGCCGATGCGCCGCGCTCGGTCTCTTTCAACAAGCTGCGCAAGCGGCTGCTGAGACAGGTGCGCCAGGCCTTCGACGATTTCGGCATGCTGAAGGGGCAGAAGCGCTGGCTGGTCGGTCTTTCCGGCGGCAAGGATTCCTACGGATTGCTGGCGCTGCTGCTCGATCTGCAATGGCGCGGGCTGTTGCCGGTGGAGCTCATCGCCTGCAATCTCGATCAGGGCCAGCCGAACTTTCCCAAGCATGTGCTGCCGGATTATCTGACGAAGATCGGCGTGCGGCATCGGATCGAATATCGCGATACCTACTCCATCGTGAAAGAGAAGGTGCAGGAGGGCGCGACCTATTGCTCGCTCTGTTCACGGCTGCGCCGCGGCAATCTTTACCGCATTGCGCGGGAGGAGGGCTGCGATGCGCTGGTTCTCGGCCACCACCGTGAGGACATTCTCGAAACCTTCTTCATGAATTTCTTCCACGGCGGACGCCTCGCCTCGATGCCGGCGAAGCTTCTGAACGACGAAGGCGACCTGATGCTGCTGCGGCCGCTTGCCTATGCCGCCGAGGACGACCTCGCCAAATTCGCCGCCGCCATGCAGTTCCCGATCATTCCCTGCGATCTCTGCGGCTCTCAGGATGGGCTGCAGCGCAATGCGATGAAGGACATGCTCGCCGATATCGAGCGGCGCATGCCAGGCCGCAAGGACACGATGCTGCGCGCGCTTTCGCATGTTAACCCGTCGCACCTGCTCGATCCGAAACTCTTCGACTTTTCCAGCCTTGGCGTCACCGATCCTTCATGAAGGGCCGGCTATGCAGGCTGTTCATTGCATGAAGGACAGATTTCGCATGACCATTTCTGATCAGGATATTCTCTTTCTCGGCGAGTGCGTGAAGGAGGCGGCGCGCGCGGAGATCGTGCCGCGTTTCCGCAATCTCGGCACTGCCGACGTTTCGGAAAAGACCTCGGCAATCGACCTGGTGACGCAGGCGGATCTGCTCGCCGAACACCGGATTACCGCGGCGCTGAAAGAGCGCTTTCCCTCAGCCCTCATCGTCGGTGAGGAAGCTTATGACGCCGACCGGTCCGTCGTGCCGGCGCTTGCCGACGCCGAACTTGCCTTTGTCATCGATCCTGTCGATGGCACCTTCAATTTCGCCGCCGGGTTTCCCGTCTTCGGGACGATACTGGCGGTCACCGTCAGGGGTGAGACGGTCGCCGGCATCATTCACGATCCCGTTCTCGGCGACACCGTCACGGCGATCAAGGGAGCGGGCGCCTTCCTGACGCGGCAGGATGGGCAATCGAGCAAGCTTGCTGTGGCCGAGCCTGCCGCCTTGAACCAGATGGTCGGCGGCATCTCGTGGGGCCATATGGAGGACCCGGATCGCTCGCGCATTTCAGCCAACATGGCGAAGATCAAAATGACCTTCGCTTTCAATTGCTCGGCCTACGAATATTGGATGGTCGCCTCGGGCAAGCTGCATTTCATCGGCCATGCGAAGCTGATGCCTTGGGATCATCTGGCCGGCGTGCTCGCGCATCAGGAGGCGGGCGGTCATACGGCCAAGTTCGACGGCACGCCCTATCGTCCGGGCGAAACGACTGGCGGCATCATTTCCGCGCCCGACAGGGAAAGCTGGCAGCTTATCCAGCGCGAGATCGTCGGCATCTGATTTGAGGCCTTTCCGGAAAGGTCGAACCGAAAGGATTTGGACATGACTGCGACTGTCGACGTGACCGCTCTTGCCGATCTCTTGCGCCGAGCGGCGCAGGCGGAGATCCTGCCGCGCTTTCGCCGGCTCGGCGGTGAGGATGTGCGGGCCAAGAGCGAAGCGACGGATCTCGTCACCGAGGCGGACGAACAGGCCGAGCGCATGATTAAGGCGGAAGCCGCGCAGCTCTGGCCGCAAGCGCTGTTTCTCGGCGAAGAGTCGGTCGCGGCCGAACCGGCTCTGCTCACCGGGCTCGCGGATGTCGATCTTGCAATTGTTATCGACCCTGTCGATGGTACATTCAATTTCGCTTCGGGCATTCCCGCCTTCGGCGTCATGGCCTCCGTCGTTTCCGGCGGCGAGACCGTCGCCGGGATCATCTACGATCCGATGGGCGACGATTGGGTGATGGCGGAGAAGGGCGGCGGTGCGTGGCTGCGGCGCCCGGATGGCGAAGCGCAGCGGCTGCAGACGGCCGAGCCCGTCGCGCTCGATCAGATGGTCGGCATGGCCTCGACCGGATATCTGCCGCAGGAGAAGCGCGCCGAGATCCTCGGCAATCTCGCCAAGGTGCGCTTCCTCACCAACTACCGCTGCGCGGCCCATGAATACCGCGCATTTGCCGGCGGGCATGTGCATTACCTGATGTACAACAAGCTGATGCCCTGGGACCATCTGGCCGGCACCTTGATCTCACAGGAGGCCGGCGCCCATGCGGCGCGGCTCGACGGATCGCCCTACCTGCCGCATCACCTCGACGGCGGGCTGCTCGTCGCGCCCGACAAGGCTTCGTGGGAACTGCTGCGGCGTGAGGTGTTTACGGTCTGACAAACCGATCGTTGCAAGGGCCGGTGGGGGCGGCCGAATTTGCGGCGGGCTCCCGCGCGCTCAAGCGCAGAACTTTTCCATCAGGAAGTTTTCCAAGCTTTGGCCGCGCTTCTCGACGATTTGCCTGGCGACCATCCGGAAGCGATGACGCTCGAAGAATGGCCGGGCGGTTCTGCTGGCTTCCGTATAAATTCGGCCGTACCCCAACCTGAGAGCCTCTTCCTCAACCCTGCGCAACAGGCGGGTTGCCACTCCAACTCCCTGAAATTCGGGGTGAACGAACATCATATCCAGGCATCCATCGCCGGTCAGATCGGAAAATCCTACCGGTTCTCCGCCGATTTCCGCGATCCAGGCAGGCCTGCTCGTCCTTCGTTCCGCCCATAGGCTGCGATCTTCCACCTTTGCCCAGGCATCGATCTGAGCGGCGGAATAGTCTTTCGAGGAGACTTCCCGGATCGAGCGCAGGAAAATCTCGATCGTCGCGTCCACGTCGTCTGGCGCGTAAGGCCTGATCAGCATTCGCTCGTTCATCGAGATACCCTGGATTGATCCGGCGCGCCTACCTCAGAAGTGAGCCGCGCCCGGATCGAGCTGCGGGCTGTCTCCCGGATGCGTGAAGAGCTTGCCGTTCTCCGCCCAGAGGGTGGCGGCGATCGTCACCAGGCCGAACAGCGCGAAGCCGCCGAAGAGAGGCTGCACGGTGCCATTGAACATCTGGCCGACCAGGCCGCCGAGGATCGCGCCGAAGGTGGTCGAGACGAAGCCGGTAACGGCAGTCGCCGTCCCGGCGAGATTGCCCATCGGCTCGAGGCTGATGGCGGTGAAATTGGTGGCGATCACGGCAAACATCATCAGCACGATGGTGAAAATGCCGTAGGCGACGGCGAAATCGGGCTTGCCTGCCAGCGAATAGAAGAAGCCGGCGGCCGAGAGCGCCGTGAAGATCAGCAAAGCCGCGTGTGAGATGCGCCGCATGCCGAATGTGCGCACGAAGAAGCCGTTGGCGAAATTGGCGACCGCTATGCCGCCGGCGGTGGCCGCAAAAGCGATCGGCAGCCAGTCGCCGAGGCCGTAGACCTCGCCGAAGACCTGCTGCACCGAAATGACATAGGCGCTGATGACGCCGGTGAACATGGTGAGGCCGATCATGTAGCCGCAGGTGATGCGGTTGGTGAGTACGGTCTTGAAACCATCCGCGACGGAACCGACCGACAGCGGCAGGCGCTCTTCCGGAGGCAGCGATTCCTTCAGGCGCAAAAGCGCCCAGACGAACAGGATGGAGGCGACGATGCCGAGCAGGATGAAGATCCAATGCCAGTTGGCGTACATGATGATCAGTTGGCCGACGGAGGGAGCAACGATCGGCACGATCATGAAGACGATCATGACATAGGACATGACGCGGGCCATCTCGCGGCCGCCGAAGCAGTCGCGCACGATGGCCATGGTGGTGATGCGCACCGCCGCACCGCCCACGCCCTGGATGAAGCGCATGACCAGCAGCATTTCGAAGCTGCCGGTTGCCGCGGCGGCAAACATGGCGAAGAGGTAGCAGACAAGGCCGCCAAGCAGGATGTTGCGGCGGCCGAACGTATCCGAAAGGCTGCCGAAGAATATCTGCGAGACGCCGAAGCCGAGGAAGAAGACGCCAATGATGAGCTGCGCATCGTTGGTATTGGTGACGCCGAGGGAATGGCCGATATTCGGCAATGCCGGCAGCATGCTATCGATCGCCATGGCGATGCTGGCGGTCATGATGGCAATGGTGACGACGAATTCGCCGAAACCCATGCCGATGCGGCGGGAACCCTGGTTTTCCTGATGGGGTTTATGCGGCGGCGTCATGTGGAGATATCCCGAATGCGAATGGCCCGGTCGTTCAGACGGCCGGGTTCTGCTGGTGGAAGAGGCGGCCTTTCTCGGCGATCAGCACAAAGACCAGCCCGACGACCGACACGGCAAAGTAACCGGCGACCATCGGCAAGGCAGTGCCGTCGAAGGCCTGGCCGATGCCGGCGCCGATCATGGCGCCGCCGACCGTGCTCATGAAACCGAGGACGGAGGAGGCGGTGCCGGCGACGTGGCCGAGAGGCTCCATGGCGAGCGAATTGAAATTCGAGCCGATCCAGCCGAATTGGAACATGGCCAGGCCGAAGAAGGTGATGAACAGCGCGAAAGGCATCGGCTCCGAACTCGCCATCTGGACGATCAGCCAGATGGTGTTGATGGCGATGAAGCCGAGGAGCGAGCCGTGCGACAGCCGGCGCATGCCGATCTTGCCGACGAAGCGCGAATTGAAGAAGGACGACAGCGACATGAAGATCGCGACGCCGGCGAAGGCGACAGGGAAATAGACGCCGAGGCCGTAGATGCCGACATAGATCTGCTGGGCGGAATTGATGAAACCGAACAACGCCCCGAAGATGAAGGTGCTGGCGATGGTGTAACAGAGCGCCACCCTATTGGTCAGCACCAGCTTGAAGGCGCCGAAGATCGAACGGGCGGTGAAGGGCCTGACATTGGCGGGGTGCAGGGTTTCCGGCAGGCGCAGATAGGCCCAGACGGCGATCGCAGTCGCCATGGTGGCGATGAAGAGGAAGATCAGGTGCCAGTTGCCGAAGAACATCACCACTTGGCCGGCGCCCGGCGCAATCACCGGCACAATCATGAAGACCATCATGATCAGCGACATGACCTCGGCCATCTGCCGGCCGCCATAGATATCGCGGACGATGGAGATGGTGATGACGCGGGTGGCAGCCGAACCGACGCCCTGGATGAAGCGTAGCACGAGCAGTCCGGCGAAGGTCGGAACGAAGACGCTGCCGATGGCGGAAAGGATATAGATAGCGAGGCCGATCAACAGCGGCAGGCGGCGGCCGAAACGATCCGAAAGCGGGCCGTAGAAAAGTTGGGCGCAGCCGAAGCCGAGCAGATAGGAAGAGATGACGAACTGGCGGTGATTCTCGCTTTCGACGCTGAGGCTGGCGCCGATCTGTTGCAGGGCCGGGAGCATGATGTCGATCGCGAGCGAGTTGATAGCCATCAGGAAGGCTGCAAGCGCGATGAACTCACGCTTGCCCATGGGCAGGCGGCCCGCGGACACGGCTTGTGATGAATCTGTCACAATGAAATTCCCATAAACAGGCCAAGGCGCTGCTCAGCGCAGCGCCTCGGACTCGAGAAACAGATTTGGAAACCGGACGGACGCCCGGTGACCGGTCAGGCGGCGCCGCGAACGGTGACGCCGTTTTCCTGGAGGTGCTGCTGCAGCTCACCGGCCTGGAACATCTCCCGGACGATGTCGCAGCCGCCGATGAACTCGCCCTTTACGTAAAGCTGGGGGATCGTCGGCCAGTTGGAATAATCCTTGATGCCCTGGCGGATTTCAGAATCGGCGAGCACATTGATGCCCTTGTAATCGACGCCGATGTAATCGAGAATCTGCACGACTTGGCCGGAGAAACCGCACTGCGGAAACTGCGGCGTGCCCTTCATGAAGAGGACGACGTCGTTGCTCTTGATTTCGTTGTCGATGAATTCGTGAATTCCGCTCATGGGATCTGATCCTTTCAACAGGCGAGTTAAAGGCCCGCCGTTTCAATCGTTTCCCTTAGATAGCATGCGACGGCAGGAATTCCAGCCGCCCGAACCAAAAAAAGACCAATCTGGTCAGACCACTTTGGGATTGTTGCCGTCGCGTTACGGTGGGGGAGCGCGGCGAGATTCGCGCGGTCTCAACTGCGGCGCTGACGGCTGCGTCCGGCGGATGTGCGGCGCCTGCTCACCTGTTTGCGGGCGGGTTTGCGTTTGGCTGTGGTCGTCTTGCGCGCTGCGGTGGTCGCGGCGGGGCGTGTTTTCCGTCTGCCGCGCTTCGTCGTGGTGCGGCCGGTGGTTTTCTTGAGGATTTCCTTCAAGACGCTGTCTACGACGCCTGAAATCAATTCTTTGACGAGATCGGCCACAAAACCCTCCGTTCGTGATGGAAACGACATCGCTGCTATTGAATTCCTGATGACTTCGGTTAGCAAGGCGGCTTCGAGACCATCCCTGCTTTTTCGCCGATATCGGCCGCTAAGCAGCCGGATCGCAACAACATGCCAGGCAGCCGCCCGGCCGAAAGAGCGGAATGAAATTCATCGAGAAGCGCGTCGTCCTGCATTTTCCGGGCTTCGAGCCGCTTGACGGCCTTGCCCACAGGGCGCGCTACGAACGCTCTGCCAGGCAGAGTTCCGCGGTCTGGGGCTACTCGATCAAGACGGGAACGCCGGATGACGGCAGCGATCCCCTCAGTTTCGAGGTCACGACGAGCGAAGCGGCACCTGGGAACGCCGACGAGGGGGCAACGGCCGATTCTGCCGGCTGGCAGACGAGGAGCCGGATCCACATGGTCGAGCACGATGCGCTCGTGCGCCGGCTGCGCAGCGGCAATACGCTCAGTCAGATTCTTGCGGGCTTCCGAAGCTTCGCCCAGATCATCCTCGAAGGCGGCATGCGGGGATATTTCCGTCATGCCTGGCGCTTCGGATTGTTCTTTCTCTTCCCCTTCCTGCTGACGGCGCTCGCGCTCGCGCTGACGGTGCAGATCGCTATCCTTCCAAACGAGGTCGGCTTTTCGGCTTGGCACATGCTCTGGAGTGCGCCGCTGGCGCTCTGTTTCTTCATCTTCGCCTTCCTGCCGTTTTCCGAACGTTTCCATACGTTGCATCTCTTCGCCGATTGGGAAATGGCAGTGGCGCTCGGCCGTATGGACCGGGCCGATTTCAACGAATGGCTGGAGAACCGGGCCGATTCCGTGCGCAAGGCGCTCATGGAAGAGGCGGATGAATATGTGATCTCGTCGCACAGCATGGGATCGAGCGTCGCTGCCCATGTGATCGGCATTCTGCTCGAAAGGGAGCCGGAGATATTCAAGGGCAAGCGCGTGGTGTTCGCGACGCTCGGCAGCGCCATCCTGCAATGCGCGCTCTTATCGTCGGCGACGCTGCTTCGCGCCCGCGTCGGGCTGATTGCCCGCTGTCGCGAGATTTCCTGGCTCGACGTGCAGTGCCTGACGGATTCGATCAATTTCTATAAGGTGCCGGTCGTCGCCGTCTGCGGCCATGGCGATGCGCCGCCGGCGAAGATCCTTCGTATCCGCGTCAAGCAGATGCTGACGGGCGAGCATTACCGCAAGATCCGCAAGGACCAGCTGCGGGTGCACCGGCAATATGTGCTCGGGCCCGATCTCCAGGCACCATTCGATTTTACGCTGATGACATCAGGACCGATGCCGGCCTCGGTTTTTGCTGATCCGGACGAAAAGAGAATGCCTGGCTGAGGGGTGTGCTTTCCGGGTAGCAAGATGCTGTTAGGCACGCCGAGCCCTTTAGATAAGAGCAGTTCTCAGTGAAGTGCTCGATTTAGGGTAGGCCGCTACCCCGCACTCCTCATTCCTTTGCTCGTCACAGGAATCCAGTACGCCCAAGTCCTTGGGCGCGAAAGACTTTTTCCTTCGAAACAGGTGAGTCATTCACCGCGCAGACGCGCGGTAGCTGGATGCCTGTGACAAGCAGAGGAATGAGGGAGGTTGGAATTGAGCGCACTGTTAAATCTGGACTTCTTTGGCGATCACCGCGCGTCCACGAAAAACAAAGGGCCCGGCAGGAAAAGTCCTCCTGCCTGGTCGGTTCATCGCAAACTTTGAACCGACCAGGGGCAGCCGGTCAATCCGGTGCCGAGGTCTGCAATGCGAGCGCGTGCAGGACGCCGCCCATGTTGCCCTTCAACGCCTCGTAGACCATCTGGTGCTGCTGCACACGGCTCTTGCCGCGGAAAGCTTCGGCGACGACTTCGGCGGCGTAGTGATCGCCATCGCCTGCCAGATCGCGGATCGTCACCTTGGCACCGGGAATCCCAGCCTTGATCATATCTTCGATATCGCCGGGTTTCATGGCCATGATCGTTACTCCTTGCGCATCATTCCGCAGCCAGTTCGCCGCGGCCTTCCATGTAATCAGGGAACCACGATTCATGGGCATCGCGCAATTGCTGAATCGGCAGCGAGATGAGATCGCCGACGGTGAGCGCCGTGCCCCCGACCGTGCCGAGGCGGCGGAAGGGAACGCCGGCGCCTTCCGCATTCGAGCAGACGAAATTCGCCACATCGGCGGGCACCGTCAGCACGTAGCGGGCCTGGTCCTCGCCGAAGAGCAGCGCATGCGGGGCGCCCTTGCTTTCACTGAGATCGATGGTCAGGCCCTTGTCTGACGCCATGGCCATTTCTGCGAGCGCGACGGCAAGACCGCCGGAGGAAATGTCGTGGCAGGCAGTCGCCTGACCGTTGCGGATGACGGAACGCACGAAATCGCCATTGCGGCGCTCGGCGAACAAATCCACCTCGGGCGCCGGGCCTTCGCGGCTGGAGAGCACGTCCCTGAGATAGACGGACTGGCCGAGATGACTGCCGTCGACGCCGATCATGATCACCTTGTCGCCGTCATTGGCGCTGCCGATGCGGGCCATCTTGCGCCAGTCCGGCAAAAGGCCGACACCTGCGATCGTCGGCGTCGGCAGGATGGCGACGCCGTTGGTCTCGTTGTAGAGCGAGACGTTGCCCGATACGATCGGGAAGTCGAGCGCGCGGCAGGCTTCGCCGATGCCCTTCACCGCCTGAACGAACTGGCCCATGATCTCGGGCTTTTCCGGATTGCCGAAATTGAGATTGTCGGTGGCGGCGAGCGGCTCGGCGCCGGTCGCGGTGATGTTGCGCCAGCATTCGGCGACCGCCTGCTTGCCGCCTTCGAAGGGATCGGCCTCGACATAGCGCGGCGTGACGTCGGAGGAGAAGGCGAGCGCCTTGCTCGGATGGCCATCGACACGCACGACGCCGGCGTCGCCGCCCGGAAGCTGCAGCGAATTGCCCTGGATCAGCGTATCATACTGCTCATAGACCCAGCGGCGGCTCGACTGGTTGGCGGAGCCAACGAGCTGGAGCAGCGCCTGGCCATAATTTTCGGGTGCTGCGACGAGATTGGCGGGCAGGGGCGCCTGCTTGCCGGATTCGCGCCAGGGGCGGTCATATTCCGGCGCCTGATCGCCGAGATCCTTGATCGGCAGGTTGGCGACTTCCTCGCCCTGATGCACGACGCGGAAACGCAGATCGTCTGTCGTCTTGCCGACGATGGCGAAATCGAGGCCCCACTTGACGAAGATCGCCTTGGCTTGCTCTTCCTTATCCGGCTGCAGCACCATGAGCATGCGCTCCTGGCTTTCCGACAGCATCATCTCATAGGCCGTCATCCGCTCTTCGCGCACCGGCACCTTGTCGAGTTCGAGCAGAATGCCGAGATCACCCTTGGCGCCCATTTCGACGGCCGAGCAGGTGAGGCCGGCCGCACCCATGTCCTGGATGGCGATGACGGCGCCGGTCTGCATGAGCTCGAGGCAGGCTTCGAGCAGGCACTTTTCGGTGAAGGGGTCGCCGACCTGCACGGTCGGGCGCTTCTCCTCGATCGATTCGTCGAATTCTGCCGACGCCATGGTGGCGCCGCCGACCCCGTCGCGGCCGGTCTTGGCGCCGAGATAGACGACCGGAAGGCCGACACCCTTGGCTTCGGACAGGAAGATGGCGTTGGATCTCGCGATACCGGCGGCAAAAGCGTTGACCAGGATATTGCCGTTGTAGCGGGCATCGAACTCTACTTCACCGCCGACCGTCGGCACGCCGAAGGAATTGCCGTAGCCGCCGACGCCGGAGACGACGCCGGAGACGAGATGGCGGGTCTTCGGATGATCCGGCTCGCCGAAGCGCAGCGCGTTCATCGCGGCGATCGGGCGCGCGCCCATGGTGAAGACGTCACGCAGGATGCCGCCGACGCCGGTCGCAGCCCCCTGATAGGGTTCGATGTAGGAGGGGTGGTTGTGGCTCTCCATCTTGAAGACGACGCAGTCGCCGTCATCGATATCGACCACGCCGGCATTTTCGCCCGGGCCCTGAATGACGCGCGGTCCTTTGGTCGGCAGCGTGCGCAGCCACTTCTTCGAGGATTTGTAGGAGCAGTGCTCGTTCCACATGGCCGAGAAGATGCCGAGCTCGGTGAAGGTGGGTTCGCGGCCGATCAGATCCAGAATGCGCTGGTACTCGTCCGGCTTCAGGCCGTGGCTTGCGATGAGTTCCGGCGTGATCGGGATGGTGTTTGGAATGGTCATGAGCGGAAAGTCCCTGGCGCGTTTTGCGCTGTCTTTAGCTTATGTAGCGGCGCCGCGCGACAGGAAAATGCCCGCCGTCAACAGAGCGCGGGCAGAGTTTTCCGATAAAAGAGCTGAGCGATCAGAACTTGTAGCCGATCTGCAGGCCGGCGCGCGTCATGCCGTCGTTCGGGCCGTCGCAGAGATTGGCATGGGAGGAGTGGGCGATCTGGGCCATCACGTTCCAATTGCGGGTGAAACGATAACCGGCGCCGACATATTCGTGGAAGAGGACGCGACAGCCGAGTCCCGGGCCGTCATCGTCATCATCGAGATCGCCGGTATGGACGACGCCGCCGAAACCGGCTTCGGCAAACAGTTTCTCGTTGAAATCGACGGTCCAGGTAAAGCCGGTGAAGAATTGCGTGGCTTCTCCCGATGTGCCGATCGAGGTGCCGACGTGGACGCGCGGGCGCAACAATTGCTGCCAGCCGATCGTGTCATCATAGCCGAAGGGATCGAAGAGGGCGGTAACTTCGGGAAAGACGCCGTTTTCCCTGGAGTGCCCCGACTGTACCGAGGCCGAAACGCCGAAGCGCAATTCGTCGAATATTTGCTCGCCTGCACTTGCGGAGCCGGTCATGGCAAGAAAGCCGATTACCGCTGCCGCCGACGCTGTACTCAAGAAGGGCAGAGCGACTTTGCCGAAGTCGATCTTCATCTGCTGTCCTTTGATTCCCCGACTCGCGGGATGACCAAGGGGTAGCATGGCGGTCGGGGCGGCACAGCTTCGCAGTTCCGCCCTGATATTTTTTTGGAACTATGACGTGTATTTGCAACAGGTCATATTTCACCATCATAGGTGGAGCCGCCATTTTCCAGCAGACGGCGCAGGATCATCAGACCCGCGACCAGCTCCTGTCCCGTCTTCGGCGAGGAAAAGCCGACGCGAACGCGGTGATAGGTCTTCTCACCACGCGCCGTCTTGAACTCGTCCTCGTCGTCGACGAGCACGCCGTCGCGGAAGGCGGCGTTCTTGAAGGTGCCGGACATCCAGGGCTCCGGCAGCTTCAACCAGAGGAAGGGCGCGTGCGGATGCGATTCGAAATCGAAACCCTGCAAATGCTCTCTGGCAAGCTGGGTACGACGGGAAAGCTCTTCAACGCTCGCCTTGCGGATATCATGGGCGGCGCCGCTTTCGACGAGCCGCGCGCAGGTCTCCGCCAGAATGAAGGGCAGGCCGCCGGTGATCATCCTGTGCGTTACCTTGATGCGCTGAGCAAAATGCGGCGGGCAGGCGACCCAGCCGCCGCGTACGCCGGCGGCAACCGATTTGGACAGGCCGTTGACCAGGAAGGTGCGGTCGGGCGCCAGTGCGGCAAGCAGCGGCGTATCGTCATCGGCCATACCGCCGTAGAGATCGTCCTCGATCAGCCAGACCCCATGCTTCCTGGCGATGCCGGCGATTGCCGCGCGCCGCTCTTCCGGCATGATGGCGACCGTCGGATTGTGAACGGTAGGCATCAGGAAGGCGAGCTTCGGATGCTGCTGCTGGCAAAGCCGCTCGAAATCATCGGGGATCACGCCGAATTCGTCGGAATCGACCGTCACCGTACGGCGCCCAAGAAGGCGCGCGCTGCGGCTGACCTGCGTATAGCTGAGATTTTCGAAGACGATCTTGTCGCCCGGCGCCGAGACGGCGGCGATCACGGCGACGGCCGCCGCATGGGCACCAAGTGTCGGGGCGATATTTTCGACGTCCGGCGTCCAGCCGCTCCGGGCAAGCCAGCGGCGTCCGGCTTCGAACCAATTCGCCGGGAAACTTCTGGAATAGGAGGAGATTTCCGCGAGATGCTGTTCGCCGATCTCCGCCAGAACGCCGGCGATGATCTTGCCCTGGCCGAGATCGGGCGCGGCAGTGGTATCGAAGCGGATCTTGTTCGCAGGCGCATCCTGGAAACGGGTGCCGCCAAGCGAGACGGTCAAGGGATCGCTCTGTTCGCTGGGCGGCGTCTCTGAGCGGTTCAGCACATAGGTGCCGCGCCCCACTTCGCCTGCGACCAGGCCGCGTTCGTGCACCAGCGCATAGGCGCGGCCGATCGTGCCGATCGTTACGCCGATGTCGTAGGCAAGGTTGCGCTGCGGCGGCAACTTGCTGCCCGCGGGCAGGGCGCCGCTCGCGATGGCGGATTCAATGCTGTCGGCAAGCCGCAGATAGACCGGTCCGGAGCCGCGGGAGAGATCAGGGAGCCAATTTGTCATGGTGACAATTACTTATATTGTCACATTGTCCCTGTCAAGATTAGGAGTCAATTCCAACGGATAACCGAAAGGATTCTTGGAATGTCCGCCTTACCTGAAATCAAAATGCCGATTGTATCGATTGTCTCCCTTGATGATAGGAGACAGGTTGCCTTGCCGGCCGCGCCCACCGAGGCGACGACGCGTCTAGGCCGGATCTGGGCGGCCGTTCTTCTCTGGCATCAGAAGCGGGAAGGCCGCCGGGCGCTACGAGGCCTGACGGCGAGCGAGCTCAAGGATATCGGCGTGTCGCAATCCGACGCGGCGCGCGAAGTCGGCAAGTCGTTTTTCTGGGATTGATCCCCAGAACAGGATAATTTTAGGCCCGTTCGGCCTAACTCTGAATTCTGGTCTTAAAGAGTTAGAGAATGATGTTGTCCGAAAACCGCTCACACTTTTCGGCATCTGCTCTAGCGGATCGGTCACAGCAATCAGCTGCAGGCCTTGTTGCCTGCCGACCAGCGATTGACGTCGCCGGCAATACGCCCGGCCACCGGCTCCTGCATCATCGGCCCGAAGGCCTGGAGACGCGCCGGGCTTCCCTCGGCCTGCACGACGAGCAGCGGCCGGCTTTCCGGGCTGCCCTTGTGAACAAGCAGGATGCGGGGGCGGCCGGTGAAGGAATTGAGTTCCGGTGCGAGCTTGTAGGCAGCAAAAGCGGGATCGCCTGATTTGAACCAGCAGGCGTTGGCGCCGAGCGCCACGCGCTCCATCGTCGGCAGGGCGGCGCGGTTCGGGCTTGTTGCCGGCGCCGTCGATTGGCAGGCCGCCAGCATGGCTGCGAGAACAGTCGACAAGGCAGCGTTTGCGACGGAGAGGCGAGGGCGCATTTGTCTTGCTCCAGGGATGAAGGCTTTGCATGCCGTTGCCCGCGGTAGGCCCGCGGGCGGCATGCGTTCAGGCGGGCTCAGGCGGCGATGACGTCGAGCGCCGAAGCGAAGAGGCCGCGGCCGTCCGAACCGCCATGAGCGGCTTCGATCAGGTTCTCGGGATGCGGCATCATACCGAGCACATTGCCCTTTTCGTTCATCACGCCGGCAATGTCGTTGATCGAGCCGTTCGGATTGCTGCCTTCGGCATAGCGGAACACGACCTGGCCATTGCCTTCGAGCTTTGCCAGCGTCGCTTCGTCGGCGAAATAATTGCCGTCGTGATGGGCGACCGGGCTGCGGATGACCTGGCCCTGCGCGTAAGCGCGGGTGAAATCCGTATCGGCATTGACGACTTCGAGCTTGACTTCGCGGCAGACGAATTTCAGCGAGGCGTTGCGCATCAGCGCGCCGGGCAGCAGGCCGGCCTCGACGAGGATCTGGAAGCCGTTGCAGACGCCGAGCACCTTCACGCCCTTTTCAGCCTTGTCGATGATCGCCTGCATGACCGGCATGCGGGCGGCGATCGCGCCGCAGCGCAGATAATCCCCATAGGAGAAGCCGCCGGGAATGACGATCAGATCGACATCGGGGATCTCGGTTTCCGTCTGCCAGATCGTCACGGGCTTTTGGCCGGAGATCTTGGTCAAGGCGGCGATCATGTCGCGGTCGCGGTTGAGACCCGGAAGTTGAACGACGGCTGATTTCATGGGGTCCCTGCGCTTAGCGAAAGAAATTGAACGGGAACGCTTTCCGCGAGCCATACTCCATTGTCGGAGACAAAGAAAGAATAGCCTTTTGAAAACATGGCGGCTGCGTCGACGCGCAGAATGATATAATCGCCCTTGCGGCGCGTGGCGACGATTTTCGCGGTTTCGATATCTGCCGACAGATGGACGTGATGCCGCTCCATCTTCTTCAGGCCTTCACGCTCGATCGAAGCCCAATTCGCCTGTGACGTACCGTGAAACAGGATTGCCGGCGGTTCAACCGCCTTCAATGCCAGGTCAACCTCGACACTGTGACCCTGATTTGCGCGGATCCTGTTGTCGGCGAGCGTGAAGCGCTTCTTCGGATTGTTGTCGATGATCTCGATGATATCCGCGCGGGAAACGTTATATTTCGACGTCAGCGCCTTTTCGAGCTCATCGAACTCTACCCAACCCTCGGCGTCGAGCGTCAGGCCTGCGGCCTCGGGCGCATGGCGCAGAACATAGCTCATATATTTCGAGACTTCCGTCTCCAGCTTTGTCTTCGTCATGACGCCTAATCCTCAAGGCCTGCCAGCCGGCAGCCTGTGATCGTCAATCGATCGCGATCGCGTAGTTTTCGATCACCGTATTGGCGAGCAGCTTTTCGCACATGGCCTTGAGGTCGGCTTCGGCCTTGGCCTTGTCGGCGCCCTCAAGCTCAAGGTCGAAGACCTTGCCCTGTCTGATATGGCCGACGCCCGAGAAGCCGAGGGTGCCGAGCGCGCCTTCGATGGCCTTGCCCTGCGGATCGAGAACGCCGTTTTTCAGCGTGACGGTGACACGAGCCTTGATCACTTTGTCTTTCCTGCCTTACTTGACGAGAACCGGGCCGGTGCCGCGCACAGGCTCGTTTTCATTGATGATGCCGAGACGGCGCGCGACTTCGGAATAGGCTTCGAGCAAGCCGCCGAGATCGCGGCGGAAGCGGTCCTTGTCCATCTTCTCGCGGGTTTCGATATCCCACAGCCGGCAGCTGTCCGGCGAGATCTCGTCGGCGAGGATGATGCGCATCAGATCGCCTTCGAAGAGGCGGCCGCATTCGATCTTGAAATCGACGAGCTGGATGCCGACACCGAGGAAAAGGCCGGTCATGAAATCGTTGACGCGGATGGCGAGCGCCATGATGTCATCGAGTTCGGCCGGATTGGCCCAGCCGAACGCGGTGATGTGCTCCTCGGAGACCATCGGATCGTCGAGCGCGTCGGACTTGTAATAGAATTCGATGATCGAGCGCGGCAGGACGACGCCTTCCTCGATGCCGAGGCGCTTGGCGAGAGAACCGGCGGCGACATTACGCACGACGATCTCCAGCGGGATCATCTCCACTTCCTTGATCAGCTGCTCGCGCATGTTGAGGCGGCGGATGAAATGGGTGGGGATGCCGATCTTGTTCAGATGGCTGAAGATATATTCGGAAATGCGGTTGTTGAGGACGCCCTTGCCGTCGATGACTTCGTGTTTCTTCTTGTTGAAGGCAGTGGCATCGTCCTTGAAAAACTGAATCAAAGTGCCCGGTTCCGGGCCTTCATACAGAATCTTTGCCTTGCCCTCGTAGATACGGCGGCGACGGTTCATCGTGGTTATTCTCTGTTGTTGGCGCTCTTGGGATAGCGCGAGTGGATCGATCTCGTGGCGTCCCCATAAAGGAAAAGAGAGTGTTTCACAATCCGCCTGTCGCTCCTTCCCCCGTTTCGGGATTTCTGGCCCCGGATTCCGGATTTTACGGAATGCCGCCAAGAGAATCGAATGAATTCGCCGGATTAATTTAGCGCCTTTTCCTCTACGGTGGAATGAAGGCGAAATGGCGGGCTGCTTATGCAGGTTTTTATTTGGCGGTCCTGCCGCCAAGCGCGCGGCCAAACTGCGGCTGCGAAGCCCGAGCGGCGGTTTGCCCGTGGCGCCAGCTTCCGGAGCGGATGAAGGAGGGGATCTGCATGGCCGGCATCGGCCTGGCCAGCGCATAGCCCTGCAGCATGTCGCAATCGAGTTCTTCGAGGATGCGGATATGATCCGCCGTCTCGACACCTTCGGCAATGACGAGGATATCAAGCGAGCGGCCGATATCGATGATCGAGCCCACGAGTTTGCGTTGCTCGGCCGATTGCGGCAGCATGCGGATCAGCTCGCGGTCGATCTTCAGCGTGCCGGGGCTCAGCCGCAGCAGGCTGACGATCGAGGCATGGCCGGTGCCGAAATCATCGATCTGGATGTCGATGCCGAGCTTGCGCAGCTTTTTCAGATTGGCGGTCATCGTCTCATCGCAATCGTCGAGCGAGATCGATTCCAAGAGCTCGAAGCAGACCGTCCCGGGCTCGATCTTGAGCGCGCGGAGCTTCTTGCCGAGATCGGGATCGGCGAGCCGCCTGGCCGATACGTTCACCGATATTTTCGGGACCGGCAGCCCATCCTTGATCCAGGCCTTTCTATCGGCGAGAGCACGCTCGAGGATCAGAGCGTCGATGGTCGAGACGACATCGAGATCCTCGGCGATATCGAGGAAGCGGTCGGGCGCCAGCAGCCCGTGCACCGGATGCTGCCAGCGGGCAAGCGTTTCGATGCCGGTCACATCGAGGGTGCGGGCATCGAATTGCAGCTGATAGAAAGGCACGAATTCATTGCGTTCGAGACCGATCAGGATCTCGTCGGCGAGCTGCTTGGCGGAGACGATGTCGAGGCGGTCGGAGGCCGAGAAGAATTCGAAGCGGTTGCGGCCGAGGCCCTTGGCTCGATAAAGCGCGATATCGGCGTCGAGCAGCATCTGCTTGCCGTCGAGCTCCGGACCGCTGTCGACGGCGATGCCGATGCTGGCGCCGAAACGGCAATCGTGCCCCTCATATCTGACCGGCTTGCGCAATTCGCGGATGACGCGTTCGGCAAGGCCGACGACCTTCTTCGACGCGGCATCGACGGCGCAGAGGATGACGAATTCGTCACCCCCGATGCGGGCGACGAAATCGGCGGCGCGGACGCAATTCCGCAAGACGCCCGCGGCATGTTTCAGCATGGCGTCGCCGGCGCGGTGGCCGAGCGTATCGTTGATCTGCTTGAAACGGTCGAGATCGATATGCAGGATTGCCAGCGCCTGGCCCTTGGCACGGCATTCGGCCGCGCGCTTTTCCAGCATCTTGTCGAGATAGCGGCGGTTCGGCAGGCCGGTGAGGTAATCGTGCAAGGCGAGGTGCTCGATGCTTTCTTTGGCGGCCTCGAGTTCGCCGTTGCGGGCTTCGGCCAGATCCTTGGCACGCCGCAGCTCGTCGCGAAGCTTGACCTCCTCGGTAACATCCCAATTGGCGCCGATCACCTTGCGCTTGCCGACGCCGTCGACGAAATAGGCCGCACGCGAGCGGATGACGCGCTCCGTGCCGTCGCCGCGAATGATACGGTATTCCTGCTGGAAATCACTGCCGCTTGCGACGCTGCGGTCGACCAGGCCGAGCACACGGTCGCGATCGTCAGGGTGCAGGCTTCTCGCCCAGACCTCGCCGGCGTTCTGACGCGAAATGCCCTGCAGCCCATAAATGGCCATGAGGCGGTCGTCCCACTCGACCATGTCCTGCTCGATATCGGCCTCGAAGACGCCGATGCGGGAGATTTCCAGAGCAAGATCGAGCCGGCGCGACAGACGCGACAGCGTCTCCTCGGCCTCCTTGCGGGCGGTTATATCGGTATCGGTGCCGACGATGCGCGTTGGAACGCCGGCCTCGTCCCATTCCACGCAGGCGCCGCGGCATTCGATCCAGATCCAGCGGCCGTCCCGGTGGCGCTCGCGATATTCGAAGATCTGATAGTCGGGATCGCCGGCATTCTGACGATCGATGGCGTGGACGACGAAATCGCGATCATCGGGATGGACGAGCTGCAGCCAGGCATCGTAATCGCCGGCGGCTTCCTCGTCCGGCGCCATGCCGCGCATGGTCTTCCATGTCTCCGAGTAATATTTCCGGCCGAGACGGTAATTGTGATCCCACACGCCGAGGTTCGAACCGACGAGCGCATAGTTCCAGCGGCTCTCCCTTTCGGCGAGGTCGGAATCGTCGGCCGCCGTCCCGTTGCCGAGGCCTGCCTCAGCCGCTGCGGCATCGCCATGCGGATCTTCGGCCTCTGGATGGGCTTTCTTCACGGGCATTCTCGCTTATTTCGTCCGACTCAGTCTGCGGTCTTTCCATTAAGAAAGACTTAGAAAGTAATCGCTCAATTAGCGATATGGCAAGTTTTACTCAATCAGGTGGAGAGCCGGCTGAGGAACTGGGCAAAGACCATGGTGCCTTCGGGCCAGGGGCCATGACCGGAATCAGCGTTGATATGACCGGCCTCGCCGGCATCGACGAGGAAAGACCCCCACGTGTTGGCGATATCGTCGGCATGGTCGTAGCTGCCGAACGGATCGTTGCGGCTTGCCACCGTGATCGACGGGAAGGGCAGCGGATCGCGCGGATAAGGGCCGAAGGTCATCAGGTGCTTCGGGCGAATGTCGGGATTGGCGACATCGGGCGGGGCGACGAGGAAGGCGCCCGCCACGCGCTTGCGGAAATGCGGGATGGCATGGATCGCCGAGGGAACGCCGAGCGAATGGGCGACGAGGACGACAGGGCGTGTGGAAGCATTCACTTCCTCGGCGATGCGGGCGATCCAATCCTCGCGGACCGGCTTCGTCCATTCGGCCTGTTCGACGCGCCGCGCCGTGCTGAGCTTTGCCTCCCAACGG
The DNA here is from genome assembly GCF_002211395.1 of Rhizobium sp. R339. Lineage (NCBI taxonomy): Bacteria > Pseudomonadati > Pseudomonadota > Alphaproteobacteria > Hyphomicrobiales > Rhizobiaceae > Rhizobium > Rhizobium sp. R339. The sequence goes on from NZ_LOKV01000004.1 coordinate 79,331, forward strand.
CTCTGCCAATGGCCGGGGCCTGAATTGGTATAGCCGGGGATGATTAGAATATCTGCGTCTGAGGCTTTCATAGTGCCGCCGATGTGAGAAGGCGTGGCGGAGATGTCAAGAGGCGGTGCAAGGGAGAGAGCGACACGGGCGCTAAAACTTGCTATATAAGTCGAGTGCCGGTTGCGGGTTTCGTATCGGCTTATCGCCGATGCTTTCCCCGTCGACCAATCTCGGCTGAGGAGGAGAAAGCCATGGCGGCATTTCATGTCATGACGGGTGCCAGCGAAAACATCGCGCGGCCCGTGGTCAATCGCATCAGCATCGCCGACGTCTTCGATGCGCTTAAGCGCGGGCTGGATGATTTCAGCGAGAAGCCTTCCCATTACGTGTTCCTGTGCCTGATGTATCCGATCGCCGGTGTCTTCCTGACGCTGTGGACCTCCGGCGCCAACCTTCTGCCGATGGTCTTTCCGCTGATGTCCGGTTTCGTGCTGATCGGCCCGATCGCGGCGATTGGCCTCTATGAGATCAGCCGCCGGCGCGAAGAGGGTCTCGACACATCCTGGACGCATGCGCTGGAGGTGCGCCATTCGCCGGCTTTGCCGTCGATCGCCGCAGTCGGATTGATGCTCTTTGGCCTCTTCGTCGTCTGGCTGGTAACGGCGCAGACGCTCTATACCGGCCTGCTTGGCGATGTCTTCCCGCGCACCATGACGGATTTCACCCGCCAGGTCTTCGGCACGCCTCAGGGCGTGCAGTTGATCATCTGGGGCAATCTCATCGGCTTCGTCTTCGCGCTTGTCGTGCTGGCAATATCGGTCATCACCTTTCCGATTCTGCTCGACCGCGACGTCGGGGCGGTTGCCGCCGTCGTGACCTCGATCCGGGCGACGATCGCCAATCCGGTGCCGGTGCTGCTCTGGGGTCTCATCGTCGCAGCACTCCTCGTCATCGGCACGATCCCGGTCTTTGCCGGCCTTGCGGTCGTCATCCCGATCCTCGGCCACGCGACCTGGCATCTCTATCGCAAGCTGATTGCGCGCGAAGCCATGTAATCGCAGCCGGCCTCCCGGACTTCCGTCCGATCTGACTTCCTCAACGGGAACCTTCGAACCTTCCTCGGCGTTTTTGAACAGACTCCGAGGAAGGATTTCAGAGGTGACGATGAAGCATTTGTTCGCCCGCTTCGCGACCAAAATATCGGAATGGGCGGGCAAGCCCATCATATTCATACTGGCGCTGACGGTCGTCATCATTTGGGCTCTGCTCGGCCCCGTCTTCGGCTATTCCGAAACCTGGCAGCTGATCATCAATACCGGCACAACGATCATCACCTTCCTGATGGTCTTCGTGCTGCAGAACGCGCAAACGCGCGACACCAGGGCGATCCAGGCGAAGCTCAACGAAATCATCCTGACGAGCCACGCCGAAAACCGCTTTATCGGCATCGAACATCTCGACGAAGAGGAGCTGAAACGTCTCGACCAGCTGGTGGCCAAGGCGGCCGAGGGCAGGGCGGGGACGGAGGCTTGCAGGACGAGGAAGGTGGAGAAAATGGAGACGCCGAAAAAGAAGGAGGCGAGGAAACGGCCAGCTGCTGCCAAAGCGGCAAGGCAGACATAAACGGTCCGTGTTGCGCCGCCAAGAATGACGGCGCCCACGGGCGGCGATTTTGTCGGCTCACGCCGCCCCAAACACCCGCCGGAAAATCGTATCAACGTGCTTGGTATGATAGCCGAGGTCGAACTTCTCGCGAATATCCTCCTCGGATAGCGCAGCGCGGACCTCCGCATCCGCCAACAGCTCTTCCAAAAAGTCCTTGCCCTGTTCCCAGACCTTCATGGCGTTGCGCTGTACCAGGCGGTAGGCATCCTCGCGGGAGGTGCCGGCTTGGGTCAGCGCCAGCAGGACGCGCTGGGAGTGCACGAGGCCGCGGAACTTGTTGAGGTTCTTCTCCATGTTCTCGGGGTAGACCAAGAGCTTTTCGATGACGCCCGCCAGCCGCGAGAGGGCGAAGTCGAGGGTGACGGTGGCGTCGGGGCCGATCATGCGTTCGACGGAGGAGTGGGAGATATCGCGCTCGTGCCAGAGGGCGACGTTTTCCATGGCCGGCAGGGCGTAGGAGCGGACCATGCGGGCGAGGCCGGTGAGGTTTTCGGTCAGCACCGGGTTGCGCTTGTGGGGCATGGCCGAGGAGCCCTTCTGGCCGGGGGAGAAATATTCCTCCGCTTCCAGAACTTCGGTGCGCTGCAGGTGGCGGATCTCGGTCGCCAGCCGTTCGATCGACGAGGCGACGACGCCGAGGGTGGCGAAATACATGGCGTGGCGGTCGCGCGGGATGACCTGGGTCGAGACCGGCTCGGCCTTCAGGCCGAGGGCTTCGGCGACATGTTCCTCGACGCGGGGATCGATGTTGGCGAAGGTGCCGACGGCGCCCGAGATGGCGCAGGTCGCGACTTCCTCGCGGGCGGCGACGAGGCGCTGGCGGCAGCGCTCGAATTCGGCATAGGCGAGCGCCAGCTTGACGCCGAAGGTTGTGGGCTCGGCATGGATGCCGTGCGAGCGGCCGATGGTGACCGTGTCCTTGTGTTCGAAGGCGCGGGTTTTCAGCGCCGCCAGCAGCCGGTCGAGATCGGCGATAAGGATATCGGTGGCGCGCACCAGCTGGACGTTGAAGCAGGTGTCGAGCACGTCCGATGAGGTCATGCCCTGATGGACGAAGCGCGCATCCGGGCCGACGATTTCGGCGAGATGGGTGAGGAAGGCGATCACGTCATGCTTGGTGACGGCCTCGATCTCGTCGATGCGGGCAACGTCGAAGGTGGCGGCTCCGCCCTTTTCCCAGATGGTCTTGGCCGCCGATTTCGGGATGACGCCGAGCTCGGCCAGCGCGTCGCAGGCATGCGCCTCGATCTCGAACCAGATGCGGAACTTGGTTTCGGGAGACCAGATGGCGACCATTTCGGGCCGGGAGTAACGCGGGATCATGGGCGGCTGCCTTCACTTCAAGAGATTTGAGCGTTTCGTTTTCACGCAATTCAGGACGGAATACCGGTGGGCACTTTTTCCGAGAACTGCTTCAGCGCCCCTGTAGCAAAGACGGGCGGCAATCTCAACGCATGCGTTTGGCAAGATGATAGCTGCTGGCGACAAGACAGACCAGGCCGAGCGGCAGGAAGAGGCGAAGGCCGATCACCAGGAACTGGTAGACGGCGCTGATGCTGGTGAATACGAACTGGAAGGCCCAGACGATGCTGCCGAAGGGGGCGTGCCAGCGCGAATAGAAGAGCCGGTATTCCATGGCGAAGAGGAAGGCGGTCATCAGGACCGTTGCCGCCGTCAGCGTCACGAAGAAAGCTGCGAACCGGGCTTCCGGCGGCCTGTCATAGGCAAAGAACCGGGCGACCGGCAGTGCGAAGGGCCAGGAGAGCAGGCCGCCGAGGAAATAGAGTGCGGCGACCTCGGCAAGCCGGCTCGTCTGCAGGCCGTTGCGGAGGTAGAGGCCGAGCATGGATGAAGCCAGCATCTGCGTGCCCCACAGCAATGCGCCGGCTATCAGATCGGGGTAGGGCGGCTTTGCGGCCCGCAGGCGGTTCCCCCGGCTATCCATCCCTCCATCCGCGCTCAGGGATGAACCGGGACGGCGATCCAGCGTCCGTTCCTCTCCGCATCGAAGGCCAGGACGAGGGCGACGTGAACCTGGTTTCCGCCTTCCGGCTGATAAACCATCGCGCCGCCGATCCGGTATTCCACCGAACATGCGCGCTCGGCCGGAACTGCCGTTGCCTGGCGCGCTGCCTGGCGGTTCGGAGCGCCCTCCTTTTCGATCATCTGCAGGCTGAAACCGATGACGCGCTTGTCGATCGCGGCGCAATCCTTCGGCGTCGGCACCGGCATTTCGCCGAGCGAAAGCGTGTAGGGCGATTTCGGCGGGCCGTCGGCCGCGAGCGTGGTGTAGCGCAGCGTCTTCGAGGGAGAGCCGAGCTCGGTCGGCGGATTGAAGGCGGCAATCAGGCCGGGATTGGTCAGCAGATCGTACTTATCCATCTGGCTGCGCGCCGCCGTGAGATTCTGCCGCCGCGCCTTGGAAAGATTGGCGTCCTTTTCGGTAAGCTCAGTGCGGAAGGGCGTGCCCTCAAGATACCGACCGTTTTCGGTATCGATGAAGTAGGTGTTGGAGTAGGGGGTGTTGGCACCCTCCTCGATGCCGAATTCCTGAAATGCGAAGACCTTGCCGTCGGCCGAAAAGCCGATCGGCTGGATGCTGGCGATGTCTCCGGCAAGTGATGTGCCGGGCAGGCCGGCAAGCGCGGCGGCAATTATGCCGCCGAAGATCAGACCCTTCTTCATGCTCGTGCCCCTTCGGCTGCCTGACGCAGACCGGCGACGGTGTTGCGATAATCCTCAACCGTATCGCCCTTGAAAATCGCCGAGCCGGCAACGAGGACGTTGGCGCCGGCCCGTGCGATTGCCGGCGCCGTTTCCACCGTGACGCCGCCATCGACCTCGAGTTCGATCGGACGATCACCGATCAGTGACTTTGCCGCGGCGATCTTGGCCGTCATCGCCGGAATGAATTTCTGTCCACCGAAGCCGGGATTGACCGACATGATGAGGATGAGGTCGACATCGTCGAGCACGTTTTCGATGGCGCTGAGCGGGGTAGCCGGATTGATCGTTACCCCGACCTTCTTGCCAAGATTGCGGATGGTCTGCAGCGAACGGTGCAGATGCGGTCCGGATTCGGCATGAACGGTGATGCGGTCGCAGCCTGCCTTGGCGAAAGCTTCGAGATAGTCGTCGACCGGCGCAATCATCAGATGGCAGTCGAAAGTAGCTGATGTATAGGAGCGCAGCGACTTGATGACATCGGGGCCGAAAGAGATGTTCGGCACGAAATGGCCGTCCATGACGTCGAGATGGATCCAGTCGGCGCCGGCGGCCGTCACGTCGCGCACCTCCTCGCCGAGCCTGGCGAAATCCGCCGCGAGGATCGAGGGGGCAATACGAATGGGCAGCGTCATCAGGTCTCACTCCGTAGGAGGGCGCCAGAACCGCGGCGCCCGAATTCAGGGCTCGCGGCGCGCTTATTGCGTCGGCGCGGCAGGTGGAAAAAAGCCGCTGCCTCGCCATTCGAGCAGTCGGTAGGGATTGTGCGAAAGCTCATGCGTGCCGGTGAAGCCGATGGCGCCGACCGGCGTCTGGAATGTCGTGCCGATAAGCGTCTCCTGCAGCGGCTTGCCGGCGGCAGCGGCTGCTTCCGCCGCCTGCCCGGCGATGAGGGCGGCCGCCAGCGACGGCAGGACGTAACCTTCGGGTTCGACGCCCTTGGCACGCAGAGCCTCGGCCGCGGCCGCGCCTTCCGGCAGTGCCGCATATTCCGGCAGCGTGACGGCGCGCACGCCGTCCGCAAGGGGCAGCGGCTGGTTGGCGGCGCGCATGGCGTCACCACCGAGAATGGAGAGCGGGATGTTCTCGGCCTTGGCGTCCCGAGCGATGACGGAGATGTCGTTGCGGTCGCCGCCGACGAAGACCCTGGTGGCGCCGGCCCGTTTCAGGCGGCGGACAAGAGCGATCTGCTGCTCCTGGCCCGGGCGATATGTATCGGTGAAGACAGGCTTCAGGCCGTTCTGCTCCAGCGCGTTGCGCACTGCTTCCGTCAACTCGCGGCCATGGATGGTGCCGTCCTCGATGAGCGCGATCGGATCGGCCGCCCAGTCCTTCAGAATCACCTCAATGATCTTCTCAGCTTCTGCGCCGTCGGCGGGCGCAAGACGGAAGAGCGGCCAGCCGTTTTTCAGCGCATCCTCCATCAGGATGCGGGAGCGCAGGGAGACGGTGATCGCCGGAATATTGGCGTCCTTCAGCTTCGGCAGCGCGCCTTCCAGCGTTTCGCTGCAGAGAAAGCCGACAGCAACCTGCACCTTGGCATTGACCAGCGCATCGGCAACCGCTGCACCGCTATTGTCCTCGCAGGGTTCGTTGATGGCGACGAGGGTATTTCCGGATTGCTGGATCTCGAAACCGGCGCCGGCGGCGATCTGTGCGCCGAGCAGAGCAAGCGGTCCGCCCTGAGGCGCGACGACACCAATCGTTACGCCGGCCGCATGGCCTTGCGCCGCCGCTACCAGCAGCGTCAGAAAGGCTGCTATGCCACGCAGGTTGATCATGAAAGGCGGAGATCCCTAGCCATCGTCCATGCCCTTTTATCCGCAAGGCCGCGATCGTCAAAGAAAAACAAGCGTAACTCCATGCTTTTCACCGGTCCTATTGTAGAAAAGGTAACCCATGCTCGCCATATTGGCGCGATGGAAAGTCGAACTGCAGCGCAGGGCGTCCTTTCGGTGACGCAAAGGACGCTGCAGCACTTTGCACTGCTGTGTAATTGTATGCAGTCGGCAGAAGAGCGCACGGAGAAGCAGGTGTTGAACAGGCAGCATATCGACCCCGGCCTTTATCGGGATGCCATGAGCCGTTATGCCGGCCATGTGCAGCTCGTGACGACGGCGATGGAAGGCATGCGCCGGGGCGTCACCATCACCGCCGCCTGCTCGGTCTCGGACAATCCGGCCTCCGTGCTGATCTGCCTCAATAATACCAATCCGAAGAACGAGATCTTTTTTCGCAGCGGCATTTTCGTGCTGAACACGCTCGGCGCCCATCACCAGGGCGTCGCCGATGCGTTTTCCGGACGCACGGCGCTTGCCGAAGACGACCGTTTCACCAGTGCCCGTTTCGACACGCTCGTCACCGGCGCACCAGTCCTTGCGGATGCGCTTGCCGCCTTCGACTGCCGGGTGACCGACATCAAGGAAATGCCGACGCACAATGTCATCTTCGGCGAAGTCGCGGCCGTCCGCTTCAGCGAGAAGCATCCGGCGCTCATTTACATGAACCGGGACTATCACACGCTGTGATCGGCGTAGACTGATTTTCGAGAGGGTAGAGAATGGACAGTGCCGGGATCGAGGAAATGTTTCAGGGGCTCGGGCCGGTCACGATCAAGCGCATGTTCGGCGGCAAGGGCATCTATCATCTCGGGCGCATCATCGCGCTCGAAGTGCGCGATGAGATGCTGCTGAAGGCGGACGAGAAGAGTGCCCCGGAATTTGCCGCCGCCGGCGCCACGCAATGGACCTACGAGGGCAAGAAGGGTAAGCCAGTGAAAATGCCCTACTGGTCGATCCCCGAAGAGGCCTATGACGATCCCGATCTGATGGCGAAATGGGTGCGGCTGGCCTACGAGGCGTCGCTTCGCGCCGATAGCTAGGCGCGTTCAGCTGAGGGCAGGGCCGATATCGCCGCCTTGGTGAAGGCGGACAGCGGCTCGGGCAAATCGCTCAGCGGAAACCAGCCGAAATCCGAAAGCTTCTCCGGCTCGGTCAATTGCGGCTCGCCTTCGATGTCGCGAGCGAGATAAAGGATGGAAACCCAGTGCTGGCGGTCGGCATCGATGATCTGTTCGGTCATGCCGATGCGCTCGATCCGGCCGATCGTCAGGCCGGTTTCTTCTTCCGCCTCGCGACGAGCGGCCTTTTCAGCCGGCTCCATGTGATCGACCTTGCCGCCGACGATGTTCCAATAGCCGGCTTCAGGCGCGTTCACGCGTTTGTAGAGAAGTATCCTGTCGTCTCTGATAATCACCAGACCGACGCCGAGGCCCGGGAAATCGACACCGGGCCTGCCCATGGCTGTTGTCAGACCTTGGCGCTGCCGGCAATCAGCATGAAGGCGGGGATATCGTCGCCGAATCCGACCGGGGTCGGGCCGTCGTCGTGATCGCGATGACGGCGGCGGTCGCGGCTGTCGTCGTTTGCCGGATAGGGCCGATTGTTGCGCGCATTGTTTTGCGGCTTCTGCTCTGCTTTGCGCTCGTTTTTCACGACTTCGGCCTTTGCTGGTGCTGCTGCGATCACTTGGATGTCATTATCCTGTATGTCGTTGTCAGATTTATGACTCGCAGCACCGTGCTTGCCGCGCCCGCGTCCGCGATCCCTGTCGCCGCGTTCGCGTCCGTTGCGGCGCGGACGGTCGCTGTCCTTGCCTTCTTCCACCGGCGGCAGCGCGCTCAGGTCGCCATTCAGCCATTCGACATTTTCGCCGATCAGCTTCTCGATCGCGTCGACGAATTTCGTGTCGCGCTTGGTGACGAGGGTGAAGGCGGCACCCGACCGGCCGGCGCGGCCGGTGCGGCCGATACGGTGGACGTAATCTTCGGAGTGGATCGGCACGTCGAAATTGAAGACGTGGCTGACGTCGGGAATGTCGAGGCCGCGGGCGGCGACATCGGAGGCGACCAGAAGCTGCAGATTGCCGTCGCGGAAGTTCTGCAGCATCGTGGTGCGCGAACGCTGGTCCATGTCGCCGTGCAGGGCGCCGACCGAGAAGCCGTGGCGCTCGAGCGACCGGAACAGATCGGCGACATCCTTCTTGCGGTTGCAGAAGATGATGGCGTTCTTGAGTTCGGTCTGGGCGCGGACGAGTTCACGCAGAACGGCGCGCTTCTCATAATCCTTGCTGTGCGAGGCGACGAAGCGCTGTGTCACGGTCTTTGCGGCCGAAGCGGGCTTTGCCACTTCGATGCGCTCCGGGTTCTGCAGGAAGCGATCGGCAAGCTTCTGGATTTCCGGCGGCATGGTGGCCGAGAAAAACAGCGTCTGGCGGGTGAAGGGGATGAGCTTGGCGATGCGCTCGATATCGGGAATGAAGCCCATGTCGAGCATGCGGTCGGCCTCGTCGATGACGAGGATCTCGACGCCGCTCATCAGGAGCTTGCCGCGCTCGAAATGATCGAGCAGGCGGCCCGGCGTGCAGATCAGCACGTCGGCGCCGCGCTCGAGCTTGCGATCCTGGTCCTCGAAGGAAACGCCGCCGATCAGCAGGGCAACGTTGAGGCGGTGGTTCTTGCCGTATTTCTCGAAATTCTCGGCGACCTGGGCGGCGAGTTCGCGCGTCGGCTCGAGAATCAGCGTACGGGGCATGCGCGCGCGGGCGCGGCCCTTCTCCAGAAGCGACAGCATCGGCAGAACGAAGGATGCCGTCTTGCCGGTGCCGGTCTGCGCGATGCCGCAAATATCACGGCGCTCGAGCGCAAAAGGAATGGCGCCCGCCTGAATAGGCGTGGGGATCGAATAGCCCGCGTCGGCAACAGCCGATAGCACTTTTTGGCTCAAGCCAAGGTCAGCAAATGTCGTCAAAGGGAAAACTGTTTCCGTTCCGGTTCGGCCGAACTCTGAACGAGTCGGCGGGATTGCATGCCGCAATGCAGCGCGACATAGCCCCGAATGGCCGGCAAGTCAAGAAATAGAGAGGCCGCACCCCGTGCAGAGTGAAGCTTTGGTTACCAGGCGGGTATTACTTGATATAGGTGGCGAGTTTGAGGCCGGCATTCATGAAATATACTGGATCGACAGCACGGCCATTCTGGCGCACTTCATAATGCAAATGCGTGCCGGTCGAACGGCCGGTGCTGCCGGCAAGGCCGATGACGTCGCTGCGATCGACCGTCTCGCCGACCCTGACCAGCACCTCGGACATATGCCCATAGCGCGTCGATATGCCGTTGCCGTGGTCGATCTCAACCATGTTGCCGTAACCGCCGGTCCAGCCGGCGGAGATCACCTTGCCGGGTGCCGTCGGACGGATCTTTTCGCCCGGGGAAAAGCGGAAATCGACGCCGGAATGGAGCGCCAGCCGGCCGAGGAAGGGATCGCGCCGGTTGCCGAAGGGGCTGGTCACTTCCTTGCCGATGGCGGGATTGCGGAAGGGCAGGGATTCGGCCGTACTGCGCACGGCTTCGAGCCTTGTCAAGGCGCCATCGAGAGCGGCCAGCGAATTGTTGAAGTCGTCATTGCTCTCCGGCTCGATATAGGGGCCGCCGACAGCGCTGTCGTCGTCGTCCCGCTTGGCGGCGGCTTCTTCCGGAACCGGGATCTTGAAGCGGGTCAGCACGCCCTCGATGGCATTTGCGGCAGTGCCGGCGTCGCTCGTCAGCTGCTCGACGCGGTTGCGCTGATCCTGTTCGACATCCTTCAGCGACAGCGTCACTTTGGAGAAGACGCGGTCGGCGCGATCCCCCACAGTCTCGGTGGCCGGCACGTAGGCAAGCGTCGTATTGTCGGGCGTGGCGTCGGCCGGTGCGCCGCTTGCCAGTTGCTTCTCGATCGCCTCGATGCCGCCGCGGTCAAGCGAAGCGCGTTTGTCCTTGATGGCGGGGGCATAGGACTGGACGGGCGAAGACGGCGCGGATGGGGCGACGTCCTTATCCGTCAGGCCCGAGCTTTCAGCGCGGTCGAGCAGGTTGTCGAGCTTGCCGTGGCGCGAGGTGAGCGCCATCTGCTGCTCCATCAGTTTGTCCACCTTGTCTTCCACCACCTGCTGGTCGAGAAGCTGGCGGGAGGTGATGCGGTCGACCTGGGCGCGAAGGGCGGCGATGCGGTCTTCATAATCGTGCTGCATACGGGCCTGGCGGGCCATGGTTGCGCCGATCAGGTCGTCGCGCAGCACGAGATAGGAGGTCGCCAGGAGATAGCCGATCGAAAAGACCCCGACGAAGCAGAAGGCCAGCGCGCCCATCCAGGGCTTGACCGTCATGTGGCGGACCTTGTCGCCGCTCGCCAGGATGAGAATGTGCTCCTGCGCCCGCTTGCCGAATACCCGGTGCTGATGTCCGCTGTTCACGCAGGCTCTCCCGATTGATGCTCTACGCCTCTTTCGGAAATTAGACACGCTTATGGTTAATGAATGCTTTCTTTCTCGCGTTCCGTGTCGAAAATGGCAATGGTTTCAGGCGTGGCTGATCGATGCCAGCGAGCGGTAGAAGGATGGTGTCAATCCGGCTTCGGCGCGGGCGAGATCGTTGAAAGGCGGCTTCAGAGGGCCGCGAAAATTGGCGCGCACCAACTCCTGGAAGGCCTTTGCCGGATCGCGCTTTTCGCGCGCACAGAGGAAGCGGAACCATTTGGCGCCGACGGCGACATGGCCTTTCTCGTCGTTGTAGATGACGTCGAGGACCGCGGCACTTTCGAGATCGCCGGTCTCGCGCATCTTGGCCTGCAGCGACGGCGTCACATCGAGGCCGCGGGCTTCGAGAATCAGCGGCACGACGGCAAGCCTTGCCGTCAGATCATTGCGGGTGGAGTGGGCGGCCTGCCAAAGCCCGTCATGGGCGGGAAGATCGCCGTAATCGGCGCCGAGGTCGTTGAGGCGGGCGCGCACCATGCGGAAATGCTTCGCCTCCTCGAAGGCAACCTGCATCCAGCCGTCGAAAAAGGAATTGGGCACCTGTTCGCTGGCGAATCGCGCGACGATATCGAGCGCCAGATCGACGGCGTTGAGCTCGATATGAGCGATGGCGTGGAGCAGGGCGATCCGCCCTTTCAGCGTATGCAGCGAGCGCTTCTCTACCTGGGTCGGCGGGGTCAGCACCGGTTTTTCCGGCCGGCCCGGCCGTTCCGGCAAGGCGGCGTCGAGCGGCGAGCGCAGCGACACCCGGCGGGCGAACCAGCGGGTGGCGCTTTCCTGCGCAAGCGCCGTCTTGCGGTCGAGATCGGCGGCGCGGATGGCATCGATCGCACCGCCGCGCAGCGAGGTTATCGCAAGGTCTCCGGTCACGCGGCGAGGTTCCTCACCGCCTCGAGCACGGTCTCGGCATGGCCCTGCACCTTCACCTTCTGCCAGATGGTGGCGATCGTGCCGTCCTGGCGGATGAGGAAGGTGGTGCGCTCGACGCCCATGAAATTACGGCCGTACATGCTCTTTTCCTTCCAGACGCCATAGGCCTGCAGCGTGGTCTTTTCCTCGTCCGAGGCGAGCGCCACCGAAAGACGGTGTTTCTTGATGAACCTGTCATGGCAGGCGGCCGAATCGGGCGACATGCCGATGACGGCAGCTCCCACCGCCTCGAATTCGGGCGCGAGTGCCGTGAAAGCCAGTGATTCGGCCGTGCAGCCCGTGGTGTCGTCCTTGGGATAGAAGAACAACACGAGCGGCTTGCCGTGGAAATCGGCAAGCGAAACGCGACCGCCGCCGTCGCGGGGGAGGTTGAAATCAGGGGCCAGGGCACCGATGCCGGGAACCGCCATTATGAAAACCTTTCTTTTGCCGGGTTTGTGGATGACACACTCTCTCCCCGAATTATATATTGGACGGAAACCCGTCCAGCATGGCCGGGTTCAATTCTTCAATTCAAGGGAGAGCCCGAGGGCGCATGTCAGCCATCCGCGGCGAAAAGGTCACGTTTCGCAAGAAGGATATCGTTGCGCTGGACCGCTTGCCGTCCGCCCAGGCCGAGGATCCGATCATCGTCCATTGCCCGCCGCCGCGCTCGCCGATGCGGCGCACGGTAAAGCTGACGTCAATATTTCTCGGACTGATTCTCCTCATTCTCGCGGCCATCGTCTTTACCGTTGAAAGCGGCATGTTCGACAAACCGCTGTCGCAGCAGGCGCAGGCGGCGCTGAACGGCGCGGCCGGGCCGCGCTACCGCGCCGAGGTCGGCTCCACCGTCATCCGCTTCACCTCGGGCCTTCGGCTGGCGCTCGAAGCGCGCGACGTCAACATGATCGACCAGCAGAGCGGCCAGCACGTATCGACGACGGGTTCCGTGCGCCTGGGGCTCGATCCGCTGCAGCTTTTCCGGGGCCGCATCGCCATCACGGATATCGAGGCCGAGGATATCGCCCTCGATACCGCGCTTTTGCCCTCCGGCAACCCCGTCAAGCTCGATGATCTGCGCATCGACGCCATGCCGGCGGCGATGGAGAGGATCTTCTCGCAATTCGACATGTTCGACAGCATCGTGACGCGCGGTTCGACGAGTTCCGTGCGCATCTCGGGCATCGACATCAAGCTCGCCGATACCGCCAACGGCCCGCTCTCGCTCGTCGTCGACAATGTCGTCTTTGCCCATGCCGGCCCGTCCTCGCTGCAATTGACGGGAGAGGTTGCGCTCAACGGCGAGGTAGCGGAACTCGACGTGCTGGCCGAGAAAGAGGACGGCCATGTGTCGAAGGTGGTGGCGACGCTGAAACATGCCGACCTCACGCCCTTTACGCTCAAACGCAACGATCAGGGAGCGATACGGCAAGGGCTCAACAGCTTTGCCGATCTGACCGTGTCGGCCAGCAGGGCGCGCGATGGCGTGCAGCCGGCGCTCGCGGCGACGATCGACATCGATCCCGGCCTGATCTATGCGGACGGCGATGCCCAGGAACTGTCGGGCGGGCAAATCAACCTCGTCTATGACTTCACCAAGCAGACGATCGAGATCGCCAAGTCGAACGCGCGGTTCGGCGCGACCACCCTTCCCATCAACGGCGCACTCATCGATCTCGACAAGCTCGATCCGCAGGCCGGCAAAGGCTTCGGCATCGACCTGCTCATCAGCGGCGGCACGGCAGCACCCGGCGGATCCGGCGAACAGCCGCTCTCCTTCGACATCCAGGCGACCGGGCGCTACATGGTCGCCGCCCGGGAATTCCAGTTTGCGAACATGACCGTCTCCAGCCCGCTCGGAGCGCTTTACGGATCGCTTGATATAAAGCTTGGCGACAAGTCCCCGCAGATCAGCTTCGCCGGCCAGTCGTCACAATTGCAGACGACGGCTATCAAGCAGCTGTGGCCATTCTGGATGGCGCCGAAGGTACGCACCTGGGTACACGGCAATCTCTTCGGCGGCACCGTCACCGACGCGTCCATCTCGGTCTTCATTCCCTTCGGCAGGCTGGACGAGGCAGCCGGCGGGAAGGGGCTGAAGCTCGACGCCAACCAGATCCGCATCGGTTTCGACATTGCGGGGACGCGCATGAATGTCGCCGGCGACATTCCGCCGGTGCGCGACACGGCGGCGCATTTCGACCTGACGGGCCCCGTCGCGACGGTCTCTATCAAAAGCGGCAAGTCCTATTTTCCTTCCGGCCGGTCCGTCGGTCTCGGGCAAGGGACCTTCGTCATACCTTCGGCCTACGACAAGCCGCTGATGGCCGATATCGATCTGGCGGTATCGGGCGCGGCGGACGCCATCGGCGAACTCCTGACCTACAAGCCGATCCGGGTTCTGCAGCGCGCCGGTTTTACGCCCGACGATTTCAAGGGGCATATCGATGCCGACGTGAAGGCGCATTTCGGGCTGCTGTCCTCGCAGAACCCGCCGCCGGCCGAATGGAAGGCCGTCATGAAGCTCGCCGACGTCGATCTTGCCAAGCCGTTTTCCGGCCGCACGATCAGCAATGTCAGCGGCGTGCTGAACGGCGATCCGAAGGCGATCACACTTGACGCCAAAGGCGAGATCGACGGCATCCCTGCCAATATCGAGCTGACCGAGCCGGTCGAGGCGTCCTCCGGCGTCGAGCGGCAGCGCGTGATCACGGCGACGCTTTCCGACGACCAGCGCAGCAAGGTGATGCCCGGACTTTCCGATATCGTCAGGGGCAATCTGAAGATGGTGCTGACGCGTGTTGACGACGACCGGCAGAACGTTCAGCTCGACCTCACCAAATCGATGCTCGATCTGCCCTGGATCGGCTGGTCGAAAGGCGGCGGCATTTCCGCCTCCGCCGAATTCGAGATGTCCGGCCCGGCCGAGAACACCGAGATCAAGAATTTCCGGCTGAAGGGTGACGGTTTCGGCGCCAGCGGATCGCTGAACGTCGGCAAGACCGGCTTGATCTCCGCGGATTTCGACAGCGTCAGGCTTTCCTCGCTCGACGATTTCGCGCTGTCGGTCAAACGCAGCAAGGGCAATTTCGATGTCTCCGTATCCGGCGACAGCGCCGATGCGCGCCCGGTCATTGCACGATTGAAATCGGGCTCGGACAGTGAGGAGGATGGCGATGGCGACAACACTGCCGTATCGGTGCGCGCCAAGCTGAAGAATGTCATCGGCTTCAACGACGAGAAGGTCGGCAATTTCCAGGCGCAGGTGTCACTGCGCGGCGACAAGCTGCAGGCCCTGAATTTTTCCGCCATCACGGACAGCGGCGAGGCCGTGGTTAGCCAGATGAAGGACGGCGGCGTCATCAACATCACCAGCGGCGATGCGGGCGCAGTCTCGCGTTTTGCCGATCTCTACCAGCACATGCAGGGCGGCCTTCTCAATCTCGCGATCCGGCTCGGAGCGCAGGGAGGCTGGGACGGCTCGCTCGACGTACGCCGTTTCTCGATCGTCAACGAACAACGCCTGCGTTCGATCGTCTCGACGCCCGTCGGGAATGAGCAGCGAAGCCTCAACGAAGCGGTGAAACGCGATATCGATACGTCATCGCAGCGCTTCCAGCGCGCCTTTGCCCGCATCGTCTCGCGCGGCGGGATGATCGGCATCGAAAACGGTGTGCTGCGCGGCGACCAGATCGGCGCAACATTCCAGGGTATCGTGCGCGACCGCAAGGGCAACATGGACATGACCGGCACCTTCATGCCGGCCTACGGCCTCAATCGCCTGTTCGCCGAACTGCCGCTGATCGGCGTCATCCTCGGCAACGGCAGCGACCGCGGCCTGATCGGCATCACTTTCAAGCTCACCGGAAAGTTCGACCAGCCGAACCTGCAGATCAACCCGCTGTCGATCATCGCGCCGGGCGTGTTCCGTCAGATCTTCGAATTCCAATGAGGCAGGACGCGATCTAAAGCACGTCACGATCTTTCAGATTCGCTCGCTGTGCTTCAAGTCTTTGTTTTTACGCGTGTCGTATCGCAAAACCACACTTTTGCGCGACACGCTTTAGATATCCTTCCGCCTGAGGAGATAGTCGAGGCCGCCGACCCGATACCAGCGGTAGCCATAGGCGTCGAGCACGACGGTATGACGCCCTTTCTCGTCCGCCTCGCTGCTCGCGCTGTCGGCGATATCGATCAGAAGCTGTCCATGTTCACCGATATCGGGATCGAAGGTCACTTCCGTCGGATGCGGATGCAGGTTGTGCAAAATAAGCACCGAATTGCCGCGCCAGTCATAACGCAGCGCCAGCACGCCGTCGTTGCCCGTGTCGATCGCTGAGAAATCGCCCCAGCCGATCTCGGGAGCCTCCTTGCGCATCCGGATCATCCGCTCCGTCCAGTTCAGCAGCGAGTTCGGGTCGCGCCGCTGGACGGCGACGTTGACATGTTCGAAGCCGTAGGGACCATCCTTGATGACCGGTGAAATGGGTTTTTTACTCTTGGTGAAGCCGCCTTCCGGTTCCGTCGACCATTGCATCGGGGTGCGGGCACAGTTGCGCTCCGGCAGGCATAGATCATCGCCCATACCGATTTCGTCGCCATAGCGAATGACGGGCGTTCCGGGCAGCGAAAAAAGCAGGCTGTAGGCCATTTCGATCTTGCGGCGGTCGCCGCCGAGCATGGGCGCCAGGCGCCGTCGAATGCCCCTGTCATAAAGCTGCATGTCCTTCTCGGGGCCGAATGCGGCAAAGACTGCATTGCGCTGCTTATCTGTGAGGCGGCCGAGATCCAGTTCATCGTGGTTGCGAAGGAAGAGGCCCCACTGCGCTGTCGCCGGGCGCGGCTTGGTGGCCTCCATCGCCTTCTTCAAGGGCCGGGTGTCAGCCGTCGCGAGAGCATAGAACAGCGTCTGATTGACCTGGAAGTTGAACATCATCTGCATGCGGTCGCCATCGTCTCCGAAATATTCGAAATTATCCTTCGGCAGGATATTGGCCTCCGCCAGGATGATGGAATCGCCCAGGCGCCATTGCAGGAATTCGCGGAATTTCCTCAGCATGTCGAACTGCTCGACCGGTTTGGTCACATCGGCGCCTTTGGTCGCAATGATGAAGGGCGCGGCATCCATGCGGAAGCCCGAAACGCCGAGCTGGATCCAGAAGCCCATGATTTTCAGGATTTCCGCCTGCACCTCGGGATTGGAGGTGTTGAGATCCGGTTGGTGATCGTAGAAGCGATGGAAATAATAGACTTTGGCCTTCTCGTCATAGGTCCAGGTGGTCTTCTGCACGCCGGGGAAGACCATGCCCTGATCCGCATTGGCAGGTTTTTTCTCCGACCAGACATACCAGTCGCGATAGCGCGAGTGCGGGTCGCTTCTGGCGTCCTGAAACCATGGATGGTCCTTCGATGTGTGGTTGATGACCAGATCGATCAACACCCGGATCCCGCGCTGCTTGGCACCATGGGTAAATTCGACGAAATCGCCGAGCGTGCCGTAACGCGGGTCGACGTTGTAATAATCGGAGACGTCGTAACCGTCGTCGCGACCGGGTGAAGCCTGGAACGGCATCAGCCAGATCGCCGTGATACCAAGACCGGAGAGATAGTCGAGACGGCGCATCAGACCCTGGAAATCACCGACGCCGTCGCCGTTGGCGTCCATGAAGGTCTCCACCGACAGGCAGTAGATGACGGCGTTCTTATACCAGAGGTCATTGATCATGCCGGCGCTCCAGATCCATCTGGTCGCAAATCCCAATAGGCGGAAAAGGTTCCGAGAAGGCGGCACGCGTCTGACAACCACGTCGACAATTTCGTCATCGACGCCGGAACGTTTTAGCGTATCCTGATGTAAGGTAGAGTTTCGGCCTGAGTTAAAGGCCGGCGGAGAATGCCATGCTGTGCGCCCGGACAGTCTCTTTCGCATCGGCCACCGTGATCGCCGTCGCAATCGGTCACCAGACTTCCTATTCGGCTGACAAGGTTGGTCGGCTGAAACCGCCCGAGGTCATCCGCTCCGACCACATGCTGATGGTTCCCCTCGACGCGACGGTTACCGCGCCGATCTTCTCAATCAGCTGGTGGTCACGGGTAACACCCGCGCCGGGCATCGATCCCCCGAGCCGCCTGCTGCGCGAAGACCAGCGAAACGATCTGACATATCAGCGGGGAGCGCAGTGATTGCTTGGCTGGTCGCGCCAACGCGCCACCCCGGGTGGGAGCGGCGCGTTGGTGAGTTCCGGCTTGCTGCGGCGTTCTTAGGCCGCGCGGCGGATCAGGATGTGTTTCTTCTTGCCGAGCGAGAGCTTGATGACGCCATCGGCGGTAATTTCGCCGCTGCCGATCAGGCGGCGCTCATCGCTGACCGCCTGGTCGTTGATGCGCACGGCGCCGCCCTGGACATGGCGGCGGGCTTCGCCGTTCGAACCGGCAAGACCGGCGCGGACCATCAGCGAGAGCAGGCCGATGCCGCCATCCAGTTCCGTGGCCGGAATATCGACCGAAGGCAGGTTCTCGGAGAGCCCACCTTCCTCGAAGGTCTTGCGCGCCGTTTCCGCGGCCTGCTCGGCGGCCGGGCGGCCGTGCAGGATCGCGGTGACTTCGGTCGCCAGGATTTTCTTGACTTCGTTCAGCTCCGAGCCGCCGATTGCCGAAAGCCGGGCGATTTCGTCCATCGGCAGCGTGGTGAAGAGCTTGAGGAAGCGCGGCACATCGGCGTCCTCGGTGTTACGCCAATATTGCCAGAAGTCATAGACGGGCAGCAGATCGGCATTCAGCCAGACGGCGCCGGAGGCCGACTTGCCCATCTTGGCGCCGGACGAGGTCGTCAGCAGGGGCGAGGTGAGCGCATAAAGCTGCGGCGTCCCCATGCGGTGACCGAGATCGATGCCGTTGACGATATTGCCCCATTGGTCCGAACCGCCCATCTGCAAGCGGCAATCGTAGCGCTTGGCCAGTTCGACGAAATCGTAGGCCTGGAGGATCATGTAGTTGAATTCCAGGAAAGACAGCGACTGTTCACGGTCAAGGCGCGTCTTCACGCTATCGAAGGACAGCATGCGGTTGACCGAGAAATGGCGGCCGACGTCGCGCAGGAACTCCAGATAGTTCAACGAACGCAGCCATTCGGCATTGTTAATCATCAGCGCGGCATTGCCTGGCTTGTCGTAATCGAGATAGTTCGAGAAGCAGCTCTTGATCGAGGCGATATTCTGCTCGATCGTCTCGACCGTCATCAGCTTGCGCGCTTCCTCTTTGAAAGAGGGGTCGCCGACCATGCCGGTGCCGCCGCCCATCAGCGAAATCGGGCGGTGGCCCGTCGCCTGCAGCCAGTGCAGCATCATGATCTGGGTGAGATGACCGACGTGGAGGCTTGATGCCGTCGGGTCGTAGCCGATATAGGCCGTCACGGTTTCCTTGGCGAAGAGGTCGTCGAGGCCGTTTTCATCAGAGATCTGATGAATGAAGCCGCGCTCTTTCAGCGTGCGGAGGAAATCGGACTTGAACTCGGACATGGCTTTCGTCTCTTGGTGTCTGCGCGGCCCCGTGGGTTGGCGCAACTTCGTTGTTGTTGATCTGTCGCGGCGCGTTTAGCACTGTTTTTACGAAAGTGCATCCGGGAATCGCATGGGAGGCAAGCCTCATGGATGTCATCAGGACTGCGATCGGGCTGATGAGCGGCACGTCGATGGACGGAATCGACGTCGCGCTGATCAGAACCGACGGCCGCGGCTTCATCGAACGCGGCCCATTCATGGGCGTGCCCTATGAGGCCGATTTCCGTGGGCGGCTCAAGCGGGCGCTGGAACTGGCTCGTCCGCTGACCGATCGAAACGAACGGCCGGCCGAGCTGCGCGAGATCGAACTTGAACTGACTTTACGTCATGCAGATGCCGTTACGGCATTTCTGAAGCATTTCGGGCTCTCCGCCGATGCCGTCGATGTTCTGGGCTTCCATGGCCAGACCGTGCTTCACCGGCCCGACGAGGGGCTGACGATCCAGATCGGCGACGGCCAGGAACTGGCGCGCCGAACCGGCATATCGGTGGTCTACGACATGCGCGCCAACGACATGGTGCATGGCGGGCAGGGCGCGCCGCTGGTGCCGGCATATCACGCAGCGCTTGCAGGAAAACTCCAGCAGGCCGGACAAGCGGTGTGCTTCGTCAATATCGGCGGCATTTCCAATCTGACCTTCATCGGCGCGGACGGCCGCATATCGGCCTTCGACAGCGGACCGGGCAATACGCTGATCGACCAGTGGGTGGAGATGCAGACCGGCAAGCCATTCGATCCCGGCGGCGAAATCGGCGGTCGCGGCAAGGTCGTCGCCGCGATCGCGGAGCGCTATCTGGAAAGCCCGTTCTTCCGCGGCAATGTTCGCCGGTCGCTCGACCGCGGCGATTTCGCACCGCTTCGTCAGGGCGAAGCGAGCATTGAAGACGGCGCCCGGACGCTCGCGCATGTCGCTGCCGCCTCGATCATCAAATCCGCCGGTTTCCTGCCCGAGAGCCCATCGATCTATATCGTCTGCGGCGGCGGGCGGTTGAACCGCACGCTGATGGCGGAGTTCTCGGCCATGGCCGAAGAGCTGGGATCGCGCGTGCTGACCGCCGAGGAGGCAGGCTTCGACGGCGATGCGATGGAGGCCGAGGCCTGGGCTTATCTCGCCGTGCGCTCGCTGGACAGGCTGCCGCTGACGTTTCCCGGTACGACAGGAGTTGCTGCACCTGTCAGCGGCGGAGTACTGGCAAAGCCATGACGGCTACCCTGACACGCGGCGGCTGAGATGCCGCCGGAAAAACCCTAACTCTTGACCGCGATCGGCCGGACTCTTCCGCCCTGATTGCCGTCCTCGACGCCCCTGACCTGGGCGATGAACGAGAATTTCTTGCGAAGCCCGAGGATCGGTTTCTCGATGAAGTGCCAGGACAGAACGGCAACGGCGAGCGCCGATGGCAGGCCGACGGCATAGAGCGCCAGCGCACCATATTTCGGAAACAGGAAGACCGACGGGAAGGCGCTGATCCAGATCTGCAGGAACGGGTCATGGTAAAGATAGACGCCGTAGGAATAATCGCCTTTCCTGAAGAAGGCGGGGATCGGAACCTCGGACAGGCCGATGAAGACAGTCATATAGACAAGAGCGCTGATGACGATGGGCCGGTTGATCACCGACTCCGTCGCGCGGCTGTCGAGAGCGAAGATGGCGACGAGGCAGACGAGGCAGGCGGCGGCGAATAGCCAGCGGGAATGCGGAATGACCGCCCTGAACTGAAAGACGGCGATGCCCATCAGGAATGCCGTTATCAGCTGCGAGCCGCGGCTCATGAAGAGTAAGCGGGCGACCGGCTTGATCGAGCCCGGAAACAGATATGGCATCTTCTGCACGACAAGGCCGATGAAAATATACCCGATCAGCACGGCGAGCAGCTTATAGCGCGTCTTGACGATCGCGGTGATCATCAAAAACGACATGATGATGTAGCAGAAGATCTCCCAAGGGACCGTCCACAGAGCGCCGTTGACGCGCTGGCTCGGATTATCCTGGAAGACGCCCGGCAGCTCGTAATGGATCCAGCCGACGATGTTCAGGAAATATTTGAAAAACCGCGGATCGGTAAAATAGTCGGCGTGGTAGACGACCGTGACGATCGGCCCGATGATCAGCGAACAGACGACGATATCGACGGCAAGGGCCGGGACGATGCGCAATCCGCGATTGATCAGGAAGTTTCGCAGGCTGAGGCGCTGGGCGCTGCCGGCGATCAGGAATCCGCTCAATGCGAAGAACATCGGAACAAGAGCGTATTCGGTGAACCAGAATACCGACCCTCTGATGAAGTCATCATTCCCGGTCAGCAAAAACGAATGGGTCAATACGATAGAAAAGGCGAGCCCTATTCGAAGAAAATCAAACCCCGGACCGATTCCCTTATACTTATCCAGGACTTCCCCGAACGACTTGGTCATTTGCGGACCTCGCTTCTGTTTGGATCGCGAGGAACCTACCGCACTGCAATATATATTGCAACACGGTAAGTGATCTGTTTCGGCACAAGAGGCCCGTTGGGCTGGAACGCTCTGCAGGAGGCGCTGCGTTCGCCTTGTGGTTTAGCGGATTCGCTTGGCCGCCGGTTCCGGCACCAGCTCGCCGTTGAGGCGGCGGTCGAGATAGTCCTCGCATTCGCCCATCAGCGTCTCCACCTGACCGTTAAAGAAGTGGTTGGCGTTGGAGACGGTGCGATGGGTGATGAGGATGCCCTTCTGGGTCTTCAGTTTCTCGACCAGGCCGTTGACATCCTTTTCCGGCGCCACCTTGTCGGCCTCGCCGTTGATGATCAGGCCGGAGGAGGGGCAGGGTGCCAGGAAGGAGAAGTCGTAGGTGTTCGGCTGCGGTGCGATCGACATGAAGCCTTCGATCTCCGGCCGGCGCATCAGAAGCTGCATGCCGATCCAGGCGCCGAAGGAATAACCGGCGACCCAGCAGGTCTTGGAATCGGGATGCAGGCTCTGCACCCAGTCGAGCGCGGAGGCAGCATCCGACAGTTCGCCGGCGCCATGATCGAATTCGCCCTGGCTGCGGCCGATGCCCCGGAAGTTGAAGCGCAAAGTCGTGAACCCGCGCTTCTGGAACATATAGAAGAGCTGGTAGACGATCTGATTGTTCATCGTGCCGCCGAACTGCGGATGCGGATGCAGGATGAGCGCTATCGGCGCGCTTTTTTCCTTGGAGGGCTGGTAGCGGCCTTCAAGACGGCCGGCAGGGCCGTTGAAAATAACTTCGGGCATTGGTACTCCGGGTTTTATTTCGCGTTCGCGCTGCGTAGGACGACAACATGACTTGACTCGTGTTGTCAGCTTTTCTAAAACGCAGTTTAGAACAATTCGAAACTTGCATGGCGATCCACGGCTTCGTGGAACGTGTCATAAGGCAAGCCCGGCGGAAATTTCAAGAAAAATGAACCGCGGCCGCTGAAGCAAGCTCGTCAAGCGCAGGACTGAAGATCATGGCGCCGCCACGCCTTTATCTCGACTGGAATGCCACAGCGCCGCTGCACCCCGCAGCGCGCGAGGCGATCATGCGCGCCATCGACGTGTTTGGCAATCCGAACAGCGTGCATGGAGAGGGGCGCGCCGCGCGCGCCGCCATCGAGGGTGCGCGACGCAAGGTGGCGGCACTGGCCGGCACGGATGCCGGCAATGTCATTTTCACCAGCGGTGCGACGGAAGCCGCCAATCTGGTGCTGACGCCGGATTTCCGCATGGGCCGTACGCCGCTTCAGCTTGGCCGTCTTTATTTTTCGGCGATCGAACATCCCGCCGTGCGCGAGGGCGGCCGCTTTCCCAAGGAAAAGATGACCGAGATTCCGGTCACGGAAGCCGGCATCGTCGATCTCGACGCGCTTGACCGCCTGCTTGCGGCCCATGACAAGGTCGCCGGCCTGCCGATGGTCGCCGTCATGCTCGTCAACAACGAAACGGGCATCGTCCAGCCGGTCGAGGCGGCGGCAAAGATCGTGCATGCCCATGGCGGGCTCTTCGTGGTCGACGCCGTGCAGGCAGCAGGCCGGATCGCGCTCGACATCAACAGGATCGGCGCCGATTTCATGATCGTCTCCTCGCACAAGATCGGCGGGCCGAAGGGCGCCGGCGCGCTGATAGCGCGAGGCGAGGCGCTGATGCCGCGGCCGCTGATACAGGGCGGCGGGCAGGAGCGCGGTCACCGCTCGGGGACACAGAATTCGCTGGCGCTGATCGGCTTCGGCGCGGCGGCGGAGACAGCCGCGAGCGAACTGGTAATGCGCAACGCGGCAATCGGCGCGCTGCGCGAGCGGCTGGAAACCGGCATGCGGGGGCATGCTAGCGACGTGATCATCCATGGCGAGGGTGGCGAGCGTGTCGCCAATACGATCTTCTTTACCCTGCCGGGATTGAAGGCGGAAACCGGACAGATCGCTTTCGATCTCGAAGGTGTGGCGCTTTCGGCCGGTTCGGCCTGCTCGTCGGGACGGCTCGGCGAAAGCCATGTGCTGACGGCGATGGGACGCGACGCCAAGCTCGGCGCACTGCGCATCTCGCTCGGCTTCTCGACCACGGAAGAGGATATAGACAGGGCCATTGCCGCTTTTGCGAAGATCGCCTGCCGGCGCAGGTCCGCGGGCGAGGCGGCCTGACCGCATCATAAACTTGCGGAAATGCAAATTTCCGCTTGCCAATCGGGCTGAAAAGTCCCTTTTGGCCACCTACATCAGGGCAAAGGAATTTGCCCGTCCGCTACAAGCTGCCGGACCTTGTATCCGGCGAGATTGGAGAACGAAATGGCTGCCGTGCAGGAAACGATCGACCAGGTCCGCCTGATCGATGTGGACCAGTACAAATACGGTTTCGAGACCGTCATCGAAATGGACAAGGCGCCGAAGGGCCTGTCCGAGGATATCATCCGCTTCATTTCGGCCAAGAAGCAGGAGCCGGAATGGATGCTGGAATGGCGTCTGGAGGCCTATCGGCGTTGGCTGACGCTGGAAGAGCCGACCTGGGCGCGCGTCAATTATCCGAAGATCGATTTCAACGACATCCATTACTACGCCGCGCCGAAGAGCACGCCGGGTCCGAAGTCGCTCGACGAGGTCGATCCGGAACTGCTGAAGGTCTATGAGAAGCTCGGCATTCCGCTGCGCGAACAGGAAATCCTGGCCGGCGTCGAGAAGCCGAAGATTGCCGTCGATGCTGTTTTCGACAGCGTCTCGGTCGTCACTACCTTCAAGGCGGAGCTGAAGAAGGCCGGCGTGATCTTCATGTCGATTTCGGAAGCCATCCGCGAGTACCCCGATCTCGTCCGGAAATATCTCGGTTCGGTCGTACCGACCTCGGACAATTATTATGCCACGCTGAATTCGGCTGTCTTCACCGACGGCTCCTTCGTCTTTGTGCCGAAGGGCGTGCGTTGCCCGATGGAGCTTTCCACCTATTTCCGCATTAATGAGAAGAACACGGGCCAGTTCGAGCGCACGCTGATCATCGCGGAAGAGGGCGCCTACGTCTCCTATCTCGAAGGCTGCACGGCGCCGCAGCGCGACGAAAACCAGCTTCATGCCGCCGTGGTCGAGTTGGTTGCGCTCGATGATGCCGAGATCAAGTATTCCACCGTCCAGAACTGGTATCCGGGCGACAAGGAAGGCAAGGGCGGCATCTACAACTTCGTCACCAAGCGCGGCGATTGCCGCGGCAACCGCTCGAAGATCTCCTGGACGCAGGTCGAAACCGGCTCGGCGATCACCTGGAAGTACCCGTCCTGCATTCTGCGCGGCGACGACTCCAGAGGCGAGTTCTATTCGATCGCCGTGTCCAACGGCCATCAGCAGATCGACAGCGGCACCAAGATGATCCATCTCGGCAAGAACACGTCGAGCCGCATCGTCTCCAAGGGTATCGCTGCCGGTGTTTCCAACAACACCTATCGCGGCCAGGTCTCGGCTCACCGCAAGGCGTCGAACGCACGCAACTTCACCCAGTGCGATTCGCTCTTGATCGGCGACAAGTGCGGCGCTCACACCGTGCCCTATATCGAGGCGAAGAACTCGACGGCGCAGTTCGAGCACGAAGCGACGACCTCGAAGATTTCCGAGGACCAGCTGTTCTACTGCCTGCAGCGCGGTATACCGACCGAGGCGGCGATCGCGCTGATCGTCAACGGATTCGTCAAGGAAGTGCTGCAGGAACTGCCGATGGAATTTGCCGTCGAGGCGCAGAAGCTGATCAGCATTTCGCTGGAAGGGAGTGTCGGCTAAACACGGCCTCCGTCATCCTCGGGCTTGTCCCGAGGATCTGCTGCGGTCAAAGGACAAGGATGACTGGTTTCGTCTATATGATGTCCGATAAACCGCGGGGTGTGATCTACACAGGCGTCACGAGTGACCTGCACGGTCGCATATGGGAACACCGGAAGGGTTTCACGCAAAAATACAGAGCAAAAAATCTCGTTTGGTTTGAGAACCATCCGAATATCGTGTTGGCGATCCAGCGGGAGAAATCTCTGAAGCGCTATATGCGCGAGTGGAAAATCAAGCTCATAGAGGAGCTCAATCCGACCTGGATAGACCTCTACGAGCGGATTGATGAAATTGAGAATGTCTATCGGCCGCATCCGAATACGCGGGAGTGGAGCGATTACAACTGAGGGCTTAGATCCTCGGGACAAGCCCGAGGATGACGGATCGAGACCGCTGCGAACGGTCAATTGGGCGGCCTTGTGCCAGCTGTATGATAGGAAGAATGGTATGCTTGAAATCCGAAGCTACATACCCTTGGCGACGTCATCCTCGGGCTTGTCCCGAGGATCTGCGGACGTAAATGGAAAGTCTCATCGGAGCAGTAGAGCGATACAATTGAAGGCTTAGATCCTCGGGACAAGCCCGAGGATGACGGATCGAGACCGGTGCGAACGGTCGATTGGGCGGCACTTGAAGCCGTTGTATGAACAGGAAGAACGAAATGCTTGAAATCAGAAACCTTCATGCCCGCATCGCCGAAGACGGTACCGAGATTATCCGTGGTCTGAACTTGACGGTGAAGGCCGGGGAAGTGGCCGCGATCATGGGGCCGAACGGCTCCGGCAAGTCGACGCTCTCCTATGTGCTGTCCGGCCGCAGCGACTACGAAGTCACCGAGGGCGACATTCTCTACAATGGCGAGAGCATTCTCGAACTCGATCCGGCCGAACGCGCCGCCAAGGGCGTCTTCCTCGCCTTCCAGTATCCGGTCGAGATCCCGGGTGTCGCCACCATGCAGTTTCTCAAGGTGGCGATGAACGAGCAGCGCAAGGCGCGCGGCGAGGACGAGCTGACGACGCCGGACTTCATGCGCCGCGTCAAGGATGCCGCCGGCAAGCTGCAGATCAACACCGAGATGCTGAAGCGTCCGCTCAACGTCGGCTTCTCCGGCGGCGAGAAGAAGCGCGCCGAGATCCTGCAGATGGCGCTGCTCGAGCCGAAGCTCTGCGTGCTCGACGAAACCGATTCCGGTCTCGATATCGACGCGCTGAAGATCGTTGCCGATGGCGTCAATGCACTGCGTTCGCCCGACCGCGCCGTCGTCGTCATCACCCACTATCAGCGCCTGCTCGACTATATCGTGCCTGACACCGTCCACGTTCTCTATAAGGGGCAGGTGATCAAGTCGGGCGACAAGACGCTGGCCCATGAACTGGAAGCCAATGGCTACGCCGATATCATCGGCGCGGCGGCCTGAGTTTCGGGTGGAAAGGACGACGTCCATGAACATGCAGACGACGAGCCGCCTGACCGCGGCCGAAGCGGCGCTGATCGAGGCCTTCAACCATCAGATCGGTGACCTGCCAGGCAATGGCGCGGTGACCGCACTGCGCGACCGGCTTCTCGACGACCTGAAGCAGGCCGGCCTGCCGACGCGGCGCATCGAAGCCTGGCACTATACCGACCTGAAGAACCTGCTGCGCAGCCTGCCGGCGCAGGCCGGTGATGCCGGCTCCAGCGCGCTCGAGCCGCTTGTTGCCGGTTCCACGGTTCTGGCCGTCATCCAGGGCCGTTCCGATGAGAAGGCAATCGCCGGCGATCTCGGCGTTTCGGCCTATTCCGAACATCTGCTCAACGGCTCTGCCGCAGAAAGCCTCGATGCGCTCGGCAGCGACGATGCCATCGGCCGCATCAACGGCAGCTTCGTGCGTGACGGCTATGTCGTCGACGTGCCTGCCGATACCGAGCTCGAAGCCCCGCTTGAAATCCAGTTCGTCCATGCCGGCGGCCAGACGCATACGCGCCTCCCGGTTTCCTTCGGGGCCGGTGTCAAGGCCACCGCCATCGAGCGTCACCGTGCGGTGACCGGCGATGCCGCTTTCGTGTCCCATGTCAGTGACATCACCATTGGCGAGGGCGCAGAGCTGACCTGGATCATCCTGCAGCAGCAGGGAGCGGACGATACGCATCTTGGCCAGATCCGCGTCGATCTCGGCGCCAATGCCAAGCTTCGCCTGTTCGTGATCAATGCCGGCGGCAAGCTGGTGCGCCAGGAACTGCACATCAAGGTGACGGGCGAGGGCGCCGATCTGACGCTGCGCGGTATCAACCTGCTCGGAGCAGAGAGCCATACCGACGTGACGATGGTGCTCGGCCACGATGTACCGCACACCGGCTCGACCGAGGTGATCCGCAACGTCGTCTTCGATCGTGCCAAGGGTGTTTTCCAGGGCATGATCCGGGTCGCGCCCGATGCGCAGAAGACCGATGCCAAGATGGCCTGCAACACGCTGCTGATGTCCGATGATGCCGAGTTTTCGGTCAAGCCCGAGCTCGAGATCTTCGCCGACGACGTCCAGTGCGGCCATGGCGCGACCGTGACCGATATCGACGCCAACCATCTCTATTACCTAATGGCGCGCGGCATTCCGGAGAACAAGGCGCGGGCGATGCTCGTCAATGCCTTCGTCGCCGAGATCGTCGAGGAACTGGAAGACGAGGCCCTGGTCGAAGCGCTGGAAAGCGTGATCTCGGCCTGGCTCGAAAAGCACGCCTGATCGGATATCCGCCATGGACAAGATAGCACCGGCCACACAATACGACGTCGAAGCCATCCGCAGGGATTTTCCGATCCTTGCGGAAAAGGTGCATGGCAAGCCGCTGGTCTATCTCGACAACGGCGCATCGGCGCAGAAGCCACAGGTGGTGATCGACGCCATCTCGCATGCCTACAGCCACGAATATGCCAATGTGCATCGCGGGCTGCACTATCTCTCCAACGCCGCAACGGATGCCTACGAGGCGGCGCGCGAGAAGGTGCGCCGCTTCCTGAACGCGCCTTCGGTCAACGACATCGTCTTCACCAAGAATTCGACGGAAGCGATCAACACAGTCGCCTACGGCTGGGGTATGCCGAAGATTGGCGAGGGCGACGAGATCGTACTGACGATCATGGAGCACCACTCCAACATTGTGCCCTGGCATTTCATTCGCGAGCGGCAGGGCGCCAAGCTGGTCTGGGTTCCCGTCGACGACGAGGGCGCCTTCCATATCGAGGATTTCGAGAAGAGCCTGACGGAGCGCACCAAGCTCGTCGCCATCACCCATATGTCGAATGCGCTCGGCACGATCGTTCCCGTCAAGGAGGTCTGCCGCATCGCCCATGAGCGCGGCATCCCCGTGCTGATCGACGGCAGCCAGGGCGCCGTGCACCTGCCGGTCGACGTGCAGGACATCGATTGCGACTGGTATGTGATGACCGGCCACAAGCTCTACGGCCCGTCGGGTATCGGCGTGCTCTACGGCAAGAATGAACGCCTCTCCCAGATGCGTCCCTTCCAGGGCGGCGGCGAGATGATTTTCGAGGTTGCCGAGGACGTCGTCACTTATAATGATCCGCCGCATCGCTTCGAAGCCGGCACACCGCCAATCGTGCAGGCGATCGGCCTGGGCTACGCGCTCGACTACATGGAGAAGATCGGCCGGGAAGCGATCGCCCGCCATGAGGCCGATCTTGCGGCCTATGCCGCCGAGCGCCTCAGATCGGTGAACTCGCTGCGGATGTTCGGTACGGCACCCGACAAGGGAAGCATCTTTTCCTTCGAACTCGCAGGCATTCATGCCCATGACGTCTCGATGGTGATCGACCGGCAGGGTGTGGCTGTGCGCGCCGGCACGCATTGCGCCATGCCGCTCTTGAAACGCTTCGGCGTCACCTCCACATGCCGTGCATCCTTCGGCATGTACAATACCCGCGCCGAGGTCGATGCGCTGGCCGATGCGCTGGAATATGCGCGCAAGTTCTTTGCCTGAGGAGTGTCCTTAATGAGCCTGGACGAAAGCGAACAAAAGATCGACGTGCGCGAAGGCATCGTGCATTCCAGCATCCCGGCCGATGAACTGGCGCGGCTGAGCGACGACGTCATCGGCGCGCTGAAAACCGTCTACGATCCGGAAATCCCGGCCGACATCTTCGAACTCGGTCTGATCTACAAGATCGACATCGAGGACGACCGGATGGTGAAGATCATGATGACGCTGACAGCCCCGGGGTGCCCGGTGGCCGGCGAGATGCCCGGCTGGGTCGAAAATGCCGTCGGCGCCGTCGAAGGCGTGTCCGGTGTCGAAGTCGAAATGACCTTCGATCCGCCGTGGACGCCGGATCGTATGTCGGAAGAGGCTCAAGTCGCGGTCGGATGGTACTGACATCCCAAGGTATTGATCCGTTTACCCAGCGCGACTACATTTTGAATCACGAAGCGCCGGATCTTGACCCCGGTTGCGGAAGGAGAAAAAGCCGATGGGCTTTGCAGTGATGAGCATGACGGACGGTGCCGCGGCCCGCGTCAAGGCGATCGTCGAAAATTCCGGCCCGGAGGCCAAGGGCGTTCGCGTCGGCATCAAGAAGGGTGGCTGCGCCGGGATGGAATATACCATCGACCTGGTGACCGAACCCAATGCCAAGGACGATCTGATCGAGCGCGACGGCGCCAAGGTCTGGGTCGAACCATCGGCCGTGCTCTATCTGCTCGGCACCGAGATGGGCTTCGAGCAGACGACGCTCCGTTCAGGCTTCACTTTCACCAACCCGAACCAGACATCGGCTTGTGGCTGCGGCGAATCCGTCGAACTGAAGCCCGCCGACCTTGCGGCCCTTGCCGCACAGCGCCAGAGCGAACCGGCGCATTCCTGAAGAATCACGCCGGTGGGGAATTTCTGCCGAGCGAGAGCGCGGCCTATCTTAGGAGAGAGCGCTCAGTCGCGCTTGATGCTCATTAGCATTTCCCACAAGTCGGCGCCGGTTTCGAAGACGACGGCGTTCGCCTTGTAGCTTTGCTCGGCCTGGAGCATATCGGTCAGCTCGGTGGCGAGGTCGACGTCCGATGGCGTCGCCTCAACGGTGGCGCGAACGCCGGGCTCGGTGGAGGTGAGGCTGGTGTTCAGTCTGCTATAGTCGGGCGTGCTGCTGTTTGCAACATTGCTGGCGATTGCGCCGATCCGAGTCGTCTGCGCCCGCATTCCCGAAAGAGCAATGTTGGTAATGCCCGATATGCTCATCAGCCGTTCCCCAGATCTGAATGGAATGCTTGTACCTGCAATGGCTTAGGGAATGCTGAAGGCATTGCGTTAGCAAAGATCTACGGGCACGGAGATAACACCGCCCACCTGTTCCGGACTGAGACAGGAAGGCGGGGCCGTGACCTGCCTGCTATCGCGACGCAACCCAGTCGTGCCAATCGCTTTCGCTGCCGTTGAAGACGTTGAGATCGATCTTGCCGTCGACGCCGTCGGAAAGACCCGAACCGGAATATTGCCAGAAGACCCACTTGCGGCCGGGATAGACCTTGGAGGGGTGGGCTGCGACCGAGCGCAGCCAGAAGGGATAATCGAGCATCTGGCCCTTCAAATTGTCGCGGTAGAAATCCGGCGCAGTGTAGATGATCGGGCGCTGGCCGTAATGGCGCTCCAGCTTGTCCATGAAGACCTGCATCTTTTCCCGGACGCGGGCGGGCGAAATACGCCGCTTGCAGCTCGATTCGCCGTTCCATTCGACATCGATGACGGGCGGAAGCGCGTTTGCTTCCCTCGGCACGTTGCGGATGAACCAGTCAGCCTGTTCGCCGGCTGTCCGGCACCAGTAGAAGAAGTGATAGGCGCCATGTTTCAGGCCGGCTTCCTTGGCGCGACGCCAGTTCTTCCTGAACATGGGGTCGAGGTGATCACCACCGTCCGTCGCCTTGATGTAGACGAAATTCGCGCCTTGCTTTCGCAGCGTTTCCCAGTCGATCTCGCCCTGCCAGCGCGATACGTCGACGCCGTGCACGGCCAGATTTCTCGGCGAGGTTCTGCCGAAGTTGATCGGCTTGGCGTCGCGGAAACGGTGGCCATAGATCCGCCCGCGCGACGGCGATTTCATCCCGGCACCGGGATCGATTGCCGGATTGTCGGGCATGAGCATCGCGACGGGTCTTTCCGTCGGCATGGGCATGCCGACCGGCCGTTCCGCGGGCACCAGCGCCTGCGGCTCCGGAACAGGCCCTGTCCAGCTCAGCGCCTGCTGCGGCGCGCTTGCCTGTGGGGCGGTATTACCCACGGCAGCAGCCGGGATCGGGCCGCTCGGCTTCGTGATGGCATTGGTGGTTTCCGTCGACGCCACAGGCGTGAGCACATCTTCGGCGCCGGAACTGGCGGCGCATCCCGAGAGGATCAGGGTGGCGAGGAGAATTGCTGGCACAGCCGATGGACGCATAAGAACCCGCACGCAAAACAGAGATCAGCGGCAACATCCATGATGAATGGAAACCGCCCATTTCGAATTGCTAACAGAGACTTGCTAAGAAAGGTTAAATTTGAACCCTATGCCCCGAAACGGGCTTCGCCGGAGTTCGTGCCGCGCCTGAAAGGCTTGACGCACAAGCAGCCCCTCTCAGCGCGAGAGGGGCTTGCCGAATTTACGTTATTCCGCCGCCTCGGCGTAGCTTTCGACCGGCGGGCAGGTGCAGATGAGGTTGCGGTCGCCGTAGACGTTGTCGACGCGGTTGACCGGGGACCAGTATTTGTCGACCCGGAAGGCGCCGGGCGGGAAGCAGGCCTGTTCTCTGCTGTAGGGCCGGTTCCATTCGCCGACGAGGTCTTCGACGGTGTGCGGCGCGTTCTTCAGCGGGTTGTCGAGCTTGTCCATGCGGCCTTCTTCGATGGCGCGAGCTTCCTCGCGGATCGCCAGCATCGCCTCGCAGAAACGGTCGAGCTCGGCCTTGGTCTCGCTTTCGGTCGGCTCGATCATCAATGTGCCGGCAACCGGCCAGCTCATGGTCGGGGCATGGAAACCGCAGTCGATCAGGCGCTTAGCGACATCGTCGACGGTGACGCCTGATCTGTCGACCAGCGGGCGGGTGTCGATGATGCATTCATGCGCGACGCGGCCGGTCTTCGACTTGTAGAGCACGTCATAGGCGCCCTTCAGCCGGGCGGCGATGTAGTTGGCGTTCAAGATCGCGACCTTGGTCGCCTGCGTCAGGCCTTCGCCGCCCATCATCAGGCAGTAGCTCCACGAAATCGGCAGGATCGATGCCGAACCGAAAGCCGCCGCCGAAACCGCGCCAGAGCGGCCGTCGGTCTCGGGATGGCCGGGCAGGTGGGGCGCCAGATGTGCCTTGACGCCGATCGGCCCCATGCCCGGGCCGCCTCCGCCATGCGGGATGCAGAAGGTCTTGTGCAGGTTGAGATGAGACACGTCGGAGCCGATGTCACCGGGGCGGGACAGGCCGACCATGGCGTTCATATTGGCGCCGTCGAGATAGACCTGGCCGCCATTGATATGCACGAGATCGCAGATTTCCTTGACGGTTTCCTCGAAGACACCGTGCGTCGAGGGGTAGGTGATCATGCAGCAGGAGAGGTTTGCCGCATGATCCTGAGCCTTGGCGCGGAAATCGTCGAGATCGATGTCGCCGTTCTCGCGCACCTTGACGACGACCACCTTCATGCCGACCATCTGGGCCGAAGCCGGGTTGGTGCCGTGCGCCGAGGTCGGGATCAGGCAGACGTCGCGATGGCCCTCGCCATTGGCGATGTGGTAGTTGCGGATCGTCAGCAGGCCGGCATATTCGCCTTGCGCACCGGAATTCGGCTGCATCGAGAAGGCGTCGTAGCCGGTGACGGCGCAGAGCTTTTCCGTGAGGTCGTCGAGCATCTCGCCATAGCCCAGCGCCTGGTCTGATGGCACGAAGGGATGGATATCGGAAAATTCCGGCCAGGTGATCGGCAGCATTTCCGCCGTCGCATTGAGCTTCATCGTGCAGGAGCCGAGCGGGATCATCGAGCGGTCGAGCGCCAGATCGCGGTCGGAGAGCCGGCGGATATAACGCGTCATCTCGCTTTCGGCGCGGTTCATATGGAAGATCGGATGCGAGAGGTAGTCGCTGGTGCGCAGCAAATCCTTCGGCAGGCGGTAGGACGGCTCGAAATCGGCGATGGCGAAATTGCCGCCGAAGGCACGCCAGACGGCCTCCAGCGTGGCCGGCCGCGTGCGCTCGTCGAGGCTCATGCCGATCTTCGTCTCGCCCACCTTGCGCAGATTGACGCCTTCGGCGACGGCTGCGCGCAGGATGAGGCCTTGCATATGACCGACATCGACGGTGATCGTGTCGAAGAAGCTCTCCGGCTCGACCTTATAGCCGAGTTTTTCCAGGCCCTTGGCCATCAGCACGGCCTTCTGGTGGACCTGCTGGGCGATCGCCTTGATACCCTTCGGGCCATGGAAGACCGCGTACATGGAGGCCATGACGGCGAGCAGAACCTGGGCGGTGCAGATGTTCGAGGTCGCCTTTTCGCGGCGGATATGCTGTTCGCGGGTCTGCAGAGACAGGCGGTAGGCGCGGTTGCCGCGGGCATCGACGGAGACGCCGACGAGGCGGCCGGGCATGGAGCGCTTGATGGCATCCTTGACCGACATATAAGCCGCATGCGGGCCGCCGTAGCCGACGGGAACGCCGAAGCGCTGCGACGAGCCGACGGCAATATCGGCGCCCATTTCGCCGGGCGATTTCAACAGCGTCAGGGCGAGAATATCAGCAGCAACGACGGCAATGGCGCCTGTCTGATGCAGGCGGGAGATCAGGCCGGTGAAGTCCCTGACATGGCCGTGCGTGCCGGGATACTGGAAGATCGCGCCGAAGACGTCGACAGGGTCGAGATCGGTGAAGGGATTGCCGACGATGACGCTCCAGCCGAGCGGCTCGGCGCGGGTGCGGATCAAGGCAATGGTCTGCGGATGGCAGTCGGCATCGACGAAAAAGGCCTTGGCCTTCGACTTGGAGACGCGCTCGGCCATCGCCATGCCTTCGGCGGCGGCCGTCGCCTCGTCGAGCAGCGAGGCATTGGCGACATCGAGGCCAGTCAAGTCGCAGATCATCGTCTGGTAGTTCAGCAGCGCTTCCAGGCGGCCCTGGCTGATCTCCGGCTGGTAGGGCGTATAGGCCGTGTACCAGGCGGGGTTCTCAAGGATGTTGCGCTGGATTACCGGCGGCGTGATCGTGCCGTAGTAGCCCTGGCCGATCAGCGAGACCAGCACCTTGTTCTTGTTGGCGGTCTCGCGCAGCTTGTCGAGCGCCTCGCGCTCGGTCATCGGCGCGCCCCAGACGAGCGGCGCCTTCTGGCGGATCGCGGGCGGCAAAGTCGCATCGATCAGGCCATCGAGGCTGTTATAGCCGATCACCTTCAGCATATCGCTCATTTCAGCCGGCGAGGGACCGATGTGACGGCGATTGGCGAAGTCGTAGGGCTGATAATCGGTGAACTGGAATTCCGTCGGCGTCGTCATTACGCGATGAGCTCCTTATAGGCGGCCTCGTCAAGCAGGCCGTCGGCATCGGCACGATTCTTGAGCTTCAGCTTGAAGAACCAGCCGGCGCCCTGCGGGTCGGAATTGACGAGCGACGGATCGGCGACGATCGCCTCGTTGACCTCGGTGATTTCGCCGTCGAGCGGACAATAGACTTCGGAGGCAGCCTTGACGGATTCGACCGTCGCGGCATCGTCGTTCTTCGCGAAGCTCTTGCCGACTTCCGGCAGCTCGACGAAGACGAGATCGCCGAGCTGTTCGACGGCAAAGGTGGTGATGCCGACGGTCGCGACATCGCCGTCGAGCTCGAGCCATTCATGTTCAGCGGTAAATTTCAGCATGGAAATATCCTCTCGGAAAACAGGGTTCAACGTTTGTAAGTCGGCTTGACGAAGGGCAGGGCGGAGACGGCAACAGGCAGGAACTTGCCGCGGACTTCGGCATAGACCTGAGTGCCTACGGCAGCGTGGGATACCGGCACATAACCCATGGCGACGGGGCCTTCGACGGAAGGGCCGAAGCCGCCCGAGGTGACTTCGCCGATTTCGGTCTTGCCCTCGGCATCGGCATAGAGCTTGGCATGGCCGCGCACCGGCGCCTTGCCTTCCGGCTTCAGGCCGACGCGGCGGCGCGCAGCGCCATTTTCGAGTTCGGACAGGATGCGGCCGGAGCCAGGAAAGCCGCCGGCGCGCGCGCCGCCGAAGCGGCGTGCCTTCTGCATGGCCCATTCGAGAGCCGCTTCGACCGGCGAGGTGGTGGTGTCGATATCGTTGCCATAGAGGCAAAGACCGGCTTCCAGACGCAGAGAATCTCGGGCGCCGAGACCGATCGCCTGCACGTCGGGATGCTCGAGCAACCGCATGGCGACATCCTCGGCCTTGTCTGATGGAACCGAGATTTCGAAGCCGTCTTCGCCGCTGTAGCCGGAACGCGAGACCAGACAGGAGACGTCGTGCAGGCGGCAATGACGCACGTCCATGAATTTCATCGCCGCGACGTCGGCCCAGAGTTCGGCGAGAACCTCGACGGCACGCGGTCCCTGCAGCGCGATCAGGGCGCGGTTCAGGAGGGTAATATCGCACCGGTCGCCGATATGGGTCTGCAGATGGGCGAGATCGGCCTCCTTGCAGGCAGCGTTGACGACGACGAAAAGATGGTCGTCGAGATGGGTGATCATCAGGTCGTCGAGAATGCCGCCGGTCTCGTCGGTAAAGAAGCCGTAGCGCTGGCGGCCCTCGGCCAGGCCGAGGATATCGACGGGGACCAGGCTTTCCAGCGCGAGCGCGGCATCCTCATAGCTGCCGGATTTCGCCTTCACGATGACCTGCCCCATGTGGGAGACATCGAAGAGGCCGGCTGCCGTGCGGGTTTGAAGATGTTCCTTCATGACGCCAGCGGGATATTGCACCGGCATGTCATAGCCTGCGAACGGCACCATACGGGCGCCGAGCGAAAGATGCAGGGCATGCAACGGGGTTTTCTTCAGGGCAGCAGTTTCGTCCAAAAGACGCCTCCGGGGTTTGCGCCTCTTTCCAAGGCGCGGGCTCAAATCTGAAGGCGCGGCTGCGCGCTTCTCTCCTGAGCCCCCTCTGTCCTTGACGCCTGAGATTGTTATCCCTTCGGCGAGCGTTTCGAGAACGCTTCTCTCCAGAGTTCCGTCTGCCCCTTGCTGGTCCTTTTGCCTGAGAGTTTCCGGGGCGGTTGCTCCTTCGGCACCGGTGGCGAAAGCACCGGATTCTCCCAACATGGTTGGCGCAATTATCCGGCGGGTGCGGCGCTTGGCAAGACCAAATGTCGTGACCTGACAAATTTTTGTCGCCACAGCCGGGGGTAAGCCCGTGATCTCAAGCAAATCTGCTTTTGCATTCGGGTGCGAAACCGGCTATCGCGACATGCTGTTGAAGGGGATCTCATGCGGCAGACCGGACTAAAAGCGACGCTCTTCCTGCGCATGCTTTGCGCACTGAGCCTGCTTTTCCTTGGCGTTGCCCACCGGCCGCCACAGGCCCTCGCTTCTGAAGGTTATGACGCCGCCGCCTATATGCTGCCCGACGGCACCTTTGCGTCCCTCTGCGTGACGGCAAAGGACGACGATGGCAAGACGGTCGCCTTCAAACCGAATTGCGAAGTCTGCCGATTGTCGGCTTCGGTCATCCTGCGGACGCCCGATGCGGGCTCATGGCTCGGGCGCAAAGTCGCCTCGCTCGTCAACGCGCCGATAGAGACCGCCGCCGTTGCCGGCGCAAGCGCCGTCAGCCGGGCGAATTCTCGCGCGCCTCCCATCCTCGTCTGATTTTCCCTCGCAATCAGAACGCAACAGCCGGTTCGCCTTTGAGAAGGCCGAGGCCGGCGAGGAGATTATCCGATGAGAATGATCGACACACAGACTATCAAGACATTGGGCAAGACCTTGGGGCTCGCCGCCCTTCTTTCCGCCTGCGTAGCAGCCGGCGCCGAGGCGCATGTGAGCTTTCTCGATAAGGAAGCGACGCAGGAAAGCACCATTCTCGCGACGCTGCAGGTCCCGCATGGCTGCGACGGCAAGGCGACGACCGAGGTGCGGGTCAAGCTGCCGGAAGGCTTCGTCTTCGCCAAGCCGCAGCCGAAGGCCGGCTGGGAGCTCGAGGTGATCAAAGGCGACTACCAGAAGACCTACGACAATCACGGCGACAAGGTGAAAACAGGCGCGGTCGAGGTGCGGTGGAAGAACGGCGACCTCTCCGACGACTTCTACGACACTTTCGTCATCCAGGGTAAGGTTTCGGGCGTTGAGGCCGGCACAGCGCTCGCCTTTCCGGTGACGCAGATGTGCGGCGAGGCGGTCGAGGCTTGGGATCAGGTCGCGAAGGACGGCGGCGATCCCCATAGCCTCAAAAGCCCGGCGCCGATCTTGAAAGTGGTCGCCGGCGAGGATCACGGCCACGGCCATGACGACATGGCCGGCATGGACATGTCCGGTATGTCAGCTGCCGCGCCGGCCGGCGAGGCGATCAAAGCAGGCGATCTGGAAATCTCCGGCGCGTTCGCCAAGGCGATGCTGCCCGGCCAGCCGGTCGGCGGCGGCTTTTTCACGGTGAAGAACGACGGCAAGACGGATGACCGCCTTCTATCGGTATCCTCGCCCGTGGCCGGCGAGGTTCAGATCCATGAGATGGTGACCAAGGACAACGTCATGCGGATGCGCCAGTTGAAGGACGGCATCGCCATTGCCGCGGGCGAGACCGTGAAGCTCGAGCCCGGCAACCTGCATTTGATGTTCCAGAAGGTGAAGACGCCGTTCAAGCAGGGCGACACGGTGCCGGTGACGCTGACCTTCGAGAAGGCCGGCAAGGTCGATCTGGTGCTGCAGGTGCTGTCGGCTCAGGGCAAGTGAGTAGAAACTGGTCAAAACAGAAAAGCCCGCGATGCGGGCTTTTCGCTGGAGGCAGCGGCCTTAGAAATCTTCGTAGGATTGCAGCGCCTGTTTCAGGCCGGCCTGCGGCTGGCGGTTGCCCTTCGTCATCAGGTCGAGCGCCACTTCGGTCGATTGAATGATGCTGGAGGGGTCGTCCACCCCTTCGGTGCTTTCGGCCTTCAGTTGCCGGTCCGCGAGACGGCGAGATTCGCGCGCGGCGGTGCTGTTGGCGACACGCTGCGGTATTCTCAGCGTTTCAGCGGCAATGGCAGCGGTATTTGCCGAAATGGAAAGGAGCTGGGTCATGCCGGCACAGTAACCGGCAGGATCTTGGCGCCAGCATAAGAAAACCTCTGGCATTTTACTGAATTATAAGAATTTATTCCATCACGACTGAAAGCGTTCCCAAGTCAGGATATTCCACCCATGATCCAGGCTCTCCTCGTCGCCGTCGGCGGCGCTATCGGTTCCGTGCTCAGATATTATGTCGGCCGATGGGCGCTGAAGCTCATGGGACCGGCGTTTCCCTGGGGCACGCTCGCCGTCAATGTCGTCGGCTGCTTCGTCATCGGTGTCTTTGCGGAACTGATCGCGCGAAAATTCAACGCCTCGACGGAACTGCGCCTGCTGCTCATCACCGGCTTCCTCGGCGGCTTCACCACTTTTTCTGCCTTCTCGCTCGACGCCATCTCACTGTTCGAGGGCGGCGAGGCGGTCGCCGGCGGCATCTATATCGCAGCCAGCGTCGGCCTTTCGATGGCGGCGGTGTTCGCCGGGCTCGCCATCATGCGCGCTTTGGTCTGATTCCGGTTTCCGTTTTCGATGAAAATGCTCTAAAGGCTCCGGCAAGAACGCCGGCTTGGCCGCGCTGCAATTTCCGAAAGGCCGTTCATGGCTGGCATAGAACATATCAAGGTTGAACCCGACGAAGCGGGCATGCGGCTCGATCGCTGGTTCAAGGTGCATTTTCCCGGGCTCGGCTTCGGGCCGCTGCAGAAGCTCTTGCGCTCCGGCCAGGTGCGCGTCGATGGCGGACGTGTGAAGTCCGATGCGCGCGTGCAGCCCGGCCAGATGGTGCGCGTGCCGCCGCTGGATGTCGATGCGAAGCTGAAATCCGGTCCGATCGCCGGCAAGGATCTCAAGCATTCCAGCGATTTCGAACTCCTGTCGCGCATGGTGCTGCATGAGGACGAAAAGGTGATCGTGCTCAACAAGCCGCCCGGTATTGCGGTGCAGGGCGGCTCCGGTGTGGCCCGGCATATCGACCAGATGCTCGAAGCCTGGACCAGCCCGAAGGGCGAAAAGCCGCGGCTCGTTCACCGCCTCGACCGCGACACCTCGGGCGTTCTTGTCATCGCCCGCACCCGCGGCGCCGCACAGAAGCTGACCGCCGCCTTCCGCGAGCGCGACACCAAGAAAACCTATTGGGCGCTGGTCAAGGGCGTGCCGCGCAAGCACGAGGACAAGATCTCGACCTGGCTCGTCAAGGAGCCAACCGCCGATGGCGACCGCATGCGCATCGCCAAACACGGTGAAGACGGCGCCGACCATGCGATTTCCTTCTACCGCGTGCTGGAGACGGCGGCGCAGAATCTCGCATGGCTTGAGATGGAGCCGTATACCGGCCGTACCCACCAGCTGCGTGTGCATGCCCTGCATATCGGCCACCCGATCATCGGCGATCCGAAATATTTCGACGACGATCCGAATTGGGATTTTCCGGGCGGCATCCAGAAGAAGCTGCATCTGCACGCGCGCCACATCGACATCCCGCATCCATCGGGCGGCCGCCTGCGCGTCAGCGCGCCGCTGCCGCCGCATATGGTGCAGACCTGGAACCTGCTCGGTCTCGACCTTGCCGGCGCTGAAAGGGACAGCGAATGAAAATCGCTCTTTTCGATTGCGACGGCACGCTGGTCGACAGCGCCGGGCT
The DNA here is from genome assembly GCF_002211395.1 of Rhizobium sp. R339. NCBI lineage: Bacteria > Pseudomonadati > Pseudomonadota > Alphaproteobacteria > Hyphomicrobiales > Rhizobiaceae > Rhizobium > Rhizobium sp. R339. The sequence continues at coordinate 119,641 of NZ_LOKV01000004.1, forward strand.
GATCCATGAAACCATGCGCCGGACTTTCGACAAATTCGGCAAGCCGGAACCTCGGTTTGAGGACACCAAGGCTATTATCGGCCTGTCGCTCGATATCGCGATCGCCCGGATGCAGGGCAGGCCGCATGTCGAGCAGCAGGACATCGACATGACAGCACATTACAAATCGCTGTTTACAGTCGTGCGTCAGGATCTCGATTATAAGGAACCGCTGTTTCCCGGCATTCGCGAGATGATTGACGCGATCAGCGGCCGCGAGGATCTGCTGATCGGTGCGGTGACCGGCAAATCCCGACGCGGGCTGAAGCTGGTGATGGAGACGCACGGCTTCGACCGGCATTTTGTCGTTGCTCGTACTGCCGACGATTGCCCGTCCAAACCGCATCCGGCGATGGTCACGGAATGCTGTGACGAAACCGGCATGAATGCGCGCGATGCCATTGTCATCGGCGATGCGGTTTACGATATGCAGATGGCAAAGGCTGCCGGCGCCAAGGCGATCGGCGTTGCCTGGGGCTATGCCAGCGTGGATGAGCTGATCGCCAACGGCGCCGATGCGATCGCCTATCATCCGAACGAGATATTGCGCCATTTTTCCTGAGGTGACGCCATGCGCGATCTTCTGAACGATCTTTCCGAGGGACTGAGCCATCCCGACCCCATCCGCCGCGCGCAGATCCAGATGAAGAAGCCGCTGCCGAAGCGTTTCTATTCCGAGGTCGCCGTCGCCGAGCACGAGGATGGTTTTGCGATCACACTCGACGGCAAGCTGGTGCGCACGCCGGCGCGGCAGGCCCTTGCCGTGCCGACGGAGGCGCTTGCAAGGCTCGTCGCCGCGGAATGGGAGGCCCAGAGCGAGGTCATCGACCCGATCACCATGCCGGTCACGCGGCTGGTCAACACCGCAATCGACGGGATCGCCACCAATACGCAGGCGATCTTCGAGGATATTCTGCGCTTTTCCTCGACCGACCTCATCTGCTACCGCGCCGAAGGGCCGGAACGGCTGGTCGAGCGCCAGGCCGAGCGCTGGGACCCCGTCATCGACTGGGCGGCCAACGATCTCGGCGCCCGCTTCATTCTCGTCGAAGGCGTGATGCATCACGAACAGCCGCGCGAGGCGACGGCCGCCTTCGCCGTCACGCTCAAGCGGCATGAGAGCCCGATGGCGCTCGCCGCTCTTCACACGATCACGACGTTGACGGGGTCGGCGATCCTGGCGCTCGCCTTCGCCGAAGGCCGGGTGACGATGGAGGAGGCGTGGTCGCTTGCCCATCTCGACGAGGACTGGACCATCGAGCATTGGGGGAGCGACGAGGAAGCCGAGGAGCGCCGCGCCAAGCGCTTTGCCGAGTTCAAGGCGGCGGCGGATGTTTTTTTCGCCCTAAGCGCCTGAAACATATTGCCTTCCCAGGCATTATGACGAAATCTGCGACTCCAATGGAGAGTGCGGGATTTTGCAATGAATTGGCTGAGGTCGTGTTTCTGCCGGGCCGCACTGATCTGCATTGCGCTCACGGCCTGCGTCAGCCTCTCGGCCAACAAGCCGGAGGCGCCGCTTTACGACGTTCGAAGCGCCGTCGTTCTCTCAGGCCCGAACATGCCGGCCGAATTGCTTTCCGGGATCAATGACCGCGTCAATGCCGCAATCAACGCAACCGTGCGCAACACCGTGCTGCCGCGGGTGGTGCTGACGATCCGCGTAGTGTCGATCCAGAAGGGGCTCGGCTTTCAGAAAGACCGCAACGTTGCGAAAATCAGCATAGACGCGGCCTCGGTCGAAGACGGCTCGGTGATCGCCGTCAGCGCGTTCGACGTCACCAGCATGGCAGCCGACCCGAAGCTTGCCGACGAGATCATGGCCGAGGATGTCGCCGCACGCATTCGCTCGGTTTTCTCACTCAGCGGACGCAGCCGCTAACCCATATCGACCACGGAGCGGCGAGGGGAGATCGCATGAAGGAAATTCTCGAAGAACTGGAACGCCGCCGCGGCGTCGCCCGCCTCGGCGGCGGCAAGGAGCGCATCGACGCCCAGCACAAACGCGGCAAGCTGACGGCGCGCGAACGCATCGACCTCTTCCTCGACGAGGGCTCCTTCGAGGAGTTCGACATGTTCGTCGAACATCGCTCCACCGATTTCGGCATGGACAAGAGCCGTATCGCCGGCGACGGCGTCGTTACCGGCTGGGGCACGGTCAACGGCCGCACCGTGTTCGTCTTCGCCAAGGACTTCACCGTCTTCGGCGGCTCGCTTTCGGAAGCGCATGCCGAGAAGATCATCAAGGTGCAGGACATGGCGCTGAAGAACCGCGCACCGATCATCGGCATCTATGATGCTGGCGGGGCGCGCATCCAGGAAGGTGTCGCCGCACTCGGCGGTTATGCCGAGGTCTTCCAGCGCAATGTGCTGGCCTCAGGCGTCATTCCGCAGATATCCGTCATCATGGGACCCTGCGCGGGTGGCGACGTCTATTCGCCCGCCATGACCGATTTCATCTTCATGGTGCGCGATACGTCCTACATGTTCGTCACCGGTCCCGATGTGGTGAAGACCGTCACCAACGAGACCGTGACGGCAGAAGAGCTTGGCGGCGCCACCGTGCATACCACACGCTCTTCGATTGCCGACGGCGCCTATGACAATGATGTCGATACGCTGCTGCAGGTGCGCCGGCTCATCGATTTCTTGCCGCAGTCGAATACGTCGCCAGTGCCGGAAATCGAATGTTACCAGTCGGTGACCGAGACGGACAATTCGCTGGACACGCTGGTGCCGGCAAATGCCAACAAACCCTACGACATCAAGGAATTGATCCACAAGGTGGCGGACGAGGGGGATTTTTTCGAGATCCAGGCGAGCTTTGCCAAGAACATCGTTTGCGGCTTCGGGCGCATCGAAGGATCGACGGTCGGCTTCGTCGCCAACCAGCCGATGGTGCTGGCCGGCGTGCTCGACAGCGACGCGTCGCGCAAGGCGGCACGTTTCGTGCGCTTCTGCGACTGCTTCAACATTCCGATTGTCACCTTCGTCGACGTGCCGGGCTTCCTGCCGGGTACGGCGCAGGAATATGGCGGGCTTATCAAGCACGGCGCTAAGCTGCTCTTCGCCTATGCCGAAGCGACGGTGCCGAAGCTCACCGTCATCACCCGCAAGGCTTTCGGCGGCGCCTATGACGTGATGGCGTCGAAGCATCTGCGCGGCGACCTGAATTATGCCTGGCCGACGGCGCAGATCGCCGTCATGGGCGCTAAAGGCGCGGTCGAGATCATCTTCCGCAAGGATATCGCCGATCCTGAAAAGATCGCGGCGCATACGAAGATGTACGAGGACCGGTTCCTCTCGCCCTTCGTCGCGGCCGAGCGCGGTTATATCGATGAGGTGATCATGCCGCATTCGACCCGGCGGCGGCTGGCGCGCGGACTGAAGATGCTGCGCAACAAGGACCTCGCCAATCCCTGGAAGAAACACGACAACATCCCGCTTTGACATTCGTCGGCGAATAGAACCGTTCGCTCAAGTGTTTACCTGATGTCGAGCAGGTCTTTCCGCTGTCGAAAAAGTGAACGGCCGTCAGTGATCCGTGTCTTCAAACCTTACCGGGGACAAGCTAACGCTCGGCTCTTATTCTTTTAAAGGAGAGGTTTAATGTCAAGTTTCGAGCGTCTTTCCGCCTATCGCCCCCATGCGCTGGCCGCTCTCAGAATCATCACCGCGCTCTTGTTCATCGAGCACGGCACGATGAAGCTTTTCGGTTTCCCGGCTTCGCAGATGTCCGGCCCGCTGTCGCCGCTGATGATTTTCGCGGCCCTTCTGGAACTGGTCGGCGGCCTGCTCATTCTCGTCGGCCTGCTGACGCGCCCGGTCGCCTTCCTGCTGGCCGGCGAAATGGCGGTCGCCTATTTCATGGCGCATGCTCCGAGCAGCTTCTTCCCGGCCGTCAACCAGGGCGACGCCGCGATCCTGTTCTGCTTCGTTTTCCTTTATCTCTTCTTTGCCGGTCCCGGCGCTTTTTCCGTCGATAACCGCAAGACGGCCTGAAGGATAAACGAGGGGCGTCGGTGACGCCCCTCAGATCCCATCAAGCTGTAAGCTTGAGACCGGCGATACCGGCGACAATCAGCATGATGCAGGCAAGGCGGGAGACACTTGCCGAATCGCCGAGCAGCCAGATGCCGAGAATCACCGTGCCGACCGTGCCGATGCCGGTCCAGACCGCGTAGGCGGTGCCGATCGGCAGGTGCTTCACCGCAAGACCGAGCAGCACGATGCTCACCACCATGGATAGAACGGTCAGCGTCGTCGGCAGCGGCCGCGTGAAGCCTTCGGTGTATTTAAGACCGACCGCCCAGCCACATTCGAAAAGACCAGCGAGAAAAAGCAGAATCCAGGCCATGCGCCTCTCCTTGTTAAAGAGCGAGGCCGTCCCCGCGACGTTGCATCCTGAGATGCCGCAGTCGTCTGCGATGGCATCTATATGCGCTAGGAGACGGCCGTCTTCAAGGTAGGAATCGGCATGGCTGCCATGCCACCCGTTTCCTGGCGCCTTGCATGGCCGGGCATCATCGCGGCCCGCCGGCCTCGCTGGAAAGGCTCTTGGCGCGGCGGCAGAGACGGTCGAAGGTTTCGAGGAAGCGCGAGCGGTCCTTGGGGCTGAAGGCAGCGTTGTAGCCCTTGCTCTCGCCGGTTTCGCGCAGGTGCGCGCCGAGATCGCGCATGGCGCTCGCCATGCCGATATTGGTCTCGTCGAAGACACGGCCCGTCGGACCGCTGACGAAGGCGCCGCCGGCAACACAGCGCACGGCGAGCGGCACATCGGCGGTGACGACGACATCGCCGGCGCCGGCGCGCTCGGCAATCCAATTGTCGGCGGCATCGAAGGCGTTGGAGACGATGACGTTATGGACCATTGGATCGCGCGAAGGCCGCAGGCCGGAATTGGCGACGAAGGTGACTTCGAGGCCATGGCGCTCCGCGACCTTCAGGACTTCCGGCTTCACCGGGCAGGCATCGGCATCGACGTAGATCATAGCGATATCCTCATGCCGGCTGAGCGGCCGGCTGGCGGACCATATCGATATGGGGAATGCCGTCTTCCAGATATTCCTGCGATGTCCCGATAAAGCCGAAGGATTCATAGAAGCGGCGCAGATGGGCCTGCGCCGACAAGGCGATGGGATTTTCTGGATAAAGCCGCTCGCAAACGGCGATCGCTTCGCTCATCAGCGCGTCGCCCAGGCGCTTGCCGCGATGGGCAGGAGAGACGACCACGCGGCCGATCTTCGACGCATCCCGCGGCTCATGCGGCTTCAGAATCCGCGCCGCAGCCAGCAATCGCCCACCCTCCAGCAACCGCAGATGCAAGGCATCGATATCCTTGCCGTCGAGTTCCGGATACGGGCACTTCTGTTCGACGACGAAAACGTCGACGCGCATTCTCAGGAGATCATAGAGTTCCCGTGCGGAGAACTCATCGAAACCCTTGAGATCGGTCGTGTAAGTCGTCGGAGCCATGAATAGAAACCACGTTTGGATGCCTCGCCGGAATGCACGAGGTCGAGGTTATATGTACGACGGGGCTGCTGACTTCAAGCGAGGAAGTGGCGGGCTGGCCCGCCCTGCCTCAGGCGAACTCCATGATCACGGCATCGACGGCCAGGCTTTCGCCGGCGGCGGCATTGATCTTGGAGACGACGAGATCCCGGTCGGCGCGCAGCACATTTTCCATCTTCATCGCCTCGACGACGGCGAGCGTCTCGCCGGCCTTGACCTCCTGGCCCTCAGCAACCGCGATGGCGACGACCAGCCCGGGCATCGGGCAGAGCAGCAGCTTGGACGTATCGGGCGGCAGCTTCACCGGCATCAGCCTGTCGAGCTCCGCATGGCGCGGCGAAAAGATCTTGGCGGCAACAGAAAGCCCCTGCCAGGCGATGCGCAGGCCGTTCAAAACCGGGCGGATCTGGGCGGTGACATCGAGGCCGCCGACCTTGCCGCTCCAGACCGGGTCGCCCGGTCTCCAATCGGCGACAACACCCGAAGGCTCGCCCTCTATCGCCATCTCCATATCGAAGGGGATGGTGACGAGACCGTCGAGCAACTTGGCGGCGACATAATTTTCCCCGAGCTTGATCACCCAGTCCTCGCGCAGCACGCCCGAGGCAACACGCAGACGATCGGCGAAACGCTCGCGGCGGTTCGTCTCGATCAGGAAGGCGGAGAGGGCGATTGCCGCAAGCACGGCCTCTTCGGCCCGGTCCGGCTTCATCGGTGCAAAACCGTCGGGATATTCCTCGGCGATGAAGCCTGTGGAAAGCCGGCCCTCGCGCCAGCGCGGATGTTTCATCAGCGCCGACAAGAAGGGAACATTGTGCTCGATGCCATCGACGACGAAGCCGTCGAGCGCCTGGCCCATGGCATCAATCGCTTCGCTGCGCGTCGGCGCCCAGGTACAGAGCTTGGCGATCATCGGATCGTAGTACATCGAGATCTCGGCGCCTTCGAAGACGCCGGTATCGTTGCGGACGACGACATTGCCGGTCCTGCCCTCCGCCGGCGGCCGGTAGCTCGTCAGGCGGCCGATCGAAGGCAGGAAGTTGCGGTAAGGGTCCTCGGCATAGAGCCGGCTCTCGATCGCCCAGCCGTCGAGCCTGATCTCCTTCTGGGTGAAGGGAAGGGGCTCGCCTGCGGCGACGCGGATCATCTGCTCGACGAGATCGATGCCGGTGACGAGCTCGGTGACGGGATGCTCGACCTGCAGGCGGGTATTCATTTCGAGGAAATAGAAGTTGCGGTCGCGATCGACGATGAATTCGACGGTGCCGGCGCTCTGATAATCGACCGCCTTTGCCAGCGCCACCGACTGTTCGCCCATGGCCTTGCGGGTCTTTTCGTCGAGGAAGGGCGAGGGCGCCTCTTCCGCCACTTTCTGGTTTCGCCGCTGGATCGAACATTCGCGTTCGCCGAGATAGACGACGTTGCCATGCGCATCGGCCAGCACCTGGATTTCGATATGACGCGGCTCGACGACGAATTTCTCGATGAAGACGCGATCGTCGCCGAAGGAGCTTTTCGCCTCCGAGCGGGCGCGCTCGAAACCATCGCGCACGTCCCCCTCGTTCCAGGCAATGCGCATGCCTTTGCCGCCGCCGCCGGCGGACGCCTTGATCATGACGGGATAACCGATCTCGCCGGCGATCGTTTCGGCGTGGGCAGCATCCTCGATGATGCCGAGATGGCCGGGGACGGTGGAAACGCCGGCGGCACTGGCGAATTTCTTCGATTCGATCTTATCGCCCATCGCCATGATGGCCTTCGGCTTCGGGCCGATGAAGATAATCCCCTGCTTTTCCAGCTCGGCGCAAAAGGAGGCGCGCTCGGAGAGGAAGCCGTAACCGGGATGCACCGCCTCGGCGCCTGTCGCCTTGCAGGCCGCAATGATCTTCTCGGCGACGAGATAGCTCTCGGCGGCAGCGGCAGGACCGATATGAACGGCCTCGTCGGCCATTTCGACATGCAGGGCATCCCGATCCGCATCCGAATAGACCGCGACGGTCAAAATACCCATGCGGCGCGCAGTCTTGATCACGCGGCAGGCGATCTCGCCGCGATTCGCGATCAGGATTTTCTTGAACATCGAGACTCCACCCAGAAATGCGTTCCGAAGTTTTACGCATAAAACACCGGAACGCACAATCGGGCTTGAGGCAGGCGCGCCGAAGGCAGCAGATTGCGCTTCGAAGGTCAGGCGACGGCGGCGGCCGAGACGGGTTCGTCGTCAACGATGCGCAGCCAGCGGCTGCGCCGCGGCTCGGGACGATCACGCAGCTCGACGGCGGCCATGATGCCGGTCCAGTGCGGGTGATTCGCGCCCGGCAGGGTTGCCTGCTCGATCTGCTGGAGCACGCCATATTCGGCCGGCGAGACGGGGATGACACCGCCTGCCGAGATGCTTCTGAAGATGCGCATCGCGAAATCGACATCCTGGCGGGCGATGCTTCGGCGGTCGACGGCGCGCGTCAGGTGGTAGCCGCCGATGCCGTCGGTGATCGCCAGACGAAGCTGATCGAGGGCAAGCGCTCTCAGTTCACCCGGGACTTCGGCCGAAATCTCCATGACGTGGAGAATGAGCTCGAGCTCCAGCGCCGAGTTGACGACGCCCTCGGTCGTGAACATGCGCATGATCCAGGCGACGTTGATTTCATCAAGCGAGCCTTGCGGATAGGTGTGGTTGACGATGAAACCGGCCAGCTGCTCCACGAAGAAAGCATTCCACTCGGCACATTTTTCAGGACAGGAATTGTTGAGCGCCAACATCGCCACGACATCCTGGGATGTCCGGATCCCCTCGGGAAAAGCATGTTTGCGCAGCAGCACTATATCTTCGGCCGTCAGCCGATGCTTGCCGGCCACGACACAGGCCGGAAAAGCGAGACGGAATTCGCTCATGTTTTAACTCCAGGCTTCATCATGAAGCCGGAGACAGTTTTACCGCCCGCGCATTGACGATCCCTCAAGAAGAGGAGTTAACCCTGTATTCTCCAAGTCAGGAGGATTTTAACGATCGTGCCTGCACCCGCTCGCGCCAAATGATGAAGAGGCCGGACGCGACGATGATGAAAATGCCGATCCATTTGGAGAAATTCGGGAAATCGTTGAACAGCGCATAGCCGAGCACCGTCGCCGAAATGATCTCGAAGTACTGGAACGGCGCGAGCAGCGACAGCGGCGCAAGCCGGAAAGCCTTAACCACCAGGATATGCGCGTAGCCCGAGATCGAGCCGAGGATGAGAAGCAGGACGAGGCCGAGAGCCGAGGCGGGCAGAGACATGGCAAAATCGGCGTTGCCGGCGCCGCTTCCGACGAGCAGGGCAGCCGCCATAAAGGCGGTTCCGCCGATGCCGGCCATCGTCTGCATGGTCAGCGGCGAATCGGCCACGCCGATCGCGCGGTTGAGAAAGAGGTAGAGCGAGAACAGGAAGGCGCAGGCGACCGGCAGCAGCGCCTTCAGGCCGAAGATCTCGTAGCTCGGCTGAATGACGATCATCGCGCCGCCGAAGCCGACCACGATCGCCATCCAGCGCCGCCAGCCGACCCTCTCCCCGAGAAACAGGGCCGACATGGCGGTCAGCATGAAGGGCTCGACGAAATAGATGGCGAAGACATCGGCAAGCGGCATGTATTTGACGGCGACGAAGAACAGCAGGCTCGCCGCGCCATGCAGCACGCCGCGCAGCAGGTTCATCCATGGCCGTTTGGCCGAAAGCGCCTTTCGTCCGAAAAGGGCGAAGAGAATCGGCACGGTGCAGGCGATCTGGAAGAAGAAGCGGTAGAAAGTGACCTGGCCAGGCGACATCGCCTCGAAGGTCGCCATATATTTGGCGATGGCGTCCATGATCGGCAGGATGAGCATGGCGCCGGACATGATGGCCATGCCCTGCATGGTGTTTTGATGGGCTGGATGCTCTGCCATGGCTGCCGATTCTTGCGGGGAACGGCCCCATCAATCACGGGAAACCCAAGCAGATCAAGCCACGGTTTCGCCGAAAACCGCCTCGAAAGCGGCGCGCAGCCGGATATCGACGTCCGACATCATGACAGGCAGGCCGAGATCGACGAGGCTGGTGACGCCATAGGCCGATATACCGCAGGGCACGATGCCGCTGAAATGATCGAGATCTGGATCGACGTTGAGCGACAGGCCATGGAACGTCACCCATTTGCGCAGCCTGATTCCGAGGGCGGCGATCTTGTCCTCGGCCATGGCGCCATCGGGAAGCAGCGGCTTCTCAGGACGGCGCACCCAAACGCCGACGCGATCCTCGCGCCGCTCACCGCGCACGTTCATCATGTCGAGCGTGCGGATGACGACATCCTCCAGCGCGGCGACGAACGCGCGCACATCCTGGCGCCTGCGCTTCAGGTCGAGCATGACGTAAGCAACGCGCTGGCCGGGCCCATGATAGGTATATTCACCGCCGCGCCCCGTCGCAAAGACCGGAAAGCGGTCCGGCTGAACGAGGTCGCTCGCATTGGCGCTGGTGCCGGCGGTATAGAGCGGCGGATGCTCGACGAGCCAGACGAGCTCGTCGCCGCCATCGGCGATTGCCGCCACCTCGCGCTCCATCGTCTCCACTGCTTCCTCATAGGGAACGAGTCCCTCGGCAATGCGCCAGCGCACCGGGCGGGCGCCGGGTTTCGGAAGCATGGAGAATTCGAGATCGGTGCGAAGCATGGCCATTCCTTGCCGCCTCCTCGAAATGCCTGACAGAAAGGGGCGGCAGAAGACCTATATGGACGCGTTTCGGCGGCAATTCAAATGCTGTGAAAGGTTTTGAAAAAAACTGTCATATCGCCCTTGTGCACCCCAAATGCTTTTGCTACATGCTGCCCCGCCGACGCAAATCGGCACCTACCACGATGCGGTCGTGGCGGAATTGGTAGACGCGCAGCGTTGAGGTCGCTGTGGGGCAACCCGTGGAAGTTCGAGTCTTCTCGACCGCACCATCTCCTTTCAGGAGAGCAATCGCCGAGCGACTATTCCGGCAGATCCCCTCTATTTGATATGCCTGTAGCTGTGGCTGCCGCCTGGCGTCGCGGCCGCCTTCTGCGGCCGAAACGAAATAACAAATCATCGCCATCGTGAGAATTGAGTCGGTTGTCTTAACCGACGATTAGCTGTCGCAAAGCTATAGATCAGCTTATTCTTATGGATGCGAAAGTTTGCGATCAATGAAAAAGAAGGCGGCGTCAAGCTGGTCACTCCTCGACGTCCATTTCGCTCTCGATATCGTCGAGAAGGTACTTATCAGCTATTTCTTTGTCGCTATCGTCATGCGCGTGCTGCCGCAGATGCAAGACAATCGTGCAGTCATCGATTGCCTGCTGCTCATTTCCGAGGGCGCGGCCGCCTTCCTCATTCTGATGCGCCGGCCGACGAGAAATACGTCGCTGCGCCTCTTCGACTGGACGGTCACGGCCGTCGGCACGCTTTTCCCGTTGCTGGTTTTGCCTTCGGCGACGCAGCCGCTCGCGCCTCTTACGCTTTGCGTGATGGTGATGGCTTTCGGCCTCGCCCTGCAGATCTCTGCAAAGCTGACATTGCGGCGAAGCTTCGGTCTGGTACCGGCCAATCGCGGCGTCAAGATCGGCGGACCCTACAAGTTTGTCCGCCATCCGATGTATGCCGGTTATCTGCTAACCCATATCGGCTTCTTCCTGGCTCACCCGAGCCTTTGGAATTTTGCGATCTACGCAACGGCTCTTATGGCGCAGTGCTTCCGCCTGCTGGCGGAAGAGCGTCTGCTCAAACAGGATGCCGCCTACACGGCCTTCATGGCCACGACACGTTACCGGCTCGTTCCATTCGTGTTCTGAGGCGCCATCGGACATTCATCGACAAGAAAAAGGGCCGTTTTCCGGCCCTTTCCTCCCGATATATGTCGCCGTCGCTCAGTGGGTCGCACGGCATGCATCCGTGCGGGACGCGCCGCTGTCGGCACCCTTGGTGTGGGAACCGCTTGGGCCGATCATGCTATGGCACGGGGGCAGGGGCTTGATGCTGGCGGTCGCGGTCTTGTCGACCGAAGGAGCCGTCATGGCGACGGGGGCGAATCCATCGCTGTCGTTGGTGTAATCGCTGGAATAGGCCGGAGCCTTGTGGTTGTTGCTGTAGTGAACGGGGGCAGGCTGTGCCATCTTGCTCGGGGCAAAGCCGTCACTGTCATTGGTGTAGTCGTCGGAATAGGTAGGCTGGGCGAAAGCGGCGCCTGCAAGGCTGACAGCGAATAGGGACGCGGCGAGGGCAAATTTGATACACATGGTTCATCTCCTCAATCTGCTGTTGAATTCAACAACATAAACCAACCCCTGGCGCTTCCAAGTTCGCGCCCCAATTCTGGCAATTTTGTGAACGAAAAATGCGCTGCCCGCGACCTTTTGTCCAAATGAAATCACGGTCTTGTCAAGGATTTTGACGTTTTCGTTACAGGGGCTAGATGACGAAAGCAGGCGACCGTCAGCAGCTTTACCCACAATCTGAAATTGTTAACTTTTGGTAATGTGGAATGGAGATATACGGGAGGCAGCGGACTTCCTCCCGTATAAGATTCCGTTCGTTTTCTGGGGTGTGATCAGTCCTCATTCGGAATATGCGCATCGACGCCGGTCAGCTGCAATTTGTTGCGGACATGATGAACGCCGTCGACCGAAAGCGCGCCGAGCTCAACCTTGCGGGCCATGCCGATGGTCTCCACAGAGCCTTCCAAAGTGACGACATGGCCATCGGCGTGAACTTCGATACTTTCGATGTCGACGCCGGGGATGTTCTCGATATTGTCGTTCACACGCGCTTCGAGATCGTCGCTTTCGTCGCGGTCGATCATACCGGCGCGCAACGAATCCTTCAGACGGTTTTCGTTGCCGTCCTCATCCGTGCCGTCGACCCGGAAACCCTGGGTGGGATCGCTGTCGAAATTGGCAGCCGTTTCGCCATAGGGGCGGTTGGCAGGGCCGCTGGCGCCATTGCCGTCGGCATAGGGCCAACCGTCGTCGAGATTGCGTTCCTCGAGGTCGCGATAATCTTCTTCGCGCGAAAGCTCCAGCTTTTCGCGAGAGGGCGAAGTCTTTTCACCTGTTCTTGCCATTGCATTCGCTCCTTGTTTCTCTGTTGGAAACGTCGGCAGCTGCGAATGGTTCGGCATGAAGCGGGCGATTTGTCAGCCCTGCGCCTTCTCCCATTTCTTGACGAGGCGCTCGCGTTTCAGCCGGGAAAGGCGCTGCAGCCAGAAAATGCCGTCGAGCTGGTCGACCTCATGCTGAATGCAGATGGCGAGAAACCCTTCGGCAGCATCCTCGTGCACGGCGCCTCCGGCATCCTGATAGCGGAAGCGGATCGCCCGCGGGCGCGTAACCTCGTCTGTTGCGCCGGGCATGGAAACGCTGCCTTCGGCATGGCTCATCGTCTCCTTCGAAAACCACGTGATCTCCGGGTTGACGTAGAGGCGTACGCCGTCGGCCTTGTCGAGTTCCAGCACCGTCACGCGGCTCGCGACACCGATATGCGCGGCGGTGATGCCGACGCCGGGAGCGGCGCGCATCGTCGCCAACAGGTCGTCGGCAAGTTCGGCGAGCGACGAATCGAAGGCCGTCACCGGCGCGCAGACAGTCTTCAGGCCGGGATGCGGATAGCGCAGAATCGGACGAATGGGCATGTGACGGGCTCTCTCTGCATGGATGGCGGCGGAAACTATCGCCGGCCGCGGGCATTGTCATCACGAAGCATGGTTTGCCGCTTTACGACAAGCATGCTTTGAGCTAGCAGGAGCAGGAATCCGGCTGCGGGAACCCCGCGTAGGATTTGCTTATCCGCTTGTTGATAATGTGTTTTCCGCCGACATTTGCGAATGCGGGCGGCAGTCGTTGAAATTCGAACCATGCGAGGGCGGCAGATGACGACGACCGACACAGACGACCGCATCCGCAGGCGTCCCGACGACGAGGAAGCCGATATCTACGATGAGGACGGCAATGTCCGCAGCGATTTTCTGGCGCTCGTCGGCGCCGCGATCGCCGACCGCGACACGCTGTTCCTGCGCGAGAACGTCGCCCGCCTGCATGAATCGGAGATAGGCGACCTGCTGGAATCGATCCAGCCGGATCAGCGCCTTGCGATGGTGCGCCTGCTCGGCGACGATTTCGACATGACGGCGCTGACCGAGGTCGACGAAGCGATCCGTCGCGAAATCGTCGACCAGATGCCGAACGATCAGATCGCGGCGGCGATCGGCGAACTCGATTCGGACGATGCGGTCTACATTCTCGAAGACCTCGACAAGGAGGATCGGGAAGAGATCCTCGCCCAACTGCCGTTCACCGAACGCGTGCGGCTGCGGCGGGCGCTCGACTATCCCGAAAGTTCGGCCGGGCGCCGCATGCAGACGGAATTCGTCGCCGTGCCGCCGTTCTGGACCGTGGGCCAGACGATCGACTACATGCGCGACGAGGAGGATCTGCCCTATTCCTTCTCGCAGATCTTCGTCATCGATCCGACCTTCAAGCTGCTCGGCGCCGTCGATCTCGATCAGATCCTGCGCACCAAGCGGCAGACGAAGATCGAGCAGATCATGCGCGAGACCAACCATCCGATTCCGGCCGAGATGGACCAGGAAGAGGCCGCGCAGCTCTTCGAGCAATACGACCTTCTCTCGGCCGCCGTCGTCGACGAGAACGGCCGGCTGGTCGGCGTCTTGACAATCGACGACGTCGTCGACGTCATCCATGAAGAGGCGGACGAGGACATCAAGCGCCTCGGCGGCGTCGGCGACGAAGAGCTGTCCGACAATGTGCTCTCGACGGCGCGTTCGCGCTTTCTCTGGCTGCTGATCAATCTCGGCACGGCGATGCTGTCGGCGAGCGTCATCGGCCTGTTCGACGCCTCGATCGAGAAGATGATCGCGCTTGCGGTGCTGATGCCGATCGTCGCCTCGATGGGCGGCAATGCCGGCACGCAGACGATGACGGTGACGGTGCGCGCGCTCGCCACCCGCGATCTCGACATTTACAATGCCGGCCGCATCATCCGCAGGGAGGCGGGCGTCGGCATCCTGAACGGCATGGTCTTCGCGACGATCATGGGCGCGATCGCCGGCACGTGGTTCCACGACTACCAGCTCGGCGGCGTGATCGCGGCGGCGATGATCATCAATCTAATGGCGGCGGCCCTTGCCGGCATCCTTCTGCCGCTGCTGCTCGACAAGATGGGGGCCGACCCGGCGATCGCCTCTTCCGTCTTCGTCACGACGGTGACCGACTGTACGGGCTTTTTCGCCTTTCTCGGCATCGCCACATGGTGGTTCGGCATCTAAGCCGGCTGCACAAATTGACTATTACGTAAAAGTCAATATTATGGCCCATGCAGATGGGGAAGACATGCCGGTGAACAAATATTATAGCATAACGGAGCTGACGCGCGAATTCGGTGTATCCACGCGCACACTTCGCTTCTACGAAGACGAGGGACTGATCCATCCGGAGCGGAGAGGGCGTACCCGTCTCTTCCGGCCCGCCGACCGGCGGCTCATCGCCGAAATCCTCCGCGGCCGGCGCATCGGTTTCACCATCGCGGAGATCCGCGAAATCATCCAGGTCTACAAGGAGCCGCCGGGCGAACTCGGCCAGCTGAAGCTCCTGATGAAGCGCGTGGACGAGAAGCGCGAGGACCTCCGCCAGAAGCGCAAGGATATCGACGACACGCTGACGGAACTCGACAATATCGAAGAGGCCTGCCTCGGTCGCCTCGCCGAAATCGGCGTCACCACCTAAGCGCTCACCACTCTTTATTCCGCCTCGGCGCTGCATTGCGCGGCAATCGTCTGCACGCGCTCGTCGTTCTGAACGTCGATCGTGCCTGCCTGCAATGGTGTGAGCAGAGCCTGCGACTGCAATTTCTGCAGCGTGCATTCGCAGAAACTGCGGCAGAGCGCTTCGCCCTGCTGCATCACGCAGGCGGCGTTGCATTGCTTTAGGTAAGTCTCGACCGGATCAGGCTTGGCCGGCGGGACCACAAGGGAAAGCCCGTAGGCAATGGCGATCAAAACCGGCTGGTGAATGAGGTAGAAGGCAAGGCTGTGACGGCCGAGCCTTGCCGGCCACGAGGAGCCGGTGCCGATGGCCGCAAGCCGGTTCGGAAGCCCGGTTCTGAGCGCAATCGAGGCGAGGCTCAACCCGACGAAAAAGGGCGTCGCCCAGGGAAACAGTGGCACATAATCGTTGGACCGCTCGGGCATCTCGGCAAGACCGATCCAGGCAAGATATCGGGGATCGAAGAAGGATGACCGAAGCAGCCCCGGCATTCCGAAATTGTCGGTGATCCAGGCGGCAAGGAGGGCGACCGTCATGACCAGCGTGAAAGCAAGCGGCAGCCGCACAAAGACCACGCCGATGAGCGTGAGCACCGCGATGCAATGCAGGATGCCGAAGTAGATCCACTCGTTGGGCATGGCGATGCGCGTGGCGACCGAAATGAGCGCGGCCGCCGCCGCGATCATGCCGAACCGTTTCCAGAAGGAGGGCCAGCGGATCTCGGGCGTGCTGGAGAGCACCAGGCTGATGCCGACAATGAGGATAAAGGTCGTGGCAATCGCCCGGGCGTAGATCTTCAGCCAGCCGGTCTCCGCCGCACCGGCCGGGAGATAGCCCATGAACTCCATGTCCCAGCTGAAATGGTAAGTCGCCATGGCGATCAGCGCGACACCGCGCGCGGTGTCCAACAGACCGATGCGCGGCGGCTTGGCCGCCGCGTCGGCTTCAAGTGCCGGCAATGTCATCAGAGGCCCTCGGGCAAATCGTTTCCGTCGCGCGACGGCATATCGCGGCGAATAGCAGAAAGGTGGAGATTTGATGGCGGGCCGGCATCCATGATCGCCAGTCTCGCCTCAGAAAAGAACTGCCGGCGAGCCAGCACGAAGATGACGACCGCCGTCGTCAAGATGAAGACATAGGGATTGATGAACCAGCCTAGATAACCGATCGACAGGAAGATCGCCCTCAGCCCCTCGTTGAAATTGCTGCCGGCAATGACATTCATGCGAATGACGCGTTCGGCGGCCCGTTCGGCGGCGATGACGTCGCTCTCGGTGTCGCGCACCATCGGAATGGAGCCGAAGAGAATCGTGCAATAGTTGAACAGCCGATAGGACCAGCCGAACTTGAAGAAGGCATAGCCGAAAAGCGCCGCAAGCCCGCCGACCTTGAGCTCGAACGCGGCGTGACCGCCATGGAAGACGAAGGGCAGGTCGGCGAAGACGGCATCGACCTTCTCCGTCGCCCCGAGCAGCGCAAAACAGCTGCCAAGCGCAAAGATCGAGGTCGAAGCGAAAAAGGCGGTGCCGTTCTGCAGGCCGGACATGATCTGCGTATCGATCATTTTCAGGTCGCGGCGCAGCGAATTGTAGATCCACTCCCGGCGCCTTTCGGTCATCGCATGCGTCAGGCTGGTGCGTCCGAAGAAGGTGCGACCCTTCAAAAGCCATGAATAGCCCATCCAGACACAGGCAAAGAAGGCCAGAGCGAGGTAATCCGCCGTCGTCATCAGTGATTCAGTCTCCGCATGAACGCGGGCCACTCTACATATGCATTGAAATGCTGCAATGACTGGTAAGGCGGCTCGTCTGCATTTAGTGTTCAGCCGGAATGTCGCACCGGCTCCATGCGATGTCGGTCCGCCGCCCGGGTCGCAAACCGGCCTCGCTTAAGCTTGCATCCTCCTGTTCAGAAAGCGCATCCATGTTTCTTTCGGTATTCGATGTCTTCAAGATCGGTGTCGGACCGTCGAGCTCCCACACGATGGGTCCGATGTCGGCGGCCAACCGCTTTCTCGAGCTGATCCTGTCGAACGAGTGGCCGCGTCCGTCATCGGGCGCACAGGTCGCCGCGATCAAAGTCAGCCTGCACGGCTCGCTCGCCCATACCGGCATCGGTCACGGCACGGGCAGGGCTGTGATTCTCGGCCTGATGGGTGAAGCGCCCGACAGCGTCGATCCCGACAAGATGGACGGCATTATCGATACGGTGGAGCGCAGCGGCCGCATCACGCCGGCCGGCCATCCCGGCTATCAGTTCCAGCCGAAAACCGACCTGATCTTCGACAAGAAACAGCCGCTGCCCGGCCACGCCAACGGCATGTCGTTCTCCGCTTTCGACAGGGACGGCCGGCTACTCCTCAAACGTATCTATTATTCGGTCGGCGGCGGTTTCGTTGTCACCGACACCGAACTCGAGCAGATGCGGGCAAAAAAGAACGCCGCCGGCGGTGCACGCGTACCCTATCCCTTCTCGACCGCCAGACAGATGCTCGACATGGCCGAGCGCTCCGGGCTTTCGATCGCTCAGATGAAGCGTGCGAACGAGGAGAGCCAGCGCCCGCGCGAGGAGCTCGACGAGGGGCTCGACCGCATCTGGGAGGCGATGCGCTCCTGCATCGAGCGCGGCCTCAAGGTCGAGGGCATTATGCCCGGCGGTCTCAACGTCAAGCGACGCGCGCGGCGAATTCACGACAAGCTGCAGGAGGAGTGGCGCAGCAACCGCATCAATCCGCTGCTCGCCAATGATTGGCTGAGCGTCTACGCGATGGCCGTCAACGAGGAGAATGCGGCCGGCGGGCGCGTCGTCACCGCGCCGACCAACGGCGCGGCCGGCGTCATTCCGGCGACGATCCGCTACTACGAGCATTTTCACGAGGATTGGGACCAGAACGGCATCCGCGACTATCTGCTGACGGCCGCCGCCATCGGCGGCATCATCAAGCACAATGCCTCGATCTCCGGTGCCGAGGTCGGCTGTCAGGGCGAGGTGGGCTCGGCGGCCGCGATGGCGGCTGCGGGGCTTGCCGCCGTCATGGGGGGAACACCCGAGCAGATCGAAAACGCCGCCGAAATCGCGCTGGAACACCATCTCGGCATGACCTGCGATCCGGTCGCCGGCCTCGTCCAGGTTCCTTGCATCGAGCGAAACGCGCTCGGCGCCGTCAAGGCGGTCACCGCGGCCTCACTCGCCGTCAAGGGCGACGGCCAGCATTTCGTGCCGCTCGACGCCTGCATCGAGACGATGCGCCAGACCGGCCACGACATGAGCGAGAAATACAAGGAAACCTCGACCGGCGGGTTGGCCGTCAATGTCGTCGAATGCTGAGTGTGTGGAGACTTTCGCTTCACACTTGACGCCCGCCGCCAAAAGGATTTCAACGGCGGCATGGCATTGCATCTCATCAAACTCTGTGTCGGCGCCGACTCGATCGACGATCTGCGCGAATGGGTGGCGGAACGGTCGCTGCGCGCCATCGCCGCCGGGCTAGAGCCGCATTCGGTGCACACGACGCGCATGGTGCCCAAGCGCATGGAGGATCTGCTCGACGGCGGCTCGCTCTATTGGGTGATCAAGGGGCAGGTGCAGGCGCGCCAGAAGCTGCTCGACATTGAGACCTTCACGGACGGCGAGGGGATTTCGCGTTGCCGCCTGATGCTCGGACCTGAGGTCATCGAGACCGCCGTGCAGCCGAAGCGTCCTTTCCAGGGCTGGCGCTACTACGTGCAGGACGACGTGCCGCCGGACCTGACGAGCCTTGGCGCCGGCATTGCGGAAATGCCGGCCGACCTTCGCCGCGAACTTACCGAACTCGGCCTGCTCTAAAACTCAGCGCAGACGCAGTTGCACCGGCGCGCTGCCGTCCGGCGAGGTCACATGCAGATGAATGCGGGCTTCCGGCTGGGAATAGCGCCAGGCGCGGGCGCCATGGCAAAGCAGCAGATTGATGAGATCCCGGGTCTTCGGCGATTTCGCCCTCGGCCGCTGCAAACCGATTTCGGCAAGGCGCATCGCCGCCTCGTGCAGAGGATGCAAGGATGAACGCGTCCTGGCCGCAGCGCGGCGCTCTGAAGGCGTTCCCGGAACATTCTCATTGATCGCCATTGTTTTCCCCGTAAGCAATACTGATCGAGTTCAAAAATGGTGGCCGGAAACGCAAACACCGATTCCGGCCGTCACCGATGCCGCCGGCACTTCTGTGGGCAGCATCGAATTCCTCATTGGGCAGCCGCCCAGCACTTGACGCCGGCCTTCTTCAAGGCCTTGCAGGCGTTGACGGCATCACGCTGATCGTCGAAGCCGCCGAAGCGCGCACGGTAGACCTGGTCGCTGCCAGCGCCGTAGGCGACTGCGAAGGGCTTTGCCGAGGCCAGCGCCTTGCCGCCCTTGTTCTTGGCGCCTTCCAGCAGGTCCATCGCCATCTCACGGCTTGGCGAAACGCCGACCTGTACGACCCAGCCGGTCGGGCCGGCATTCGTCGAAGCGGCGCTGGTCGAAGCGGTCGTGACGTGATCGACGCCGCTATCGCCTTGTTCCGCCGGAGCAGCGGCCGGAGCCTGCGGCTTGAAAGTCGAGGTCTTGACCTTGGTCGGCGCAGGCATTGCCTGTGTCACCAGCGGGTTGTCTGTTTTCGGCGCAGCGGTCTCGGCATAGGCGACTTCGGTCTCGGCGACCTGATAGCGTGCATCCGGCAGCGGCCCCTTATGCGGCAGGCTGAGATCGGCGGCGGCAGCAGAAACCGGCGGCTGCGCCGATGTAATCGTCTTTGCGACCTGCTGCGGCGTCTTCTTCGGCATAACGGGAGCGGGCGTTTCGATGATCGCCGGCGCAGGGGCAGGGGCTGCCTGAGCGATCAGCCCCGAGGACCCGCCGCGGCTCGATGCCTTCGGCAGATAGGTCGCGATCAGGTTGCGCATCTGGGCGTCGCGGGCAGGCGTCGAAGTGCCGCCCATGACGACGCCGACGATCGACTTGCCGTCCACCTGCACGGAGCTCACCAGATTGAAGCCGGCAGCGCGGGTATAGCCGGTCTTGATGCCATCGACGCCGCGCACTGAACCGACCAGGCGGTTGTGGCTGCGGATCGTGCGGCTGCCGAACTTGAAGGCGCGGGTGGAGAAATAGCCGTAATATTGCGGGAAATGCTGACGAAGGGCGATGCCGAGACGAGCCTGGTCGCGCGCCGTCGTCATCTGCGCCGTGTTCGGCAGGCCGTTGGCATTGCGATAGGTCGTGCGCGTCATGCCGAGAGCGTGCGCCTTAGCGGTCATCAATTGAGCGAAGCGATCCTCGCTGCCGGCCAGCATTTCGCCGAGGGCGGTCGAAGCATCATTGGCGGACAGGGTGACGAGACCGAGAATACCCTGCTCGACGGTGATGGTGCCGCCGGCGCGCACGCCGAGCTTCGTCGGCGCCTGGGCTGCAGCATGAGCGGAGAAGGGAACCGGCGTATCGAGACGGATGCGACCCTGCTCCAAGGCTTCGAAGACCAGATAAAGTGTCATCATCTTGGTCAGCGAAGCGGGATATTGCAGCCGGTCGGCATTCTCGCTGTAGAGAACGTTGCCGGTCTTGGCGTCGACGACGATGCCGGCATATTTCGGATTGGCCGTTTTCGCTTCGGCGCCTACCGAATCGACCAGGACGATCGTGACAGCCACCGAAAGGATCGCCAGCAGCTTTGCGACAAAACTGCCGGATCGGGACGATGATACGGAGGAGACTGACCTTGACACTATTCCACTCTTCGCTTGCATTTCAGTTATTTGGCGGGAACCGCACACACCCCCCGCCGCACAGTCCGTCTTTTGAAATTACCGATTGGGCGTTACCAATCCGTTTATGATGAATCGTTTATTTCATTGTCCGGGAAGCATTTTAGGGACTTGTCGCAGAACGGTTCATAAGACGCGCCTCCACAAAAGTCCGGATAGCGGCATCAATATGTTCCCAGTCACCGAGATGGCTGCTGGAGAAGCGATAAAGCACGCTGAGATCCTTGCCGACCTTGATATCGCGCTGGCAATCTCCGCTCGCCGCGTTGTCGGGGGCTGAAGGCAATATGCAGCGCACGACGTAATCCGGTCCATCCTTGGCGGGGGCCGTCAGCAGTACCTCGTCGCCATAACCCGCGTCGGCGCGCAGACGATGCAGCGTCAAGCCGTCGCGAAACGGCTCGGCCGCTCCTTCGAGCAGATGGGAATAGATCGGCTCCAGACGCCCGGACATGTCGCGCGACATCGTGCTCTGGGCGATCTGCAGGAAGATCAGGCCGGAGGATTGGGAGACATCATCGAATCGGAGATGATTTTCCTTGCCGTACCCCCGCATTTCCGGCCATGCGAGATAGAGGTCGACGCGTTCGGCGGCGCCATCATGTCTCTGGCTTGGAAAGCGGATGGCGTTCTCGGGAAATTTGACGGTATCGCGGCCGATGGTCAGCGTGATCTCGGCGGTGCTGTCGGTGTTGCCGGCAAGCGAGATATGCCGGCCGAACCAGCGCCCGCCAATGCTGATCGCAACGGTCAGCACGGCAAGGACGGCGACCACCGCCATGGTGCGGAGGAGGAAGCCCATGGAAAGAAGCGGCTGCTCGTCGGGTGCGCTCTGCACGGCGTGGCTCATGGCGGTTCTTCGCGTTTCGGCCCGCCGCAGGAAGAACATGAGCCGCCGGCGCCGATGATGAATCTCATCGGCATGATCGGACCGGCAAGGTTAATACTTCGCTAAAATTTCAGGGGGCGGGCTTCCAGGGAATGAAACGCCTGTGCCAAAAAAGGGCGAGCCGTTCCCGGGACAGCGGGAACGGCTCTTGGGCACCGGTCGGGGACGGGATGCGGGGACTGACCGGGCCGAGGCCTTCTGCCGGTATTGCCGGCGGCCTGTTCTTACTTGACGCTGCCGACCGCCTCAGCGCGGCCGTCCTGAAGCTTCGACCAGCGGCCCGGATCGCTGGCGGACTGGCGCTTCAGATAGGTATATTCGGTATCCGACCAGAGCAGCACCTTGTTGCGCATGTTGTCGAGGATGAAATCGCCGTGGTCGGTGCGGACGGTCAGCACGGCATGGCCTTCGCCGTTCGGCTGCAGCACGACGGTGATCAGCGTGTCGGACGGCGAGAAACCGTCCTCGATCAGCATCTTGCGCTTCAGCAGGACATAATCCTCACAGTCGCCGACGGTGGTCGGATAGGCCCAGCGCTCTTCGACACCGTAGATCTGTTCATCCGTTTCCGGCTGGATCGACGAATTGACGGTGTAGTTGACCTTGAGGATTTCCTTCCAGCGGTCCTCGGTGAGAATGGCCGGTCCGGCATCCCCGCCGGAATAGGCGCATTCCTTCGGGTTCGCCTTGCAGAATTCATAGTGTCCGATCGGCGGGCTGGCATTGCCTGCCAGGGCCATGCTGGCGGGCGTCGCCTGTCCCGAACCCGCCATTGCCATCATGATCGCACCGGCCAAAAAGCCGCCTTTCAGGATATTCGCACTTGTCATTGCCGTCTCCCCGTAAGTTGGGACGACAATGGCACACACGTTTTTATCTCACGGAAAATTACGCAATAGAATTAAAGGCTTAGTTGATTCAAATGCCGATAAATCTTGACTAAAAACAATCTCGAATGCGCATAAAATTTGAAGCGGATTTGTCTCGAATTCGATTAAAATTGAAACATCCGCAACAAGGCTTTCCTTCGTGAAAGGCTTGCATCGCCATTCCCGCGTTAAGGATTTTGCTGAGCCGGATAAACTGCCGCGGGGCTGCCAATGGTGGCTGGTCGGCGGGCGAATACTGTCGAGACGGATCGATTCGGCCGGTTCAGAACCGGAATATCGCTCACTTCCCTGATTTCGACGGAAAATTATTTTTGAGAAAAATCGCGAAATCGATCGGTGGCGGCGACGATTGCCGCACTCATATCCGGCTTCGCTGTGGAATGGGCTGCACGCGGAAGGATCCTGAGCTCGCTCTGCGGCCAGGCGCGCGCCAGTTCCCATGCGGTGACAAGCGGCGCCTCGATGTCGAATCGCCCCTGGAGGAGGATACCTGGAATGCCGGCAAGCCGCCCGGCGTTCTTCAAAAGTGCGCCTTCTTCCAGCCATGCGCCATGCACGAAGTAATGGGTGATGATGCGGGCACGCGTCAGCAGAAAGGCCGGATCGGACCACCGGGACGGCAGGCCTGCGGGGTCGGCAAGCAGGATCGGGGCTGCTTCCCACGCATGCCAGTCGCGTGCCGCCTTGAGGCGCGTCTCGGCGTCCGGATCGTTGAGGAGACGGTGATAGGCGGCAACCAGATCGCCTCCTCGGTCCTGACCGCCCAACGGAATGGCCTCACGGAAACGGTGCCATTCCTCGGGAAAGAGGGGCGCCATGCCGCGATAGAGCCAATCTATTTCAGAGCGCCGCGTCGTGGTCACGCCCGCAATCACAATGGCTGAGACGCGCTCGGGGTGGGTTTCGGCATAGGCGAGCGCCAGCGTCGCGCCCCAGGAATTGCCGAAAAGAAGCCAGCTGTCGATGCCGAGATGGATCCGCAACCGCTCGATATCGGCAACGAGATGCCAGGTGTTGTTGAGGGAGAGGTCGGTTTCGGAATCGGCGGCACTTGGCAGGCTGCGGCCGCAATTGCGCTGATCGAAGAGAATGATTCGATAGGCGTCGGGATCGAACTGCCGCCGCGCAGCAGCCGAACAACCGGAGCCCGGCCCGCCATGCAGCACGAGCGCCGGTCTGCCTGCCGGATTGCCGCAGGCCTCCCAATAGATCAGGTTGCTGTCGCCCGTATCGAGCAGGCCTTGATCATACGGTTCGATCTCAGGATAGAGAGATGACATCGGCGCGCCCAAGCGAGGAAACGAACCTTATCCACCATATTGGTGACGAGTAAAAGACAGCCTAGAGGAATTCGCGCAGCGTCTCGCGGGACTGGATCGAGAGGAATTCGATCGCGACGCCTTCGACGAAATGGCGCACGACACGGCCACGCATATTTCCGAGACGCACCGCCGTACCGATCGACGGGCGCATTTCGACGTCGATGGCGGCGCCTGACAGCGAAAGGTCCATGATGCGGCAGGAATAGCGCGTGCCGTCATCGAGCGTGAGTTCGGTCTTCACGTCGCGCGGCGTCAGACGGTCGTGGCGGCGATCCTCGGGCAGGCCCAGCTCGTGTTTGTTGGCAAGCCAGGTGAGCTGGGCGGCGAGCTTCTCACGCTTGCGTTCGGTCGCGTTGATCGACATGGTGAAGCCGCGGCCATCGAGCGTCTGGACATAACCTTCGACGCGGCCAAGATGGTCGATATAGGCGACGACGCGCTCATTGGCGCGCGGCCGGCCGATGCAGGTGACGTACATGTCGCCGGGCGACATGTCGATCACCATGCATTCGAATTCTTCGTAGTTCGCAAGCATCAGCCGGCCCTGCATGTTGATGGGCACACGCTGAAAAACGCCCTGTTCAGGGCGCGGCGCAGGTCGTTGCGTCTGTGCTGGCTGGAACGAGTGCATCAAAGGGCTTCTTCATCAAATCTGAGAGTCCGATCATTACCCGCAATCCATTAACAGAAGGTTGTTTCGCCTTATTCCCGTATAGCCGAAAACGAGTATGCCAGATGTTCCGAAACGGGACAGTCAGCGTGCCTCCGCGCTCAGCAGGTGCGACACCATGCGGCGCATGACCTGGCCGAAACGGGCGCTTTTGCCGGCGACAATCTTGTTGATCGGACGCATCTCGACCGACGCAGCCTTGCCGAAACGTGTCGGCAGCAGACGGCTGCGATCGAGCGCCAGAAATTCGAGCGGCACGATCTCCAGCCAGCTTGCGGCGGCGGTCGGCGTGATTGCGCCGAGCAGCCGGTCGCAGGCGCCGTCCTGTGAACGCAGCGGCATCATGATGATCTCGAAGGAGGCCTGGTGACCAACGGTGCTGTAGCCGGTGGCATTGAACAGCGCCGGCATGGCATGGTCCATGACGCCCATCGCCGTGCGTTCGATATCCATATGCTGACCATGCGCCCATAGCGACGAGAAACGCTCGCCGCGCAGATCGCGTCCGAAGAGATCGCAGATGCGTGTGCCGGCAAGCCGGAAGCCGATGTCTCTGCCTTCGCGCATCTCCAGAATGAAGAGGCTCTGGAGAAGATGGGGGACGGCAGAGGGTTCGACTTGTGACTTCAACGGCGCATCAGCAGTGCCGCGGATGCGATTCCAGTAGTCGAAGATTTCGATGGTCGTTTGTAAACGCATTTCACACCAACCTGTCCCATTCCGGAGCAATTTCAGGCCCTCATGGCCCTTACAGGCTTTACCATGCGGATTTCATGCCAAAGCCGGGCCGGTAAGGTTAACGAATGGTTTCGGTTGAGCTGCAATGCCCGTCGTGACACTGTTTCACATCGCTTCGACTTTCGAAGTTCTGCACAGCCTGACCGGGCCAAAGTCTTTCCTTGGGATCCCGGTATGCCGTCCGACACTCCGGGCGGCTTTTTTTTTGACAGGCGCTCCTGTATGGCTGTGGCCTCAACGAGGCGAAATACAGATGAACGAGCAGACGGCCGAGCCGAACACTGTGCCCGAACCTCCAAGGGGCCAGCCGCCGGCACAGCCGCCACGCGTACCGGTCTTCAACCTTCCGCCGGCGCTGTTCTTCAGCCTTTGCCTGCTGGTCGCGATCTATGCGGTGCAGGCGCTGGTGCTGTCCGACGATGCGGTGGAGTGGCTGCTTTTCACCTTCGGTTTCATTCCCGCACGTTATCTGATCCCGCTGTCGCAGCAGGGGCCGGAACTGTTCTGGACGCCGGTCACCTATTCGCTGCTGCATGGCGGCGTCGAACATATCGTCTTCAATGCCGTCTGGCTGATGGCCTTCGGCGCGCCGGTCGTGCGCCGCATCGGCACGCTGCGCTTCGTGCTCTTCTGGCTCTTTTCTTCCGTTGCGTCCGCAGCCCTGCACACGGCGTTGAACTGGGGGAACATATCGCTGCTGATCGGCGCGTCCGGCGTCATTTCCGGACTGATGGGGGCGGCCTGCCGATTCGCTTTCCCGCCTGAACGGCAGCCGATGCAGCCAGCGCATCTCAATGCGCGGCTTTCCATTTTCGAGGCGATGAGGAGCCGGACCGTCGTCATCTTCATGCTGTTCTGGCTGTTCGGCAATGCGCTGATTGCCGTCGGCGTCCCGCTTGTCGGCGACGGCAGTCAGGAAATCGCCTGGGATGCGCATATCGGCGGCTTCTTCTTCGGCTTCCTCCTGTTTGCGCTTTTCGACCGGGCGCCGCGCCCGCCTGTGGAACCTGCCGAAGCGGAGAAGGATCTGTTGCAATCCTGAGCCGGGCGGTGCACGATCGAACGATCCGCGATGGGGGGAGAAACTGCCGCGGATGCCTGTGACACTTGTTTCACGGACATAGGAGGTTCGAATGACCAGTTCAGTCAAAGCAATCCTCGACCTGAAGGGTAGGGACGTCGTCACCGCCGCGCCGAATACCACCGTTGCCGAGGCGGCCGCCATTCTAAGCAAGAAGAAGATCGGCGCCATCGTGGTCGTCGGCATGGAAAACCGGATTTCTGGCATGTTCACCGAGCGCGATCTCGTGCATGCCATTGCCAAGCACGGCAAGGAGAGCCTCGATCAGCCGCTCTCCCAGGTCATGACGTCGAAGGTCTATCGCTGTCACGAGGAGACGACCGTCAACGAGTTGATGGAGCTGATGACCAGCCGCCGTTTCCGTCACGTGCCGGTGGAAAGCAACGGCAAGCTTGCCGGCATCATCTCGATCGGCGACGTGGTGAAGTCGCGTATCGCCGCGGTCGAGCGTGAGGCTGAGGAAATTAAGGCCTATATCGCCGGGTGAGGTTTCGTTGCCTCGTTCCGTGCCGTTGTCCCAAGCCGCCTTGGGACGACGTCTGCATCAGGGATGGCTGGCGTAGACTTCCTGCATGCGCTTGATTTCGGGGAGTCTGGCCCTGGCTTCCTCATAGCCGCGTTCGATCGCTTCACCGGCCCGGTGAAACTCGGAAAGGCCGATGTCGCTTAGACGCGGCTGCAGCGAGATATCAGGCGGGTCGCCGGCAAGGCGGGCGCGGGCAATCCTATCCTGGATGATGTTGAAGGCCTGCACCATGACGCCGGTCATGCCGAGCCGCGCATAGGGCGCCTCTTCCTGCTTCTGAACTTCCTGCGGCGAGAGGCTGGCATTATGCCGGACGACGGCAGAGCGGCCGTAGAGATCATAATTGAGATTGACGGCAACGACGAGCAGCTGCTCGTAAGCGCGGCAGACGGAGACGGGAACCGGATTGACCAGCGCTCCATCGACCAGCGTGCGGTGATTGCTGCGCACCGGCTCGAAAATGCCGGGCAGGGCATAGGAAGCCCTCAGCGCCGTGATCAGCGAACCATTGGCGATCCAGACTTCGTGGCCGGTATTGACCTCGGCCGCGACCGCGACGAAAGGCCGGTCGAGATCCTCGACGTTGAAGCCTTCGAGATGTTCCTGCATGCGTTTGGTCAGCCGCATGCCGCCGAAGAGGCCGCTGCCGCCGATCGTGAGATCGAGCAGGCTTGCGATGCGGCGCATGGTCAGCGAGCGGGCGAAGCTTTCGAGCTCATCGAGTTTGCCGGCGAGATAACAGCCGCCGACCAGCGCGCCGATCGAGGTGCCGGCGATCATGCCTATCTCGATTTTGGCCTCGTCGAGCGCACGCAGCACGCCGATATGGGCCCAGCCGCGAGCCGCACCGCCGCCAAGCGCAAGCGCGATCTTGATTTTTTTTGCAGGCGCGGGGGGAGGGATCGTTTCGAGTGTGGTGGACATGCCGGAGCCGGAACCCTCGCCTTCAGAGCTTTGACGATGCAGACTCCAGCTCAGCATGGCGCTCTCCCCTCCCAGCAGAACACGTGATTTCCGATAGTGTGCCCGATCCGTTTCCAAATCGTATATAGAGGCGGTTTCTGGCGCAATAAGGGACAATTGTCAGGGAATTCGGGCTATTTTCCGTAGATGTCCTTGGGATCGAAATGACGCTCGTCGTCAACGATATCGAGCATCGGCTTTCCGTCCTGAAGGGTGACCGTCCGGTAGAAGCAGGAGCGCCTGCCGGTGTGGCAGGTGGCGTCGTGACCGGCGACCTCGACTTTCAGCCAGATGGCGTCCTGATCGCAATCGGTGCGGATTTCCTTGACAGTCTGGAGATTGCCCGAAGTCTCGCCCTTTTTCCAGATCTTGCCGCGCGATCGGCTGAAATAGTGGGCCGTGCCGGTCTGGATGGTCAGCGCCAGCGCCTGGGCGTTCATATGCGCCACCATCAGCAGCTCGCCGTCGCCGGCATCGGTGACGATCGCAGTTATCAGGCCGCGATCGTCGAAACGCGGCGTGAAATCGCCGGCGTCTTCCAAGGCGGACTTGTCCTCGGACGGTTGATTGAAGATCAGTTGCCCCATCGCGGCCCTCCTGAGGGAGCCGGTATCAGCGGCTCCGCACCATGCTCATGAAACGGGCCTGGTCGGCCGGCTCGGTCTTGAACGTTCCCGTAAATGTCGTCGTCAATGTGTTCGAGCCTTGCTTCTGAACGCCGCGCATCGCCATGCACATATGTTCAGCCTCGATCATCACCGCAACGCCGCGCGGATTAAGGATATCGTCGATCGCCCGGGCGATCTGCGCGGTCATGGTTTCCTGCGTCTGCAGACGGCGGCCGTAAATCTCGACCACGCGGGCGATCTTCGACAGGCCGAGCACGCGGCCATCGGGCATGTAGGCGACGTGGGCCTTGCCGATGATCGGCACCATGTGGTGCTCGCAATGCGAATAGAAGGGAATGTCCTTGACGAGGACCATGTCATCGTAGCCGGCGACCTCTTCGAAGGTGCGGCCGAGCACGTCTTCCGGCGCCATATCGTAGCCGGAGAAAAGCTCGCGATAGGATTTGACGACACGGGCCGGCGTTTCCAGCAGGCCTTCGCGCGTCGGATCGTCACCGGCCCAACGCAGCAAAACGCGAACGGCTTCCTCCGCCTCCTGCTGGGAGGGGCGGTCGGACTCGCGGTTCGTCTGCGGAAAGTTCTTCACGATGGCGTCCATGATCAATGGTCTCCTGGTCCGCACCGCGGACCCATCTGTCGGAATTGCCACTGGTCAGTCCCATTCGGGAATTCTTGCACCTTTGGCAGGCTCCGGGGCTTTCAGGGCCATTCAGCCCGTCCGGCACGGTTTCCCAATCAAACTTACACGAGGCCATTGCATTTTCATGGCCTTCGAACGACATACATATAGGAAGACGGCCGTGCTATGTAAGTATCCTTAGAGGACACGGTGTGTTTTTTGTTTCAACGATAATAACAGGCTGAAAAAACGGCCAATCCGCAGCGATTTTGGAGCGGAATCCAGCATGGACGACATCTACAACAGCAAGATCCTCGAATTCGCCGGTAATATTCCGTTGACCGGGACGCTCTCGGACGCCGATGCGAGCGCCCAGGCCCATTCCAAGCTCTGCGGCTCGAAGGTGCGGATCTGGCTGAAGATGGACGGCGATACGGTGACGGGTTTTGCTCATGACGTGAAGGCTTGCGCGCTCGGGCAGGCGTCTTCCTCGATCATGGCCCGCCATGTCGTTGGCGCGACATCGGTCGAGGTGCGCCAGGCACGCGAGGACATGCTCGCCATGTTGAAGGCGGATGGGCAAGGCCCCGTCGGGCGGTTCGAAGACATGCGCTACCTGCTGCCGGTGCGGGATTACAAGGCCCGCCACGCCTCGACGATGCTGACCTTCGATGCCGTCGTCGATGCGATCGGGCAGATCGAGGCAAAACGGACGGAAGTTGTCGAGGCGTAAGCGAGATGTGCGAGTTCTGCGCCCAGCAGATCGGCGATGAGGACGACGGCGGCGCCGCCGGCCCCGAAAAGGCGCGCGAAGCGCCGGCACACCGGTCCCGCAACTATGCCGGCCCCTTCCGGAAAACTCCCGACCGCCTTCTCGGCATGGGACTCATCCGTTTCTATCAACTTACGCTTTCCGGTTTTGTCGGCAATTCCTGCCGCCATATCCCGACCTGTTCCGAATATGGCTACGAGTCGATCGCCCGCCACGGCCTTTGGGCAGGCGGCTGGATGACGCTCTTCCGCGTCGGCCGTTGCGGCCCGGGCGGCACCAGCGGCCTCGACCAGGTGCCCGAGAGGCTTGGCGACGATTTTCGCTGGTGGACTCCGTGGCGCTATCTCGCCCTCGGGCGCAAGAAGGGGTGAGGGTGATGAGCATGTTCGTAGCGCTCCTGCACAGCATCGTCCTGACGCCCGACCGGCGCGTCATCATGGAAGATTTGCGCGCGCTTGCCAAAGAGCTCGGTTATCGGGAGCCGCGCACGCTGGTTTCGACAGGCAATCTCGTCTTCGAAGCCGACGACGTGCGGCCGCACGAACTCGAAGTCGCGCTGGAAGAGGCCTTCGAAGAGAAGTTCGGCAAACACGTCGACATCATCGTGCGCAGCGACTGCACCTGGATGGCGCTCTGCGGCACCAATCCCTTCAGGGATGGCAGCGGCGATCAGGTGATCGTCCGGGTGATGCGCCTGCCGATCGATCCCGAGAAGGTGGAGGCGCTTAAACCGCTGATGGCGGAAGGTCAGCGCATCGCCGTCGTCGGCGGCGATCTCTGGATCGATTTTGCCGGCAAGCCGAGCCAGTCCAAGCTGCTTTCGGCGCTGACGACCAAGCGGCTCGGCATCGGAACGATGCGCAACTGGAATACGGTCTGCGGTCTCGCTCAGATGATCATGTAGGCCGGCTTCTTCTTTACTCCCGCGGCAAATCTCAGTATCAGGCGACAGCGCATCCCACAGCGATGACGCTTCCGTTTCAACCACCCGCATTCGTTGGCGGGACTGGACAAGGAGAATTTCGATGTCCCAATTCGTTTCCCTGACATTTCCCGATGGTTCGGTGCGCAGCTTCCCGGCTGGCGCGACCGGCAAGGATGTCGCCGAATCCATTTCCAAGTCGCTTGCCAAGAGCGCTGTCGCCATTGCGATCGACGGCACCGTGCAAGACCTTTCCGATGCCGTCACCGACGGCAAGATCGAGATCATCACCCGCAAGGATGGCCGCGCGCTCGAGCTTATTCGGCATGACGCCGCGCACGTGATGGCCGAAGCCGTGCAGGAACTCTGGCCCGGCACGCAGGTGACGATCGGCCCCGTCATCGAGAACGGCTTCTACTACGACTTCGCCAAGAACGAACCCTTCACGCCCGACGATCTGCCGAAGATCGAAAAGAAGATGAAGGAGATCATCGCCCGCAACGCGCCGTTTACCAAGCAGGTCTGGTCGCGCGAGAAGGCCAAGGAAGTCTTTGCCGCCAAGGGCGAGCAGTACAAGGTCGAACTCGTCGACGCGATTCCCGAAGGGCAGGATCTGAAGATCTACCATCAGGGCGACTGGTTCGATCTCTGCCGCGGCCCGCATATGGCTTCCACCGGCCAGGTCGGCACCGCATTCAAGCTGATGAAGGTTGCCGGCGCCTATTGGCGCGGCGACAGCAACAACGCGATGCTGTCGCGCATCTACGGCACGGCATGGGCCGACCAGGCCGATCTCGACAATTACCTGCATGTGCTGGCGGAAGCCGAGAAGCGCGATCACCGCAAGCTCGGCCGCGAAATGGACCTCTTCCACTTCCAGGAGGAAGGCCCGGGCGTCGTTTTCTGGCACGGCAAGGGCTGGCGCATCTTCCAGACGCTCGTCGCCTATATGCGCCGACGGCTGGC
The DNA here is from genome assembly GCF_002211395.1 of Rhizobium sp. R339. Classification (NCBI taxonomy): domain Bacteria; kingdom Pseudomonadati; phylum Pseudomonadota; class Alphaproteobacteria; order Hyphomicrobiales; family Rhizobiaceae; genus Rhizobium; species Rhizobium sp. R339. Next base: position 151,759 of record NZ_LOKV01000004.1, read on the forward strand.
CGCCGACTACCAGGAGGTCAACGCGCCGCAGGTGCTCGACACATCTCTCTGGGAAACCTCGGGTCACTGGGGCTGGTATCAGGAAAACATGTTCGCCGTGAAATCGGCGCATGCGATGACGCACCCGCAAGACAAGGAAGCGGACAACCGCGTCTTCGCGCTGAAGCCGATGAACTGCCCCGGCCACGTGCAGATTTTCAAGCATGGCCTCAAGTCCTATCGCGAGCTGCCGATCCGCCTCGCGGAATTCGGCCTGGTGCATCGCTACGAGCCGTCGGGCGCGCTGCACGGGTTGATGCGCGTGCGCGGCTTCACGCAGGACGACGCGCACATCTTCTGCACGGACGAGCAGATGGCCGCCGAGTGCCTGAAGATCAACGATCTGATCCTGTCGGTCTACGAAGATTTCGGCTTCAAGGAAATCGTCGTCAAGCTTTCGACCCGTCCGGAAAAGCGCGTCGGTTCCGATGCACTCTGGGATCGCGCCGAAGCCGTCATGACCGATGTGCTGAAGACGATCGAGGCTCAGTCGGAAGGCCGCATCAAGACCGGCATCCTGCCCGGCGAGGGCGCCTTCTACGGTCCGAAGTTCGAATATACGCTGAAGGATGCGATCGGCCGCGAATGGCAGTGCGGCACGACGCAGGTCGACTTCAACCTGCCGGAACGTTTCGGCGCCTTCTACATCGACAGCAACTCCGAAAAGACGCAGCCGGTAATGATCCACCGCGCCATCTGCGGCTCGATGGAGCGCTTCCTCGGCATCCTGATCGAGAACTTCGCCGGCCACATGCCGCTCTGGGTCTCGCCGCTGCAGGTGGTGGTGGCGACGATCACCTCGGAAGCCGATGCCTACGGGCTTGAGGTGGCCGAGGCGCTGCGTGATGCCGGTCTCAACGTCGAGACCGACTTCCGCAACGAGAAGATCAACTACAAGATCCGCGAGCACTCGGTGACCAAGGTGCCGGTGATCATCGTCTGCGGCAAGAAGGAGGCCGAGGAGCGCACGGTCAATATCCGCCGCCTCGGCAGCCAGGACCAGGTTTCGATGGGGCTCGACGCCGCCGTCGAGAGCCTAGCCGTCGAGGCGACACCGCCGGACGTGCGCCGCAAGGCCGAAGCAAAGAAAGCCAAGGCGGCTTGAAAATAGCCGGAATACGACAGCGCCGAACCTCGGCGCTGTCGAAAATGAAGGCGCGGCATTCCGAGACCGGCTGCTCTTCGAGGTATCTCTTCGCTAATGATGGAAACCGGCGCTTAAAGCGCCGGCCGATCGGCGCGATCTTTCACGCGGCCTAGGCGCGTGCGCGGTAAAATCAATCCAGGCTGGCTCCGTCGCCGCCTTGCGGTGCGAGCTCTTCATAGGAGGGCAGCGGCGCTTCCGGGGCCGGCTGGACACCCGGCGGCGGCGGCGTGCCGGCCGGCACCTGCTGCACCGTGCGCGCCGCACTTTCCGGCTGCTGCGGCTGCTGGTCCTTCATCAGAACCTCGACATCGGTATTCCTGCCGGCGACCACTTTGAAATCGCGCTGGTAGATCTTGTCTTTGTTGCGGGCGACGGCGGAATATTCGCCTTCGGCGAGAACCATGGTCGGAAAGGCGCTGACGCTTTCGCCGACACTGTCGCCGGCTGCCGTCAGGATCGACCAGGCGGTATCGGCGATCGCTTCGCCCCCGGCCTCCGAGACCAGCTTGAAGGTGACCTGTGCGGCGCGGTGCTGGATCGTCGCCTCGGTGAGCTTGCCGGCTTCGACCTGGATATCGGCGCGGATGACGGCGTTGACGCTGCCATATTCGGAAACGATGTGATAGGTGCCGGCATTGAGGCGTACGACGGTGTTCGGCGAGACATCCGCCACCACGAGACCGCGCTCGCCATCGTCGCGCACTTCCGAGGAATAGATCGAGAAACTCAACTGATCCGGGCGGATGCGGGAGTCGGTGCCGGAGACGGCGTTGAGCAGGAGACCGCCGGCATCGAGCACCATCACCTGCTTGTCGACCTCGCCGTCGGCAGGCACGGTCAGCTTCTTGGTGACGCCGGCGCGGCCGAAGGAGACGTTGACGAAATAGTCGCCGGGAGCAAGCTGGAAGGCGGCGGGTCCGCCCTTGGCGCTGGCGATCAGCGGGAGCTTGCCGTCCGTGCCGGCGATCGGGCTGAAGACGTACCAGGAAAGCCCATCCTCGACCGGCGTGCCATCGGCCGTCAGCTTGGCTTCCATCGCGACGTCGCGCAGCTTGTTGCCTTGCGACGCAGTGCCCGGCGCGATGAAGGCGTTGAGCTTCGGCATCTTCGATGTCGAATCGAGCTGTTTGAAATCCTTGAAAGCATCCTGCGCGCCGGCGCCGAGGGGCATCAGGACCATCAGGGCGATGGCGAGGCCGGTGCGTGCAAGAGGCGAAATGCCAAACATCTGTTTCGTGAACCGATTGACTTCTGAAATCGCAAAGGCCACTTCAAGACCAACGCGGTGGCAAATTCAAGACCCACCCTTTGCAGCAGCATAAAAATGAAAGCTTCTCCCGTATGAAATCCGATATCAAGCTGATCGACTACCTCGCGGTGCGCCGCTCCATCCCCGCTTTCCAGATGTGCGAACCAGGCCCCGAGAAAGCCGAGATCGAGGAGATCCTGCGGCTTGCCTCGCGAGTTCCCGATCACGGCAAGATCGCGCCCTGGCGTTTCATCGTCTTTCGCGGACAGCAGCGCGCCGAGCTCGGCGAGGAACTTCTGAAGCTCGCGCTCGAGACGAAGCCCGATCTGTCCGAGAAGATGATCCAGGTCGAGCGCACCCGCTTCACCCGCGCGCCCGTCGTCGTCGCCGTCGTCAGCAAGGCAGGTCCACATATCAAGATCCCGGAATGGGAGCAGTTGATGTCGGCCGGGGCGCTTTGCCTCAACGTCATCCTCGCCGCCAATGCCAGCGGCTATGTCGCCAACTGGCTGACGGAATGGTTCGCCTATGACGAGCGCGCCTATCCGCTGCTCGGCGTCGAGGCGGGCGAAAAGGTCGCGGGCTTCATCCATATCGGCTCGACGACATTTCCGGCGATCGAACGTCCGCGGCCGGAGCTTGCCGATACCGTCACCTGGGTCGGCGGAGAAGACTGATGTTCTACACCACCGACAGCAACCGGCACGGGCTCGCGCATGATCCCTTCAAGGCGATCGTGTCGCCGCGCCCGATCGGCTGGATCGGCAGCAAGGGCAGGGACGGGTCGATCAATCTTGCGCCCTATTCCTTCTTCAATGCCGTTGCCGACCGGCCGAAGCTGGTGATGTTTTCGTCCGCCGGACGCAAGGACAGCCAGCGCAATGCGACCGAGACCGGCGTTTTCACCTGCAATTTCGTCAGCCGCGATCTTGCCGAGAAGATGAACCTCTCCTCGGCGGCGCTGCCCTACGGCGAGAGCGAATTCGGCTTCGCCGGGCTGACGCCGAAGCAGGCCGAACTGATCGACGCGCCCTATGTCGGCGAGGCTTTTGCGGTGCTCGAATGCAGGGTCACCGAGATCATCGAGCCGAAGACACTCTCCGGCACGCCGTCCGAAAACGTCATCGTCTTCGGCGAGGTGGTCGGCATCCATATCGACGAGGCGATCGTCAGGGACGGCCGGCTCGACATGTCGATCGCCCGGCCTGTCGCGCGCATGGGGTATATGGATTACAGCGAAGGCAGCGATGTCTTCGAGATGTTCCGGCCGCAGATGCCAAAGGTGGATGTCTGAGAAGGCATACAAAGGCTTAAGAAATATGGTGAACCAATCTTAAACCTTTTGCCGCTACGGTCACAGCAATGAAAGGAACGCGAAGGAATCGCGTTCAAGTGCTGGGGCGTCGCGTGATCGTAGAAGCTTTCCTTCGTTGGATCGAAACCGCCAAGACCGGCGACCGGGCTCGGGCAGCCAATGCACTCGGGCGAGCCTATCTGCAGTCCGACATGTCCAGCGATGAAAAGAAGGCGGCCGAGATGGCGATGACCTTCCTGCTCGACGACCCGTCGCCGCGCGTGCGGCTTGCGCTCGCAGAAGCGATCGCCTGGTCGCCGGACGCGCCGCGCAGCCTCGTGCTTTCGCTCGCCGAGGACCAGCCCGAGGTCGCCTGCCATGCCGTCACCTGTTCGCCGCTTTTGAGCGATGCCGATCTTGTCGATCTCGCCGCGCGCGGCAATGGCGCCACCCGCATGCTGATCGCAGCTCGAGCCCATGTCACGCGCCCGGTCTCCGCCGCTCTTGCGGAGGTCGGTGACGAAGAGGAATTGCTCTGCCTGCTCGAAAACGACGGTGCGGCTATCTCCAGCCAATCGCTGAAACGCATCGCCGAACGGCTCGGCGACAGCTGCGACATCCGCAACCTGCTGCTCGACCGCAGCGATCTTCCGGCCGATGCCCGCCAGTTGCTGACCCAGCATGTCAGCAATGCGCTGGTCGGTTTGCCACTGGCGCAGGCCGCGATCGGCCTGCAGCGGCTCCAGCGCATCAGCCGCGAGGCGACCGAGGCTGCCATCGTTTCGATCGCCGGCGACATCGCGCCGCGCGAAATACCCGATCTCGTCGAGCATCTGCGCCTCAACGGCCGGCTGACGCCGTCCTTCCTGATGCATGCGCTCTGCGCCGGGAAGGTGGATTTCTTCGCGGCTGCGATCGTCGACCTGACGGGTTGCGGCGAGCGCCGGGTGCGCTCGATTCTCGCGACCGGACGCATGCATGCGGTGCGCGCGCTCTATGAATCCGCCGGCCTGCCGCGGGACATCAGCGTCATCTTCGTCGAGGCGACGCTGCTCTGGCGCGACGCCGCCAGGAAAGCGCCGGACAGCGTGCTCGGCAATATCTGCGGCCGCCTCCTCGAAAAATTCCGCCATCACGATGGTGCACATGGTGCGATCGGCGAATTGCTCGATATGGTGGAAAAGCTTGGCGTCGCCGAACAGCGGCAATCGGCCCGCGTCTATGCGGCGCTTGCTGCGGCCTAATCGTTCAGCCGCGTCACCACCCAGGAATAGCTGGTCGATACGAAGTGCACGGGCTTCGATAGGGTTTCTTTGACGTCGCGGCCGGATGGAAGATGCGCGCGGACCTGGCCGGCGATGTTTTCAGCGAAGCCGGCCAATCTTCCCACCGGCTCTTCGGCAGGCTCGGGAGCAGTTCCCGCTGCGGGCAAGGACGCAGGCTTCGGCGGCTCGGCGGCGGCAAGCGCTTTCGGCGCCTCGCAAACCGCGATGACCGAGGGGTAGCTGACATTGGCATAGGTTTTCAGCCGGCGTTCGGCCTCGGCATCGCAAGCGGCAACACTTTCCCAGCGCTTGTCGACCGTCGCGACATAATTGCATTGGGTAACGGAATCGTCGCAACCGAGAATGGTCATCGCGATGAGCACCGCTTGCATATTCTGTTTCCTTGCTTATTGAACCTGACATCGCCTTAGACGGCGCAATTCCAACCGAAACAAGGCGGAGACATTAACTCTTCGTCATGTCGGGGAAAAATTGCGCCTCTTGCAAACACCGGGAATCAGCATGTCCGTCACCATCGCCCAGGAGCCGCCGCGCCAGGACGGCGTCATTCGCCTTCTCGATCTGTCCGATGCCTATGCGCAATCGCTCTATCCCGCCGAAAGCAACCATCTGGTCGATCTCTCATCGCTGGAGAAGCCTTCGGTGAGCTTCTTCGTCGCCCGCAACGACGGTGCGATCGTCGGATGCGCTGCGCTGGTCGAGGCAGGCGACGGCACGGCGGAGATCAAACGTATGTTCGTCGATCCCGGGGCGAGGGGACTGAGGATCGCCAGCGGACTGATGAATGCGCTGGAGACGATCGCGAGGGAAAAACAGCTGACGGCGATCCGGCTCGAAACCGGCATCTATCAGCCCGAGGCGATCGCGCTGTACCGCAAATACGGATATCGGGACATCGAAGCTTTCGGCAGCTATCTGCCGGACCCGCTCAGCCTGTTCATGGAAAAGCGGCTGGGATAGCGCTCGGCGAAGGCGGCTCAGCCTTCGGCGACCCGGGGAATCGGTTTCGACGGGGGCGGCGCCTGCTCGTCGATGAGGACTTGCGGGCCTGTTTCGATCTTTTCGGCATTGCGCGCCTCGTGGATCCATTCACGCCAGATGGCGACGATCAGTGCCATCAGCACGGGACCGATGAAGAGGCCGAGGAAGCCCATCGTCTTCACGCCGCCGACGAGGCCGAAGAAGGTCGGCAGGAAGGGCAGCTTGATTGGGCCGCCGACGAGTTTCGGCCTCAGCGTCTTGTCGACGATGAAGAGCTCGACAGTGCCCCAGACGAAGAGGCCGACGCCGGCGACATGCGAGCCGCTCGCCAGGAGATAGACGGAAACCAGCGTGAAGGAGAGCGGCGCACCGCCGGGTATCAGCGCCATGACGCCGGTGAGCACGCCGAGCGTGACCGGCGAGGGAACGCCGGCGATCCAATAGGCCACGCCAAGCACGATGCCTTCGCCGATCGCGATCAGCGTCATGCCCATGACGGTGGAGCTGATCGTCGCCGGCACGACGCGGGAAATGCGCTCCCAGCGGTTCGGCAGGATGCGCTCGCCGAGCATATCGATCTGCTTGGAGAAGGAAAAACCGTCGCGATAGACGAAGAACAGCGCGATCAGCATGAAGAGCAGCGTCAGCAACAGATGGAAGGCGCCGCCGCCGGCCGCCAGCACGGCGCGATAGATATTGCCGATATGGGCGCCGCTGACCGCCTGGATGAGTTCACCCAGCGCGCCGGGGCTACCGATATATTTTGTCCAGAGATCATCGAGATAGGGGCCGGCAAAGGGAAGCGCGACGATCCAGTCGGGCGTCGGCGCGCCGGCGCGGTTGGCATGGATCGCCCAGGCGAGCCAGGTGCGCACTTCGCCGGTCGTATAGGTGACCGCAAGCCCGATCGGAATGACCAGAAAGGTGACGATCATGACGATGGCGATGGTCGCGGCGATCGTCGTATTGCCGCCGACGCGGGCGAGAAGCTTGCGGTAGAGCGGCCAGCTGGCAAAGCCGATGACGAGGGCGGCGAGCACCGGCACGAGGAAGCCGTAGAAGAAATAAACGCCGGCCGCGACGATCAGCACCAGCAGCCAGCGCGCCGCCGAGATGGATGGAATCAGCGGCGTGCGCGTTTGCGCTGACGACCCCAGCCATCGCGGTTCATGATTGGTTTTCTGACGATCGAACACACCCACGCGCGCCTCTTCTTTTTATACTCTGGTTATGGGCCATGATCCGGGCGGTTTCAAGGTGCGTGGCGTGAAAGCGTATACAAAGCGTCGCTATCCGTCCGTCAGACGGAGCATCTTACTGCTGCGGACGGCGCAGAAGCTTGAAGGCGTAAAACTGCGTCTTCTGAGCGACCGAGAAATTGTTGTCGGAGCCAAGGATGAGAACGTCGGTGCCGTCCTTGCCCTTGCCGAGCGACATGGCCTCGATATTGTCGGGGACGAGACCGATCGCACGGAGATCGAGGACCTGGCTCTTGCGGACGGGGACGACGCGCTGGTCGTTCTTGGCGAGCGAGGCGATGGCGGATATGTCGGTCGCGTCGGCGAGATCCATCATCATGATCTTGATGTTATTGCCGAAGCCTTCGGCATAGCTGCGCTCGACGGCGAGCAGGCGCTGATCGTCGAGAGCAAGCATTTCCGACATGCCGTTGTCATTGCCGCCGTCGGCCTTGGGGGCTGCCTGCGGGATTGGCGAGACAGGGTAGACATACTGCGCCTTCGGCTCGCCGGTTGCGCCGTCATAGCGGATGATGCGCGACAGGCTGCCCGTCGTCAGCGACGGCTTCGGGCCATCCTGATAGAGGGCGGCTTCGACGCCGAGGAAGACGTCGCCCGAAGGCGCGACAGCGAGATCCTCGAAAGCGAGGTTGTCGCGGATGCCGGTCGACTTGTCGACGGTCGGAGCAAAACCTTCCGGCAGCTTGAATTCACGCACGAACGACCCATCCGGCGCGGTGACGCGGACGAAGGGCGGCAACAGCACCTTGGCGTCGCCCTCGCTGCCCCAATAGATGCCGTCCTTGCCGAAACGGATCGATTCCGGATCGACGGTCTTGGCAGCGAAAGGCTCGCTATTCTTGGTCCTTCAGCGTCACGTGCTTGACGACGGAAACACCCTTGAGGCCGGACGCATCGACATCGATGTCCAGTTCATAGAAGCGGGCCGGGGCCTTGTCCGAGCGATCGTCGCTGAGGGCGATATAGTGCCCGGTGGCGGCATCGAAATCGAGGCCGGAAATGCCGCCGAATTCGACGCCGTGTTCCATCTGGCCGGTGGGTATAATGAATTCACCGAGATAGGAGAGCGAAATGCCGGCGGCGCAATCGCCGAAAGGGCAGGCGGTTTCGAAGGTGGCGCCGATATCTGTAGCGCTGGCGGTGACGGTGCTGGACAAAAGAACGAAAGCGGCAGTCGCGGCAAAACGCTTGGTCATGGCAAATATCCGGCAAGGGTTGAAAACGGTTCGAACCGGCGCAGCCGCTCTTCCCAAGGGAGGCCGTGCGCCGACCGCTTCATGCGCCGGTTGTTTGACGGAGTTGTTACGGTTCTTCGTCAGTTCCGTGAAATCGAAAATGCTTAAGTGCGACGCGCCGAATGGTATCTATCCGACCGTTCGGCGCCGCATATGCTTTAAATATCGAGGTTTTCGGCGAAGGCGGCGCGCTCCTGAATGAAGCGGAAACGGGCTTCCGGCTTGGTGCCCATCAGATCATCGACGGCGCTGCGGGTGCCCTCGAAATCCACCTCGTCGATCAGCACCCGGAGCAGGGTGCGCTTGGACGGATCCATGGTGGTTTCCTTGAGCTGGGCGGGCATCATCTCGCCGAGACCTTTGAAGCGGCTGATCTCGACCTTGGCCTTGCCCTTGAATTCCGTCTGCATCAGCTCGGCGCGATGATTGTCGTCGCGGGCATAGGCGGATTTCGCCCCTTGCGTGATCTTGTAGAGCGGCGGCACGGCGAGGAAGAGATGGCCGCCGCGCACCAGTTCCGGCATCTCCTGATAGAAGAAGGTGATCAGCAGCGAGGCGATATGGGCGCCATCGACGTCGGCATCGGTCATGACGATGATGCGTTCGTAGCGCAGGTCTTCGTCGCGGTATTTCGACCGTGTGCCGCAGCCGAGCGCCTGGATGAGATCGGCGAGCTGCTGGTTGGCGCCGAACTTCTCGCGGCCGGCGCTGGCGACGTTGAGGATCTTGCCGCGCAGCGGCAGGATCGCCTGATTGGCGCGGTTGCGCGCCTGCTTGGCCGAGCCACCTGCCGAATCACCCTCGACGATGAAGAGTTCGGCGCCTTCGGCGGTGTTCTGCGAGCAGTCGGCGAGCTTGCCGGGCAGGCGCAGCTTGCGCACCGCCGTCTTGCGGTTGACTTCCTTTTCCTTGCGGCGGCGCAGCCGCTCCTCGGCGCGCTCGATCACCCAGTCGAGCAGCTTGGCCGCCTCGTTCGGGTTGTCGGCGAGATAATGATCGAAGGGATCGCGAAGCGCGTTCTCGACGATGCGCTGGGCCTCGACGGTCGCCAGCTTGTCCTTGGTCTGGCCGACGAATTCCGGCTCGCGGATGAAGATCGACAGCATGCCGACGGCCGAGATCATTACGTCGTCGGTGGTGATCTGCGCGGCGCGCTTGTTCTGCGTCAGCTCGGCATAGGCTTTCAGACCCTTGGTCAGCGCGATGCGAAGGCCGGCCTCATGCGTGCCGCCCTCGGGGGTCGGGATGGTGTTGCAATAGGAATGCACCTGCGGATCGCCGCCATACCAGGTGATCGCCCATTCCATCGAGCCGTGGCCGCTGGTCTTTTCCGTCTTGCCGGCGAAGATTTCGCGGGTGACGGTGAACTCCTTGCCCATCGTCGCCTGGAGATAGTCCTTCAGGCCGCCAGGGAAGTGGAAGACCGCCTTATCCGGCACTTCGGACCCTTCCGGCAGCACGCCCGGCTCGCAGCTCCAGCGGATCTCGACGCCGCCGAAGAGATAGGCCTTGGAGCGCGCCATGCGGAAGACGCGGGCGGCGTCGAACTTCATGTGCTCCCCAAATATCTGGGGATCGGGATGGAAGCGCACGCGGGTGCCGCGGCGATTGTGGACGTCGCCCAGCTCTTCGAGCCCGCCCTGCGGCAGGCCGCGGGAGAAACGCTGGCGGTAGAGCTTGCGGTTTCGCGCCACCTCGACTTCGAGGAAGTCGGAAAGCGCATTGACGACGGAGACTCCGACGCCGTGCAGACCGCCCGAGGTCTCGTAGGCCTTGCCGTCGAATTTGCCGCCGGCATGCAGCTTGGTCATGATGACTTCGAGGGTCGACTTGCCCGGCACCTGCGGGTGGTTTTCGACCGGGATACCGCGGCCGTTGTCGGTAACGCTGAGATAGCCCTGCAGATCGAGATGCACCTCGATGAAATTGGCGTGTCCGGCGACGGCCTCGTCCATCGCATTGTCGATGACTTCGGCGAAGAGGTGATGCAACGCCTTTTCGTCAGTGCCGCCGATATACATGCCGGGGCGCATGCGCACCGGCTCAAGTCCTTCGAGGACGCGGATCGACGAGGCGCCGTAGTCATCCGCATTCGAGGCGGCGGGCGCAGGGCGGGGAGAAACGGGCGGGGCAGCCGCCGGCGCGCGTTCGGCCGCGGCGACGGGCTTCTGTGCCTCCTCGCGTTTTTCAGAAAGGGGCATTCCGGAAAAAAGGTCGTTGCTGTCGTCCATGGAGCCGTTCAGATCTTCATCCTGTCTTGAGCTGGCGCCGCCGGCCCAAAATCACCGCATTTCACGTCACGTTTGCGAATCAGGCAGATTCTGCCAGAAAGCACCTCTATACGCGACACCGCCTCATTTGGCGGGCTTTTCAGAAATGATTTGCGTTGCCGGGCGCGGAATGGCAAGCGGCGGCAGGCTTCAGGAAACCATCCGCATGCGAATGTCCACAAGTCATTGCACTGTTATATCGATAATTGCGGCCTTTTTGCTGTCCGCAGCTCTCCTTTCGGCCGGCGGACCGGCGCGGGCGGCCGATGCGCTGCCGCCGTTCAAGGACGATCTCTTCTCGAAACAGACCGTGCTGCAGACAAGCGACGACGGCGCTTTCGAGGTGATCGACTATGACGAGATGCGCGATATCAACGGCCGCGACCAGATCCCGGAGAAGCGGGCGCAGCAGAAATATGTTGCGCTCGGCATCCGCAAAGCCCAGACCGACGAAACCCTCTCGCTCGACGGCATCAGGCTCGATGTCACCAGGGTGGGACCTGTTCAGAATGCCGCGTTCACGGTGATCTTCATCCACGGCCGCGACGGCGACCGCCGGCTCGGCGCCAATGACTACAGCTTCGGCGGAAACTTCAACCGGCTGAAGAACCTCGTCGCCGGCAATGGTGGCGTCTATTATTCGCCGACGGTCAGGAGCTTCGACAGCAACGGCGTTGCTGCGATCGAAGGCCTCATCCGCTATGCGAGCGCGCAATCGCCCGGCCGGCCGATCATTCTTGCCTGCGCCTCCATGGGCAGCCAGATCTGCTGGGGCGTTGCGCGTGACGGCGACAGCGCCAAGCGGCTGAAGGGCATGCTTGTCATGAGCGGGGTCACCGATCCCGATTTCACCAGGAGCGCCTTTTACAAGGCGAAGCTGCCGCTCTGGTTTGCGCATGGCAGCCGTGATCCTGTCTATGCCGCCAGCGACCAGCAGGCGCTGTTCGAGACCCTGCACAAGGCGAAATACCCAACGCGCTTCACACTGTTTCAGACCGGAAACCATGGAACGCCGATCCGGATGATCGACTGGCGCAGGGTGTTGAACTGGATTCTTGCCCGCTGACGGCGATTTCGGCAGAAAAATGCGCGAGATCGCAGAGATTCCCGTTACGTCAAGGGCATGATGCTTTTCATTGCCGCAAGCTTTTGATAATGCGGCCGAGGATATGAAGTTAGGAAGGCCGGCATGACACCTGACGTGCGCCCGCTGGTGGCGGGAAATTGGAAAATGAACGGCACGCGTGCCTCGCTCGATCAGATCAAGGCGATCGCCGAGGGCGTTCGACCGCCGCTCTCCGGCAAGGTCGAGGCGCTGATCTGCCCGCCGACGACGCTGCTCTATGTGGCAACCGCGCTCTGCACCGAAAGCCCGCTTGCGATCGGCGCACAGGACTGCCACCAGAAGCCGTCAGGCGCGCATACCGGCGATATCTCGGCCGAGATGATCGCCGACAGCTTCGGCACCTATGTGATCGTCGGCCATTCCGAGCGCCGCACCGACCATGCCGAGACGGACCATCTGGTCCGCGCCAAGGCGGAGGCTGCTTTCGCCGCCGAGCTCACGGCGATCATCTGCATCGGCGAGACGGCCGACGAACGCCGCGCCGGGCAGGAGCTCGACGTCATCAAGCGCCAGCTTTCCGCCTCGGTTCCGGATACCGCGACTGCCGAGAACACTGTTATCGCCTATGAGCCGATCTGGGCGATCGGCACCGGTGTGACGCCGACATCGGCTGATGTCGAAAAGGCCCACGCCTTCATGCGCGCGGAACTCGTCGCCCGCTTCGGCGATGAAGGCCGCAAGATGCGCCTTCTCTACGGCGGCTCGGTCAAGCCCGCCAATGCCGTAGAGCTGCTCGGCATCGCCAATGTCGACGGAGCGCTGATCGGCGGGGCGAGCTTGAAAGCCGCCGACTTCCTCGCCATCTACCGGGCCTATGAGGCGCTGCTCGCCTGATGCATTGTTTATTCCTGGGTTTATTCCTGGCCGAAGGGCTTGGAATAGGCGAAAGCCTCATGTAAAGACCCGCCAGAATTCTTACTTATGTCCGTCTCCAGGCGGGCAGGACTGGACCCATGCAGACAGTATTGATTGTCATCCATCTCATGATCGTGCTCGCCCTCGTCGGCGTCGTGCTCATCCAGCGCTCGGAAGGCGGCGGCCTCGGCATCGGCGGCGGATCGGGCTTCATGTCGGCCCGCGGCACGGCCAATGCGCTGACGCGCACGACCGCGATCCTGGCGACCCTGTTCTTCCTCACTTCGCTCGGCCTCGGCATACTGACGCGATATGAACGCCGTCCGACCGACATTCTCGACCGCATTCCGGCGACGAGCGGCCAGGGCAGCGGCATTCTCGATTCGCTCGGCGGCGGCGCGCAGGCTCCGGCAACCCAGCCGGCCGGCAACGGCGTTCCGAACGGCGGCGCTGCTGCTCCGGCACCGGCCGCCCAGGCTCCCGCAGCGCCTGCGCCTGCAACTCAGGCACCGGCTGCCAGCGCACCTGCGGCGACTGCCCCGGCAGCTCCGTCGGCCACTGCTCCGGCAACGCCCGCTGCTCCGGCCACACCGGCACCGGCTCAGCCCTCCGGCGTCCCGACGGGACAGTAAACCGGGCAACGACATAAACCGCCGGCAGGCCCTCGGGTCTGCCGGTTTTCTTTTGTTCAGATTCCCGCGGCACGCTCCGAAAGTTCTGGAAAAGAATTTTTGGGCTGGTGGAATCGTTTTTGAAAAGGTATCCGGTGAATCCCATGGCGCGATACGTATTCATCACTGGCGGCGTGGTTTCTTCCCTCGGAAAAGGAATCGCGGCCGCGGCTCTCGGAGCGTTGCTGCAGGCCCGTGGATATCGGGTGCGGCTTCGCAAGCTCGACCCCTATCTGAACGTGGACCCGGGCACGATGAGCCCGACCCAGCACGGCGAAGTCTTCGTCACCGACGACGGCGCGGAAACCGATCTCGATCTCGGCCACTACGAACGCTTCACAGGGCGTTCGGCGACCAAGACCGACAACATCACCACCGGCCGCATCTACAAGAACATCATCGACAAGGAGCGGCGCGGCGACTATCTCGGCGCGACGGTTCAGGTCATTCCGCACGTCACCAACGAGATCAAGGATTTCGTCATCGAGGGCAATGACGACTACGATTTCGTCATCTGCGAGATCGGCGGCACGGTCGGCGATATCGAGGCGATGCCCTTCATGGAAGCGATCCGCCAGCTCGGCAACGACCTGCCGCGCGGCACCGCCGTCTATGTCCACCTGACGCTGATGCCCTATATTCCGGCTGCCGGCGAGCTGAAGACCAAGCCGACGCAGCATTCCGTCAAGGAACTGCAGGCGCTCGGCATCCACCCCGACATCCTGCTGGTGCGCGCCGACCGCGAAATTCCGGAAGCCGAGCGCCGCAAGCTGTCGCTGTTCTGCAACGTGCGCCCGTCCGCCGTCATTCAGGCGCTCGACGTCGCCAACATCTACGACGTGCCAATGGCCTACCACAAGGAAGGCCTCGACGGCGAAGTGCTGGCTGCCTTCGGCATCGAGCCGGCGCCGAAGCCGCGCCTGGAACAGTGGGAAGAGGTCTGCAACCGCATCCGCACGCCGGAAGGCGAGGTGATGATCGCGATCGTCGGCAAATATACCGGCCTGAAGGATGCTTATAAGTCGCTGATCGAAGCGCTGCACCACGGCGGCATCGCCAATCGCGTCAAGGTCAAGCTCGAATGGATCGAGTCGGAGATCTTCGAAAAGGAAGATCCCGCACCCTATCTGGAAAAGGTCCATGGCATTCTCGTGCCAGGCGGCTTCGGCGAACGCGGCTCCGAAGGCAAAATCCTTGCGGCCCGTTTTGCCCGCGAGCGCAAGGTGCCGTATTTCGGCATCTGCTTCGGCATGCAGATGGCCGTGATCGAAGCGGCCCGCAACCTGGCCGACGTCGAGGCCGCATCATCGACCGAATTCGGCCCGACGAAGGAGCCGGTGGTCGGCCTGATGACCGAGTGGATCAAGGGCAACGCGCTGGAGAAGCGCACGGCAGCCGGCGATCTCGGCGGCACGATGCGCCTCGGCGCCTACAAGGCGGCGCTGAAGAAGGGTACGAAGATCTCGGAGATCTACGGTTCCACCGATATTTCCGAGCGCCATCGCCATCGCTATGAAGTCAATGTCGATTACAAGGACCGGCTGGAAAACTGCGGCCTCGTCTTCTCCGGCATGTCGCCGGACGGCGTGCTGCCGGAGACGATCGAATATCCCGATCATCCCTGGTTCATCGGCGTACAGTACCACCCGGAACTGAAGAGCCGTCCACTCGACCCGCATCCGCTGTTTGCAAGCTTCATCGAAGCAGCAACGGAACAGAGCCGTCTCGTCTGACCACTGCCAAGGCCAGATCGCGCAGCTTCGCGCGGTCTGGATAAGGCTGGTATTTGCGCTATCTCACCGGCATGACGACAGGACGCAGCACGACCGTTTCATGCCTCATTGCGGCGCCGCCAGAGCGCATCTACCGTGCCTTTCTCGATGCGGAGGCCGTCGCGACCTGGCTTCCGCCCGGCTCGATGACGGGCATCGTCCACGCCTTCGAAGGCTGGGAAGGCGGCGCCTTCAGCATGTCGCTCGTCTATCCCGATGACGAAACTTCGCAACTCGGCAAGACCTCGGAGAAGACGGACCGGTTCGAAGGCCGCTTCGCAAGGCTCGTCCCCGACCAGCAGATCGTCTGGGTCACGGTTTTCGATTCCGAGGACGAGAGCTTTTCCGGCGAAATGACCCTTACGACGACATTGTTGCCTGTCGATGGCGGCACCGTTGTAACGATGGTCTGCGAAGACATCCCCTCCGGCATTCGGCTCGAAGACAATGAGGAAGGCTGCCGTTTGACGCTCGACAAACTTGCCGCCTTCGTCGGCGGTTGACGATCGGCAACGGGAGTTTCCCGCCGCCGAATTCAAGCTTCAGGCAGCGGCCGGCAATGGGCCGATATAGACCGAGCGCGGGCGGATCAGCCGGCCCTCGAGAGCCTGCTCGCGGGCGTGCGCCAGCCATCCGACCGTTCGGCCGATCGCAAAGACGCCGGTGAAAGCCTCACGCGGGAAGCCGAGTGCCTCGAGCAGCAGAGCGGTGTAGAACTCGACGTTGACGTCGAGCAGCCGGTTCGGCTTGCGGACTTTCAAAACTGCCAATGCAGCGGCCTCTACCGCCTCGGCCAGTGCGCCGCGAGCGCTGTCCACCTGGCCGGTTGCGATCAATGGCTTCAGTACGCCTTTCAGCGCATCGGCGCGCGGATCGCGGACGCGGTAGATGCGGTGGCCGAAACCCATCAGCCTTTCGCCGCGATCGAGCGCTTCGCCGAGCCATTGGCCGGCATTCTCCGCCGTTCCGATCGCATCCAGCATGTCGAGCACCGGACCGGGCGCGCCGCCATGCAGCGGTCCCTTCAGCGCGCTCAGCGCCGCCAGCACGGAGGAGGTGAGGCCTGCCTGGGTCGAGGCGATGACGCGTGATGCGAAAGTCGAGGCGTTGAGACCGTGATCCGAAATCGTCACGAGATAGGCATCGAGGGCTGCCGTCTGCTCCTTGCTCGGCGCGTTTCCGGTCAACATGCGCAGGATATCGGCTGCCTGTGACAGCGAGGCGTTGGGTTCGATCGGCTGTTCGCAGCACTGAAGGCGCAGGATCGCCGGCAGGAAGACCGCCGGTGCGGCCAGAAGGGCGAGGGCGGTGTCGAAATCTTCGCCGTCCGGCAAGCGGGCGATCAGCGCCCGCATCGCATCGACGGGCGGCAGAGTAAGCAGCGAAGGATCGGCCGTCCTGATGTGATCGAAAACCCTTGTTCGCGCCTTCGCCAGCCATTCGCGCAGCTGCGTTTCGTCAAAGCTTCGCTCTACCAGCCCGTCGAGCAACAATGCGGCGACGCCCTCATAGCTGCTGCCCGCGACCAGTTGATCCAGCGATATGCCGCGGATGATCAGCCGTCCCGCTTCGCCATCGACATCCGAAAGCTGCGTTTCGGCGGCAATGACGTCTTCCAAGCCGTTTTTCATGATGTTTTCTCCTTTACGAGAGGGATGATCCGATCTAGCCTTGTTGACGTCAATCTTGATGCAATTGATCAATATGAGGCACCGATGTCGTGGCTGACCGCCGAGGAGGCGCTGCGGGCGCTGAAGACCAAGCCGCAGACGCTCTACGCCAATGTCAGCCGTGGGCGCATTCGTGCCAAGCCCGATCCCGCCGATCCACGCCGCAGCCTTTACCAGGCGGCCGACGTGCAGCGGCTGGCCGAGCGCCATGCCGGTCGCCGCAAGGCCGAGACCGTCGCCGCCGAGACGATCCGCTGGGGTGACCCGGTTCTCTCATCGGCGATCTCGACCATCATCCGCGGGCGTCTGTTCTATCGCGGACAGGATGCTGCCGATTTTGCTGCGGCGGCGACGCTGGAACAGACGGCCGCCTTGCTCTGGAACGGGGCGGCAGCAGCTTCCTCGGACAGCGCCGGCAAATATGCCCCTCCATCGCTTCAGGCGGCCTTTCTGGCGCTGGCCGGGCGGGTGACGGCGGATCTACCATCGCTCGGCCGATCGCAGGCAGCACTTCGGCGCGACGCGCATGATGTTCTGTCCACGGTCGCCGATGCATTGGCTCCCGGGCCCTCCGACCAGCCGCTGCATGTCAGGCTTGCGGCAAGCTGGCAGCGGCCGCAGGCGGCCGATTGCCTGCGCTGCGCTTTGGTGCTGCTTGCCGATCACGAACTGAATGCCTCGACCTTCGCTGCGCGGGTGACGGCATCGGCGGGTGCTGCCCTTTCGGCCTCGGTGCTTTCCGGCCTTTCGACCCTGACAGGACCGTTGCACGGCGCCGCCTGGCAGGGTGTCGACGCATTGATCGAGGCGACGGCTGGCGTCGGGGCGGAGCAAGCGATCCGCCGCACGCTTGCACAGGGCAACTCCCTTTCGGCCTTCGGCCATCCGCTCTATCCCGACGGCGATGTCAGGGCCTTGACGCTGCTGTCGCATTTCCCTCTGCCAGCGAAATTCACCGAACTCCGGGACGCCGGCGAGGCGATGGTCGGCGAGAAGGTCAACATCGATTTCGCGCTTGCCGCGATGGCCTCCGCCTTCGATCTTCCCAGGGAGGCGCCGATCATCGTCTTTTCGCTTGCCCGCACGACGGGCTGGCTGGCGCATGCGATGGA
Organism: Rhizobium sp. R339; assembly: GCF_002211395.1. Lineage (NCBI taxonomy): Bacteria > Pseudomonadati > Pseudomonadota > Alphaproteobacteria > Hyphomicrobiales > Rhizobiaceae > Rhizobium > Rhizobium sp. R339. The sequence goes on from NZ_LOKV01000004.1 coordinate 169,725, forward strand.
GCAGATCGAAAGCGGACAGTTGATCCGGCCGCGAGCGCGCTACGCCGGACCGGCGCCCGAAACCATCGCCAGCCGCTGAGGGCTTGGGGCAGTTTTTTCGCATGGGGAAATATCTGAATTCAGCTATCATGCCCCAAATGGAAGAAGACGGTTGGCGGACACTTTCGTAAAAGCTGCTCCGCACAGTCAAAGGGGCTTTCCATGACTAAGATGCTTCGCAGTCTATTTACTGCCGCACTCGCGGTCGGGCTGTTTCCCTATGGGACCGCCTTTGCTCAGTCCGCCGGCTGCTTGGTATCGCGCGATGCCAGCTCCCGTCAGGTCCTCACTTGCCCGGGCGGCGTCAAAGTGACCGCGGAAGCCGGCGCGTCCTTCCGCCTCAGCGATCGCAATCGCGACGGCAGCCCGGATTCCCTGTCGCTGCGCAGCAAGGCCGTCCTCGTCGATGTCGACAGCAGCCAGCACGCGGGCGGTTTCCAGGTCGTGACGCCGCAGGCGATCGCCGCGGTGCGCGGCACGCAATGGGCTGTCGATGTTGCAAGCGGCAAGACCTCGGTGCTGGTCGTCAGAGGCAGCGTCGCCGTCCGCCGTCCGGCCGGTGCGCCGGTAGTGCTGTCGCCGGGCGAGGGCGTCGATGTCAGCGGTGGAACCGAGCCGCTTGTCGTGCGCCGCTGGCCGGCGACGCGTGCGGCCGCCCTTCTTGCCCGCCTGGGCCAATAAATCCATGAATCATCGCCTGCTGACGACGATCATGCTGCTGCTCGCCGGCCTTTGGGGGGCTGCGCTCGGCTATCTCAATCTCGATGCGCGAATCGGCCTTCTCGACCGGATGGAAGCTTCGCTCACCGACATCCGCAGCGTCGTCGTCGGGGCGAAAGCGCCGCCGCCTATCGTCTCGATCGTCGCGATCGACGACCGCACCGCCGTAGCCCACGGCTATCCGCTCGACCGGGCGACGCTTGCGCGGCTCGTCAGCGCGATCAACGCGCTGAAGCCGAAAGCCGTGGCGCTCGACATCCTGCTCGTTGATCCTGGGCCGGAGGAGGGTGATGCCGCGCTCGCCTCCGTCCTCCGCGAAGGGCCTTCCGTGATTGCAGCAGCGGCCACCTTTGCCCGAAGCAGCCAGCAGGTCACAGATGCGGCCGGTGATCCGCTTGCCGCCATTCCCGAGGCAAATCATCTTCTCTTGCCGCTTCCGCGTTTTGCCGAGGCGGCGGCAGTCGGCGTCGTCAATGTCGCAACCGACCAGACCGGCACACCGCGCTTCATTCCGCTGATATCGCGCGCCGCCGACCGGCTGGATCCAGCTTTTCCGCTGCGCGCCGCTTCGGTGGCGCTCGGTGTCGATCCCGCGATCGAACCCGGTGCCATCATGCTGGGGAACCTGCGCATTCCCACAGATATCGGCCTGCGCCTGCCGGTGACTTTCTATGGTGGACATGGGAGCATCGCCACCTTCAGCGCCGCCGATGCGCTGGCTGGCAAGCTGCCGGCGGATGCCGTTTCGGGCCGTGTTGTCGTCATCGGCTCCACCGTGACCGGCGGCGGCGATGTCTTCCCGACGCCGTTCGATCCCGTCATGCCAGGTGTGGAGGTGATGTCGACGGCGATCACCCATCTCATCGCCGGCGACGGCATGGTGCGGGACCACAGGATACGGCTGATCGACGCCGGCATCGCTGTCGGGCTGTCCGTCCTGCTCGTTTCGCTGATTGCATGGCGGCGTAGTGCCGCCGGCTATGTCGTCATCGTACTGACGCTCATCGTCTGGGCGATGCTCAACCTGTCGGCCTTTGCACATGGCTATTGGCTGAGCGCAGCACTGCCGATCGCGGCTGCATTGCCGCCGGCGCTGATCTTCGGGGCAGCCGAGCTTTGGCTCGACCGCGGCCGCGCACGCCATTTCGCGGCTCAGAGCGCGCTGCTCCAGCGCATCGAGGCGCCTGGCCTCGGAGAGTGGCTGGCGCACAACCCGGATTTCCTTGCCAAGCCGGTGCGCCAGGACGCCGCCGTGGTCTTCATCGACCTCTCGGGCTTTACAGGCCTCAGCGAAGATCTCGGACCGGTGAAGGTCAGCGAGGTTCTGAGCGGTTTCTTCGAGCTGATCGACGAGGAGGCACGCGCTCACGGCGGCGCCATCACCAGCTTCATGGGTGACGGCGCGATGATCCTGTTCGGCCTGCCGGAGCCCGCCGACGACGATGCAGCCCGTGCTGTCGCCTGTGCGGTCCGCCTCTGCGACCGCACGCGGGCCTGGCTTGCGGTTCATGCCGGATTCGCCGAGAAGAAGATCGGCTTCAAGGTCGGCGCCCATTGCGGGCCGATCGTCGCCTCGCGGCTCGGCACCGGCGACCGGCAGCAGATCACGGCGGCGGGCGACACGGTCAATGTCGGCAGCCGCCTGATGGAAGTGGCCGCGCGTCACGGCGTCGAGCTGGCGCTCAGCGCCGAAATCGTTGCCGCCGCAGGCGAGGACAGCGTGCTCCTTCAATCGGGCCAGATCGAGGGTCCGCTGGAAACAGAGCTGCGCGGCCGTACAAGCCATATCGATGCCTGGCTGTGGCGAAGCCGCACGCTTTGACAATCGCCGCGGGAGCGGCTAGGAACGGCGCAAATATCCCGCCGGCTGGCTCCGGCCATGGCGCAGTTCGCGCCTGACAGTTCCGAAAGATCGAACCCATGACAGAATTCAACGGCGTCGTTCCGGCGATCGCCAAGGCGTTGCAGAAGCGCGGTTACGCCGAACTCACCCCGGTGCAGCAGGCGATGCTCGATCCCGGCCTTGCGGCATCCGACGCGCTGGTTTCGGCTCAGACCGGCTCCGGCAAGACCGTCGCCTTCGGACTGGCGCTGGCCCCGACGCTGCTTGAGGGCAGGGAGCGCTTCGGCAATGCCGGCGCGCCGCTCGCCCTCGTCATCGCGCCGACGCGCGAACTCGCGCTGCAGGTGAAGCGCGAGCTGGAATGGCTCTACGAGATGACCGGCGCGGTGATCGCCAGCTGCGTCGGCGGCATGGACATACGCAGCGAGCGCCGCGCGCTCGAACGCGGCGCTCACATCGTCGTCGGCACGCCGGGCCGGCTCTGCGACCATATTCGCCGCAATGCGCTTGATATGACGGACCTCAAGACGGCGGTGCTCGACGAGGCCGATGAGATGCTCGATCTCGGCTTCCGCGAAGACCTGGAATTCATTCTCGAATCGGCGCCGGACGAGCGCCGCACGCTGATGTTTTCGGCGACCGTGCCGGCGGCGATCGCCAAGCTCGCCAAGAGCTATCAGCGCGATGCCGTGCGCATCAGCACCGCGGCCGAGGAAAAGCAGCATGTCGATATCGAATATCGCGCACTGGTGGTTGCCCCGAGCGACCGCGAGAACGCGATCATCAACGTGCTGCGCTATTACGAGGCGACGAACGCCATCGTCTTCTGTTCGACGCGCGCTGCCGTCAATCACCTGACCGCGCGCTTCAACAACCGCAATTTTTCCGTCGTGGCTCTCTCCGGCGAGCTGACGCAGAACGAACGCAGCCATGCGCTGCAGGCGATGCGCGATGGGCGCGCCCGCGTCTGCATCGCAACTGACGTCGCCGCCCGCGGCATCGACCTGCCGGGCCTCGATCTCGTCATCCATGCCGATCTGCCGACCAACCCGGAAACGCTGCTTCACCGCAGCGGCCGCACCGGGCGCGCCGGGCGCAAGGGCATCAGCGCCATGATCGTGCCGCTGAACGCGCGGCGCAAGGCGGAGCGGCTGCTGGAGAATGCCGGCATTTCGGCCGGCTGGGCGCGGCCGCCGTCGGCCGAGGAGGTGAGCGAGCGCGATGACGAACGGCTGCTCGCCGATCCGATCTTCCACGAAGCGCCGCAGGAGGAAGAGCAGGGGCTGGTGCAGCAGCTGCTTTCGAGCCACGGCGCCGAAAAGCTCGCCGCCGCTTTCCTGCGCCTCTATCGCACCAACCATTCGGCGCCGGAAGACCTCATCGAGGTCACCGTGCAGGACGAGCGCAACCGCAAGCGCCGCGACAATGCTGCGCCCTACGAGCCGGCGCAGAAGGGACCGCGCGAAGATTTCGGCCCCAGCGTCTGGTTCTCCGTCTCGGTCGGGCGCAAGCAGAATGCCGAGCCGCGCTGGCTGATCCCGATGCTCTGCCGCAACGGCAATGTGACGAAGCGGGAGATCGGCGCAATCAAGATGCAGCCCGAGGAAACCTATGTGGAGATCGCCGCGGCGAATGCCGATAGTTTCCAGGAGGCGCTCGGTCCGAACAAAACGCTCGAACGCGGCATCCGTGTAACCCGGCTTTCCGGCACGCCGGATTTCAGCCGCGCGCCCTCGCCGAAGCCCTATGCCGGCAAACCGTCGCGTGACGAACGGCCAGGCGACTCCTTCCGCGATGAGCGGCCGAAGAAGAAGTTCGGCAAGGGTTCGGGCGGCGGTTATGCCGCAGCCGACGCTGGCGGCCAGGAGAGAAGGGACAGCAAGCCCTGGAGCAAGAAATCCGGCAAGCCCGGCTTCGATGGCCCGAAATCCGACAAGCCCAGATATGACAATCCGAAATTCGAGGGCGGCAAATATGAGGGCAAAGGTGGCTCCGGGCCGAAAAACAAGTTTTCGAAGAAGAAGCCCGGCTGATTTCGTCGGCTGCAATGCCGAATCATTGGATTTCGTGACCGGCGGTATCAGATGATGATGAAACGCCCCGGCACGCCGCGTCCCGATCCGGCCACCTTCATCCAGGCCAATCTGCCGATCTCGCCGGTGCCCTCCATCCCCGAGATCCGGCTTCACACCGCGGGGCCTGCGAGCGGGCTTTGGCGGCTTGCCGGCCGCGGAGAAGCCGATCCGCCGCCTTACTGGGCCTATCCCTGGGCCGGCGGCGCCGTCCTTGCCCGCCATCTGCTCGACCGGCCGGAAACGGTCGCCGGCCGCCGCGTCCTCGATTTCGGCGCCGGCTCCGGACTCGTCGCCATCGCGGCGGCGAAGGCCGGGGCGCGCGCGGTCACTGCGGTCGATATCGATGTCAACGCGGTTGCTGCAATCGGCCTCAACGCGGCTCTGAACGATGTGCACATCGCTGCCGCCGCGACTGACATAATCGACGGACCGCCGCCGGAGGAGACTGATCTCCTTCTGGTCGGCGACCTGTTCTACGATCCCGCACTTGCCTTGCGGGCGATGGCTTTCGTCAGGCGTTGCCAGGCTGGCGGTATTGAGGTGCTAATCGGCGATCCCGAGCGCGCGCATCTTCCGCATCGGGAACTCAATCGAATCGCAAGCCATACAGTTGTGGATTTCGGCGCGGGACGTGAGCCAGTACAGGCGGGCGTCTACTCGCTCGTCTGATCCAGCAGAAGGCGTCTAAGCCAGCAGGTCCGGCCGCAACAGCATGACCGGGCAGGGCGCTCCGGCCGGCAGTTCCGGCGCGTGCGGCGGGCGGATGATGAGGCAGTCCGAACGGGCAAAGGTTTTCATCATCGAGGAATCCTGCTTGTCGAAGGGCTCGACCAGCCGGTTTCCGGCAGCGGATTTCGAAAGTTTCGCCCTGATATAGTCCTGCCGGTGGTCGTTGGCGCGCAGCGTCACGGCCGCCTCCACCATTGTCTCTCGCTGCACTGGCGGCAAGCAAGCGAGCTTGCGGATCAGCGGCTCGAGGAAGAGCAAGGAGCAGACGAGGCTCGAGACCGGATTGCCGGGCAGGCCGAGCACATGCGTCTCGCCGAAACTGCCGACCATGAGCGGCTTGCCGGGGCGCATGGCGATGCGCCAGAAATCCAGCTGCATGCCGGCCTCGACCAGCGTCGCCTGCACCAGATCATGATCGCCGACCGAAGCGCCGCCGAGCGTGACGATGACATCGGCCTTGGCGCCCCGTGCTGTGCCGATCGCTGCCGTGATCTTAGCCTTATCATCAGGCACGATACCGAGATCGAGCACCTCCGCGCCGGCTCTGCGGGCGAGGGCTGCGATACCGAACGTGTTGGATGCAATGATCTGCGAGGGGCCGGGCGTGCTTCCGGGCGGCAGCAGTTCGTCGCCGGTTGCGAGAATGGCGATCAACGGGCGGCGCAGCACCTCGAGATCGGGCCGATTCATGCCGGCGGCAACCGTCAGCCGCGAGAAATCAAGCACGGTGCCGGCAGGGAGCACGGCTTCGCCTTCGACGAAATCCTGACCTCGGGGACGCACATGCTGGCCCTGGCGGACGGGGAAATTGGTTCGGATGCCGCCTTCGGTCTTTTCAGCATCCTCCTGCAACAGGACGCTATCGGCGCCTGCGGGAACAGGGGCGCCGGTGAAGATGCGGACGGCTTCTCCCTGGCCGACGCTTCCCTCAAAGCCGTGGCCGGCGGAGGAGGTGCCGATGACCTTCAGCACGGCGCCCGGCTCCGGCGCGTCTTCGCGGCGCAGCGCATAGCCGTCCATGGCGGACGCGTTGAAGGGCGGCTGGGTCAGACGGGCAGTGAGATCGACGGCAAGGACGCGGCCTTCAGCCCCGGTGAGTGGCAGCGTCTCGGATGCCGCGATCGGCTTTGCGCGGGAGAGCAAGCGGCTCAGTGCCTCGGCGACCGGCAGAAGGTTCATTTCGCCTCCGGATGGCGGAAATCGCCGGATTTGCCGCCGGACTTTTCGAGCAACCTGATACCGCCGATCTCCATTGCTTTGTCGGCGGCCTTGGCCATGTCGTAGATCGTCAGGCAAGCGACCGAGACGGCGGTCAGCGCCTCCATCTCCACGCCGGTCTTGCCGGTCAGCTTGGCGGTGGCGGTGACGCGGAGACCCGGCAGGGCGGCGTCCTCCTCGATCTCGACCGTGACCTTCGTCAGCATCAGCGGATGGCAGAGCGGGATCAGATTGGCGGTCTGCTTGGCGGCCATGATGCCGGCAAGGCGCGCTGTGCCGATCACATCGCCCTTCTTGGCATCGCCTTGACGGATGAGGGCAAGCGTTTCCGGCGCCATCTTCACATAACCTTCGGCCGTGGCGATGCGCACGGTCTCGGCCTTGTCGGAGACATCGACCATATGCGCCTCGCCGGAGGCGCCGATATGGGTCAGGCCAGGCTTTTCGCCGCTCATGTCACTCGGCCGCGATGGCGGCTTCGCCCAAGAGTAGCGCGCGGGTGGCAGCCGCCACGTCGTCCTTGCGCATCAGGCTTTCGCCGACGAGGAAAGTATTGATGCCGGACGCCTGCAGGCGCTTGCAATCGGCATGGGTGAAGATGCCGCTTTCGCCGACGAGGAGCCGGTCGTCCGGAACCATGGAGGCAAGCATCTCGCTGACCGTCAGGCTGACCTCGAAGGTCCTGAGGTTGCGGTTGTTGATGCCGACGAGCGTCGAGGAGAGCTTGAGCGCCCGTTCCATTTCCGGCGCATCGTGCACCTCGACCAGCACGTCCATATCGAGAGAAAACGCTTCGTCCTGCAGGCGCTCCGCATCGTCATCGCTGAGCGACGCCATGATCAGCAGAATGCAGTCGGCGCCCCAGGCGCGTGCCTCATGGACCTGGTAGGTCTCGAACATGAAATCCTTGCGCAGCGCGGGCAGGCCGCAGGCGGCGCGTGCCGCCGTCAGGAATTCCGGCGCACCCTGAAAGCTCGGCGTATCGGTCAGCACGGAAAGGCAGGCAGCGCCTCCAGCTTCGTAGGCCCTTGCCAACGCGGGCGGATCGAAATCGGGGCGAATGAGGCCCTTCGAGGGGCTCGCCTTCTTGATCTCGGCAATCAGGCCGAAATTGCCGGCGTCGCGCTTGGCGGCAAGCGCCTTGTGGAAGCCGCGCGGAGCGGACTGATCGGCCTGCATCGCTTTCAAGTCGGCAAGCGACACGGCGGCCTTCGCCGCAGCGATTTCCTCGCGCTTATAGAGTTCGATTTTCTTCAGGATATCGGTCATCGGCCAATCCTAGTCGATATCATTCGAAACGGCGACGAGTTTGTCGAGGGCAAGTGCGGTGGCGCCGCTGTCCAGCGAATGCGCGGCAAGCGCCATGCCGTCGCGGATCGTCTCGGCCTTGCCGGCGATGACGAGCGAGGCTGCGGCATTGGCAAGCGACACGTCGCGATAGGCATTCCTTGCGCCGCCGAGAACTTCACGAAGCGCTGCGGCATTGGCGACGCCGTCGCCGCCCTTGATGTCGGCGAGAACGCAAGGGCTGACGCCGAAATCGGCGGGCGACAGCTCGAAGGTGCGAATCTTGCCGTCTTCGAGGGCCGCGACCTGCGTCGTTCCCGTCGTGGTGATCTCGTCGAGGCCGTCCCCATGCACCACCCAGACGCATTCGGAGCCGAGATCGCGCATGACTTCGGCCAGCGGCACCAGCCATTGCGGCGAGAACACGCCGAGCAGCTGGCGGCGGACGCCGGCCGGATTGGAGAGCGGCCCGAGCAGGTTGAAGATGGTGCGCGTGGCGAGCTCGACCCGGGAGGGGCCGACATGGCGCATAGCCGAATGATGGAGCTGGGCGAACATGAAGCCGACGCCGGCCTCCGCGATGCAGCGGGAGATAGTATCGGGACCGGCATCAATGTTGACGCCCAGTGCGGCCAAATTGTCCGCCGCGCCGGATTTCGAGCTCAGCGCCCGGTTGCCATGCTTTGCGACGGGCACGCCGGCGCCCGCGACGATAAGCGCCGCCAGCGTCGAAATATTGTAGGTGCCGCTGGCATCGCCGCCGGTGCCGACGATGTCGATCGCATCGGCCGGCGCTTCGACGGTCAGCATCTTCGAGCGCATGGTAGTGACGGCGCCGACGATCTCGTCGACGGTTTCGCCGCGTACGCGCAGCGCCATCAGGAAACCGCCGATCTGCGAGGGTGTCGCCTGGCCCGACATCAGGATGTCGAAGGCAGCGCGGGCCTCGTCACGCGTCAGCGGCTCGCGGCTCGCGGCCTTGGCCAGGAACGGCTTCAGATCGGTCATGCGGTTTCAAGCCTCCCAGAGCATGATGCCGAAAAGTGTGAGCGGCTTTCGGCATCATGCTCTAACTCTTTAATTTAGAACAGAATTCAGATTTTAGGCCGACCTGGCCTAAAATCATCCTGTTCTAGCGGACGGTCGCCTGTTCTGCGAGCGTCTGGTTGATCTGCGCGCCATACTGCGTCTGCAGCAGGTTGACCATCTGATCGAGAATATCGTCGCCGGCGGCATTGGCCATGGCGGTGATCTGGGCGTCGCGGTTGTTCAGCACGTCGCCGGTCGGCTGGGAGTTGACCTCCGTCACCTTCATCAGGATCTGCGTGGAAGGATCGGCGCCGACGGCACTGGCCACCGTATCGATGGGACCAGAGAAGGCGGCGTTGATGCCTGCGCGGCCGAGAACCGGATCGTCGGTGGAGCGGGTGAAACCGCTCTTGCTTTCGACGGCGATGCCGAGCGGGGCTGCGATATCGGCAAGAGCGGTGCCTTTGGCCGCCTCGGCCTTCAATTCTTCAGCCTTCTTGGCGAGCGCAGCCTTCTGCTGTTCGGCCGTCCAATCCTCGACGGCCTTTTCGCGCACTTCGGCGACAGGCCGCTCGCGGTCCGGCGTGATTTCGCGGACGTTGAACCAGACATAGCCGTCATTGCCCATCGGGAGCGGTGGCGCATCGACGCCGACCTCGGTCTTGAAAGCTTCGCCGAGCAGCTGCTGCTTGATCGGAACATCCTTGACCTCGTTGCCGTCCTTGCCGGCGCCGGTCATATCGACGGCATCGACGGTCACCGCCTTGAGCTTCAGCTGGCCGGCGATATCCTCAAGCGTCGAGCCGCCGGCACGCATATCCTCGATGCGGTCATGAACGTTGATCACTTCCTGAGAGGCATTGGCGAGCGCCAGCTGCTTGCGGATATCTTCCTTCACCTCGTCGAAGTTCTTGACGGTCTCAGGCTTGATATTGGTGATGCGCAGGATGACCGGGCCGAAGGAACCGTCGACGACCGGCGTGGTGCCGCCATCCTTCGAAACCGCGAAGGCGGCATTGGCAACGGCCTGATCCGGGACCTTTTCCTTGGTGAATTCGCCGAGCAGCACGTCGCTCGCCGTCTTGCCCTGGTCGGAAACCAGCTGATCGAAGCTGGTGCCGCTCTTCAGCGCCGTTTCGGCTGCGGTGGCGAGATCCTTGCTCGCGAAGGTCAGCTGTTCGATCGTGCGGCTTTCCGGCGTGCGGTAGGCATCCTTGCCCTTGTCGAAGGCTTCGCGGATCTGATCGTCGGTGACGGTCGCGGCGTCGGCGATATCGGCGGGCTGCAGCTTCAGATAGATGATCTTTCGATATTCCGGTGCGCGATAGCGCTGCTTGACGCCTTCGAACCAGGCGGCCAGCACGTCATCGGCGGGCGCCTTGATCGGCTCGATATTGGCATTGGTGAGCAGCAGGTAATCGACGCTGCGGCTTTCATCGCCGTAGAGCTTGAGCGCGTCGACCAGCGTCTTCGGCGCCGTGAAGCCGTTGGAGACGGCATCGACGATCTGGCTGCGGACCGCGACCTTGCTGCGCTCCTTGATGTAATCCTCCTGGCGAATGCCGGCATTGCGCAGGCGCGAAATGAAGAGCTCACGGTCGAACTTGCCGTTGACGGCCTTGAAGGCCGGATCGTCGCCGATCAGTTGGGCGAGGCGATCCTCGGACAGGCCAAGGTTCATGTCTTCGGCGAGCTGATCGAGCGAGGCGCCGGCGACGAGCTGGGCGAGCACCTGCTGTTCGACGCCGAAGGCGCGGGCTTGCTCGGGGGTGAGGCGCATGCCGAACTGCTGGCTGAGGCTTTGCACCTGGCGCTGATAAGCGAGATGGAATTCATTGACGCCCACCTGCTGATCGCCGACGGTCACGACCGTGGTGCTGCTGCCGCCTGTCAGCAGCTCTCGCGACACACCCCAGATGCCGAAGGAGGCGACGAGGAGAAGCAGGAGCAGCTTGGCAACCCAGGTCTGAGCAGCTCTTCTCAGAAAATGGAACATGAAAACGCAAACCTCGCAGTATCATTGACCCGCACGACGGGCAGACATTCGTCGTTCCTTAAAACAAACCCGACAGGAAATGAAGGGTTTGTCGCGCGAAAAGCTGCGTGGGGCGATGACCGGCGTAAACGGCCCTGGCGGGGAACAAAAGATCGGCTGGAGCGGAACCTTTCTGGCCGCCATTTCGTTGAAGCGGCATCCCATGAAACAGGAGCAGACCATGGCAGAATTGAAAACCGCTTCCGCCGAATCCACCGCTGCGCGCGTCAAGGCCGATATCGCAGCAGACGATCTGTCGGCGCAGGTCACGGCGCTGCGCGAAGACCTCTCCAGACTGACGGAAAGCGTGCGGGCGCTGGGGCAGGGGGCAAAGTCGGTGGTAACCGATGAGGCTTCGCTGATGACGGAACGGCTGCGCGACAAGGTACGCGAAGAACCGCTCATGGCGCTCGCGGTGACGGCGGGCGTCGCCTATCTTTTCGGCCTGCTGAGCCGCCGCTGAATTCGGAAATCGGACAAGGAAAAGCCGGACGCCATAAACGCCCGGCTTTCAGTCGTGTCTGTGACCAATTGGGTCAGCGGCGGATGACTCGCCCGAGCGCGATCAGGATGCACGCACCGACGAAACCGGTGATCAGGTAACCCAGCCAGCCGGCCAGCGGCTGAATGTGCAACAGACCCAGGATCCAGTTGGCGACGATTGCGCCGACGATGCCGAGCAATATGTTCATGAGCAGGCCCATATTGCTGCTCATGACCTTTTCCGCCAGCCATCCGGCGATACCGCCGATGATGATGGCCGCGATCCAACCCACGCCTGCGTTTTCCATATAATTTCCTCCTGATGAAATGCCTCGCCACTATGCACGAAAAGAAAAAAAGTTCCACTCCTAGAGGAACTTAAGCATTTACGGCTGCAGGAGGGTGACGGGAGTTTCCAGCGCGTAAACGGCGAGCTGAAAAAGAAGGCCAGCAACGGCGAGCAAGGCGAAGCCGACCGGCATGATGAGGCTTTTGCTAAACATCTTCTTCTCCCCTTTTTATGAAGCATAAACCGAAGCGGGAGGCACGCAAGGCTATTATTAATAGTTAGTTAAGCCTCGTTTTTAAGTAAAATTTAAAATATCGAAATGGCACATGTCGTTATCTTGCGAAACAATGAATAAAGTACACGGACACCGGTCCAGCTGTCTTCGCACTGACTTGGAAATGTTTTTATTGACCTATACTGGCGTAAAGGTCGTCAACTAATACTAGCCATTCCGGATTATTGCGTTGCAGATACCGAGGCGGCCGGTGGCCACAGTCTCTCTGAAACGCACGTTTCGGGAGCCGCAGACTGTGCCAAAGCTGTTCAGCAGCGGACTGAGATCAGGGCAATTGCGCAGTCTTCACATTCTGTGGATAAGCAGCATGAAGAACAGGAAAGATGCTGTTGCGACGGTTGCGGCGAAGGCGATCTGATAATCCATATCGTTGACCCCGGTAGATGGCTCTCGTAAACGCCCGCGGCGTCACCGGGTTCCATACCCGCGATCGTGCCATCCCATCGGCGGATTGATTTTACCGTAGAGTGTATCATTTTCTTCAGATCGCAATTCATTTGGGGAAGATACCTGATGCCACAAGCTGCCATCGCCATTGCCTGCATCTGCCTGCTTACGCTTTCCGGTTGCGGCAATACCGCATACGGACTGAAGAAGGACGGGCAACAAACGAGCCATGCATTGGACAATGCAACACATCGGGTACTTTCAGCCGGCGCCAAGAAGTGAAGCCGCGACGGAATGACCGGGTAAAAAAAGCCCGCCTGGGGTGAGGCGGGCTTGGACTAACGGAGAAAATGGACGGGTGAAACCGCCTTCTTGAAAAAGCACTTCCTTAAGTGGATGGCTTTTGCGTCATGCGAGCGACCGACGCTGTTAGAGCAAGCGGTCGCGAGGATAGAATCAGAAGTTGCCCCAGTTTTGAGCGCGGGCACGAGCGCGAATGATCCGGTATTCGCGACCGCCATAGAGCGAACCGATTGTCAGCAGAAGCGTAAGAACGTCCCAGATGATATGCATCATACCCTCCTAAGGTTGGACGGCTCTGCCGTCGATCGGTGGAGCTACAATAGCAATCTTTCGAATCTGCTTATATGACAAGAAATCGGGATAAGCGGAGAAGCGGGCAGGGCGCTTCCAAGGGAGAGGCGGCATGGCCGCTTTGGAGCAGCAACGTGAATAGATTGCGGGGCGGCGGCCCATGACAATTTTCACCGTCCGCCATATCACCTCCTATCGCTACGTCAGAGAGGTCTATTTCGGGCAGCACCGCCTGATGTTCCGGCCACGCGACAGTTTCGACCAGCGGCTCCTGGAGGCGTCTCTGGCGATCTATCCGGAGCAAGGCCGGGTGCGCTGGATCCACGACGTCTTCGGCAATTGCGTCGCACTCATCGATATTCCGACACCGTCCGACGAGCTTCGGTTCGAAACCTGGATCACGCTCGACCATACGCCTCAGGTCGCACTCGATCTCAGGGTCGACAACGCCGCCCTGACCTATCCCTTCCCCTACGACCAAGACGAGATCGCCGATCTCGCGCCCTCGGTGCAGCGCCATTATCCCGATCCGAACAACGAGGTCGGGCGCTGGGCAATGCGGTTCGTGCGCCAGGGGCGGCCGACGGAAACCGGGCATCTGCTGATGACGCTCTGTTACGCTATCCGGGAAAGCTTCGTCTATTCGCGGCGCCTGGAGCATGGGACGCAGCCGCCTCTCCAGACCTTGCAGCTTCGCTCCGGCACCTGCCGGGATTTCGCGCTTCTGATGATGGAAGCGGCGCGCGCGCTCGGCCTCGCGGCGCGCTTCGTCACCGGCTATGTCTATGTTCCCGACCGGGATGGCTCCACCGTGCTCGGCGGCGGCTCCACGCATGCATGGTGCCAGATCTATCTGCCTGGCGCCGGCTGGGCGGAGTTCGATCCGACCAATGGAATCGTCGGCAACCGCGATCTCATTCGCGTCGCCGTCGCCCGCGATCCCCGCCAGGCCGTCCCGCTAAGCGGCAGCTACGACGGGGGACAAGCGGATTTCGACAGCATGACGGTTCAGGTCAACGTCACGACCAGCTAACCGCGCGGAGACGCTTGCAGTCCGTGGAACCGCGCCGCGCGGATCAACGTTCGATAGGCAGCCGCATATGCGCAGACGCGACGAGGAAGCCGCCATGAGGATACGCGCCGGGTTTCATCTGGGGTACGAATGCGTACAGCCGACACCCATGCTGCTCGTCCTCAACATTCATCCCTCCCGGCGCGCCGATCTCTTGAGCGAGCAGGTGCTGACATTCGACCGGCCGATCGAGGTCTGGGAGTATATCGACGTGTTCGGCAATGCCTGCAGCCGGATCGTGGCGCCGCCGGGACTGACGACGATTTCCACCGCGTTCGAGATCTACGACAGCGGGCAGCCCGACATCATTCCTGAGAATGCCGTTCAACACGCGATCAAGGACCTGCCCGACGAAGTACTCGTCTTCCTGCTCGGCAGCCGCTACTGCGACACCGACAGGCTTTCGGATTTCGCCTGGGCAACCTTCTCGTCGACGCCGCTCGGATGGGCGCGGGTCCAGGCGATCTGCGATTTCGTCCATAACCACATTACCTTCGATTACCAGAAGGCCGACGTGCTGAGGACCGCGCATGGCGGCTTTACCGACAAGAACGGCGTTTGCCGCGATTTCGCTCATCTCGCGATCGCGCTCTGCCGGTGCCTGAATATCCCGGCCCGCTACTGCACGGGCTATCTCGGCGATATCGGTGTTCCGGTCGATCCCAATCCGATGGATTTCAGCGCCTGGTTCGAGGTCTTTCTCGGCGGTCATTGGCATACGGTCGATGCCCGCCACAACACGCCGCGTATCGGCAGAATATTGATGGCGACCGGCCGCGATGCCACTGACGTCGCAATGTCGACGGCCTTCGGCCCGGCGAAGCTTTCCCGTTTCGAAGTGATCACGGAGGAAGTGCCGCAGGAGACCCCCGACGATCCTATGCCTTCTTCAGGAATTCCGTTTTCAACACCAGACCCTTGACCTGCTTGGTGTTGCACTCGATTTCGCCGGGATTGTCGGTCAGACGGATGCCCTTGACGAGCGTGCCGCGCTTCAGCGTTTCCGAGGTTCCCTTGACCTTGAGATCCTTGATCAGCGTGACGGAATCGCCGTCGTGAAGCTGGCTTCCGTTGCTGTCCTTTACGATGATGCCGTCGGTCATGATGTCCTCGCTTGATGGATGCGAGAGGGGAGATCACGGCAGCACGGGATAGTCAACCGCCGACACAGGATCGCTCTCGGGCCTTCAATCAGGTCGCGGCACAGGCATCGCGAAGGCAGCCGCGCAGCCAGCGGTGGGCGGGATCGGCATCCATCCTGGGATGCCAGAGCAAGGAAACCGTGATGTCAGGCATCGATACGGGGAGCGGAAAACTGTGCATTCCCGCGCGCAAGACGCCGGTATGCCGTTCGGGAACAGTGGCGATCAGATCGGAAGCCCGCGCGAGGGCGAGCGCCGTCGAAAAGCCGCCGACGATCGTCACGATCTGCCGTTCCAACCCGAGCAGATCAAGCGCCTCATCGATCGGCCCTTTCTCGAGACCGCGCCTGGATACGCTGACATGCCGGCCGGCCGCATAACGGGAGAGCGTCATTTCGCCCTGGCAAAGCGGATGTCCCGCTCGCACGACACCGACGAAGCGATCCCGAAACAAGGCTTGCGCCCGCACTTCGGGTCCGGTCGCCTTGCCGACGACACCGGTTTCCAGATCGACGGTGCCGTCGCGCAAGGGGGCGCTGTCTCTATCCGGCTTCTGCACGAAGCATAGCCGCACGCCAGGCGCTTCTTCGCCGATCCGTGCGATGAGACCTGGCCCGAAATTCTCGACGAAGCCTTCGCTGGTGCGCAGCGTGAATGTCCGGTCCAGCCGTTTCAGGTCGAGCGTCTCGACAGGGCGCAGCACGGCTTGCCCCTCCTCGACGATCCGGCCAACCCGCTCGCGCAGCTCGAGCGCCCGCGGGGTAGGGACGAGACCGCGTCCGGCACGGACCAGCAGCGGATCACCCGTGGTTTCGCGCAATCGCGCCAATGCCCGGCTCATCGCCGAGGGACTGAGCCGCAATCTGCGGGCCGCTCGGGCAACGCTGCCTTCGGCAAGCAGCACATCGAGAGTGACAAGCAGGTTGAGATCGGGTGTCGACATCGGTCGACGATAACACGGTTCGATCGTGATGTAGCGTCAAATGCATCAATGAAATGCAAATCGTGCGCCTTCCGCCATATCAAACAGATCACTAGGCTTCGACGCTTCATTCCCGAAAACGCCAAAAGGAGGTCATGATGAAGCCGGTCACTGCGGAACGAGGCGAGGCAATTGCTGAGCGGGCGCCCTCGATCCGATGGACGCTCGCCAGCCTTTCCTTCTCCATGCTGCTGCCATCACTTGGCACCAGCATCGCCAATGTCGGCCTGCCGAGCCTGGCGCAGGCCTTCGACGCCGCCTTCCAGGATGTCCAGTGGATCGTGCTCGCCTATCTGCTTGCCATCACCACGCTGGTCGTCAGTGCCGGGCGGCTCGGCGACATCGTCGGGCGCAAACGGCTGCTGCTCATCGGCATCCTGCTCTTCACGATGGCGTCCATCCTGTGCGGCCTCGCGCCTACTCTGTGGGTGCTGATTGCAGCGCGTGCCCTGCAAGGCCTGGGCGCAGCCATGATGATGGCTCTCACCATGGCCTTCGTCGGCGAGACGGTGCCGAAGGCGAGGACCGGCAGCGCCATGGGGCTGCTTGGAACGATGTCGGCGGTCGGCACCGCTCTCGGTCCGTCGCTCGGCGGCGTTCTGATCGCCTCGTTCGGCTGGCCGGCGATCTTCCTCGTCAACGTGCCGCTCGGCGTGGTCACCTTCGCTCTCGCTTTTCGCCATCTGCCCGTCGATACCAGCGGAAAGAAGACGGATCGGGCGCGCTTCGACATTGCCGGCACATTGCTGCTTGCGCTGACGCTTTCGGCTTATGCGCTTGCGATGACGATCGGGCGGGGCAGGTTTGGTCCGCTGAACGCAGCCCTGTTGCTGGCCGCCGCTTTCGGCATCGGTCTCTTCATCTTCGCCGAGGCGAGAACAGCATCGCCGCTGATCCGATTGGCGGCGTTCCGCAACTCGGCATTCAGCGCCAGCCTGGCCATGAACATCTTGGTCTCGACGGTTATGATGGCGACGCTGGTGGTCGCGCCCTTCTACCTTTCCCGTGCGCTCGGGCTCGACGAAGCCTTCGTCGGCGTCGTCATGTCGAGCGGCCCCGTCATCTCCACTTTGAGCGGTTTGCCGGCTGGTCGTCTTGTCGACCGCCTGGATGCGCCCTTTGTGATTGTCGCAGGGCTCATTGCCATGGCGGCAGGCTCGATCGCCCTGGCCGTGCTTCCCGGTATTGCCGGCTACATCGCCGCCATCGCCATCCTGACGCCGGGCTATCAATTGTTCCAGGCCGCCAACAACACGGCCGTCATGGCGACTGTCCGGCCCGATCAGCGAGGCGTCATCTCGGGCATGCTCAACCTGTCGCGCAATCTCGGCTTGATCACCGGCGCATCCGTGATGGGCGCCGTGTTCGCTCTCGCATCGGCAACATCCGATATCGCCACGGCGCACCCTGAAGCGGTCGCCTCAGGAATGCGGATCACCTTTGCCGTCGCGGCGGCGCTGATTGCCGTTGCACTCGCCGTCGCGGTCGTTCTCTACCGTCACCTCCCACGCTCGGAGCGGTGATAGCGTGGGTTAAATGCTCGAACTGAGACCAAAGTCCGATCCATCCCGGACTTCGTGCCCATACCAAACCGTGGATCGCTGAAATAGATCTTCGCGGGGGCGTGCGGAGATTCGGAGTTTTCTAATGACAAAAGTCATCGTCCTTGGATTGATACTTACGCCTGTTGTGTTTTGGGGCTCCGTCGGACTTCTGATATACTCTTTCTTCTCGTAAACATTCTTCATTTCCTGAAATATAAAGTGATCTTGAAGATGTCACGAAATGAGAATGATAGGACCTTGCGTTCGGCGCGCTTCCAAATCTTCGTGCACCTTGACCGCATCGCCGAGCCTGTATCTCGATATATTAGGGGCCTTGACGATGCCGGCCTCGATGGCGCCAAAGAGATTGCTCGCCGCCGCCTCGTAGTCGCGGCGATCGGCCGTGTAATGGGCGATGGATGGACGCGTGACGAACAGCGATCCTTTTGCGCCGAGCGACGCGATGTTTAAAGGCGCAATCGGACCGGAGGCTTCCCCGAAGCTGACGAGAGTGCCGCGGGCTCGCAGGCAATCCAGAGATTTGGCAAACGTGTCGGCGCCGACCGAATCGTAGACGACACGCACGCCCTTGCCGTCGGTGATCTCGGCCACGCGGCCCTGGAAATCCTCTTTGGTGTAAACGATCGTGTGATCGCACCCATTGCCCCGTGCGATCCCAGCCTTTTCCTCCGAGCCGACAGTGCCGATCACTGTCGCTCCGAGATGTTTCAGCCACTGGCAGGCGATCGATCCGACCCCGCCTGCGGCAGCATGGAAGAGGACAAGGTCGCCTTTCGCCACGGGCACGCAGGGACGGCGAAGGCGCTGGATACCCCCGGGGCGCTCGCCCTCAGAAGACCGCTGGCCAAGGCAAAGCGGCGGGTGGAACTGGTGCGGATGGGAGTTGGCCGTCCGAGCGCAACTGGGCTGAGGATCTCGGGGAGGTGCGGGGGATTGTGGTCGACGAGGAAGGGATTGCTGACAGGTTGAAGGCGACAAGATTGAATGTTGATGACGCGGGCGCACCCAATCATTGAACGAGGTTTGCCCGATTAGTTGAAAAGAACTCTTTGCATTTGGCTCCAAGTTGGAAACGAACTCTTTCCCGTGTCGCCACCGGTTCATCCGAACTGACTTTGGAGTAACAAGCAATAATTTTGTCGCGGTATGATTCCTCGACTTCCCGTTCTATTCCGTACCCTGTCGAGTACACGGCAGGCCCGTTGAAGTTCACCTCTCTCGGTTCAGTGTTCAGTATCTTCATATTTTGTGGGGCGAAGGCGAAACCCAGGAATACAATTTGCCGAGCACTCCTTATCGCCTTTCGGATTTCAACCCGTCTCTCCTCCAATTCCTCCTCATCGTCGCCCGTTTCTGACCACGTAATTAGGTTTTTCGCCATGTTCTCCAGGAGGTTTTCAGTCTCCCCGAATGGAAACTGATCAAGGTCGCCAAGGGTGCCGTAGGGATGGATGATGTTAATGTTTGAGACTATCGAGCGCGCTTCTTCTTGACCCAGACCGTGATAGGTTCGCATCAGAAAATGTTCCAGATAGTGCTCAATACACCGGTCGTAGTTGAAGCAAACGATCGTAACGCCAGAGCCGATCCACTTCACCTCAGACGCCTTAACTCCCATCACGAGTGACTTCGCGAAGGCCCATATCCACGTGTTGTTGAGGGTATAGAAGCCTTTTTCAAGGTGGAAGTCGCGCTCTCTTGCGAGAAGCGAATTTGACTCGGCAACCGATATAAGGTGCGCTATCTGGAGTTTGCCCGCTTCAGCGACTAGGGCATCGTCGCTATAGCGGTAGATGTACTCATCGATGCTTTCGGCGCTCAAGATCCCGTGATTGATCCGCCCGAACGCAGCAATCAGCTCTCTTGCCGCTTTCAAATCTTCTTCTGAATAGAAATCATAATGCTTGCGGATGTAGGTTGTTATGGACTTAGGGCCCTCATCTCGATCCGGGTAGTTATCGAACCGAAGTCGAGAAGACCCCCTGATCTGATCGGTCAACGTTGAGCCTATCGGCATCCCGAATTCGTCGCTTGCCCCGGCCCCCACCACAAAGACAGAGTTTTGCTTAAACATACGAATCTCCCAACAGTTGTGGAGACAATAGAGATCCGCCGTCTGCTTGTTAATCGCTGTATTAAAGCAATTAAGGTGCATTCACGTTCTCGCTTGAGACGACCCCGCAAAATACGAAACACGCTCGCCCCAATCGCCAGCTTTTCTGCAATTGCATCCGCCGTCGTTCCCTCGGCCTTCAGGCGCTTAACGTCATTCCCCTTCGCCTTCGCAGTCGGGGCGCGTCCCCGGTACTTCCCCTCGGCCTTAGCTTTCGCGATGCCCTCGCGTTGGCGCTCCAACATCAGATCGCGTTCGAACGCCGCAATCTCGCCGAGGATCGTCAACATCAGCTTCCCGGTCGGCGTTGCCGTGTCCACGTTCATTAAGAGAATGCGAAGCGTGACGAGCTTCTTTTCGAGGGTGTTTGCGATGGCTAGGAGATCCGCTATGGTCCGTTGATTTAATCAACGGTATGGCTCTCACCGGTCGTGAGCGGGGACTCGGGTTCTAAAGGATCGCGGTTGCCGATTAGTGAGTGGCAACGGCCACGGGTCGGGCCATGTGATGCGGTGGACGGGTTGCGGTGGCATCGGGTCGGGGGGCACACGATGATCGCGCCACACGTAAGCGTTGTTACAGCGGCATAAGGCGTTAAGTTATGCATTGAGGGGTAAGGGGCGAGTCGGAAAGGGCATGACACCAGATCTGTCGGGATTCAATCCGTTCAAGACAATCAAGTTTGGCAGCGGCGTTCTTGGCAAGACCGCACCGGTGATGATCGCTTTCATCACGCTGGTCGGCATAGCTGTGTACAAATTGCCCGCGAATTTTCCCTATGCGGTTATCGGGTTAGTCGCATTAGCTGCTGCGGTTGTAATGATCTATTGTTTCAAAGCATTTGGCTACGCGGAGCGCCATCCGGGTCCTTCCGTGCTTGAAGGCGCTCAATTGGTAAAATATCGACTCAACGAGATTGCGGCCAGTGATCCAAAGATAATCGATCATTCACCCGATGGAGCTCAAGGCACGCTGCCTCCGAGTCAGCTTCGAATAGGGGGCGAGGACCGCAATGTCTAAGATTTACCTCGTAACCCTAAGGTGGATCGAGACGCCACAGAACGCCGAAATGGTTGATGCGCTCCTTGGTCAGTATGGCGATTGGCTCCGATGGAATGGTTGGACATGGTTTGTGTCAACGGACTACGCGCCTTCCGCTCTCCGAATGGCTCTGATGGCTAGGCTGACTGCGGCCGACAACATAATTATTTCTGAATTAACGCCACAGGCCCTTGAAGGGTGGGCTCCGCAATGGGTGTGGGAATGGTTCAACACGCGATGGTTCCCTAATCCACCACCGCCCCCGCCACCGGCAATCCCCCCAACGCCGCCAGCGTCGTCAGGCATTTTCGGAGCGCTTATGGGCAATACGAAGAAAAACTTTTGGGAATCCTAGTTGTAAGGGACTCCCTCCGTTTTCTGACGCGCGTCACCTCCCATTGATTCGGTTTGTCGCGAGTTGCAGCATTGTTGCAGTTTCCGTTGACTAAGTCGCGCACCAGCTTGAAGATTGCTCGCACGGAGCGATTGAAATGTGCGGAACTTTCAATGGGATCGTGGCGGAAGAGGTGGGATTCGAACCCACGGTACGGTTTCCCGCACGCCGGTTTTCAAGACCGGTTCCTTAAACCACTCGGACACTCTTCCAGGCAAATTGAGAAGCCCATGGAAATCCCGTTTCGGCATTTCCCTTGAATCGGCGCTTTCGCCGACGTGCGACCCATTCACTCACAGGCCGGCTTTGTAGCAGCTTTGACCGCAGCGTCAACTTGTTCTGCAGCACTTGCCGGAGGAGGGAAGCGGCTTTGCGGGCCGCTTGCCTGATGTCGTCAGACGAGGACGGTGAAGTTGTCGAAGGCGAGCTGCGGAAAGCCTGTGGGCTCCACGTCCGGGTCGATATCGAAGCGGACGAAGTCGACCGCGCCCAGCTCTGCCAGTGAAATATGCTGGCCGTCGGCAATGGTATCGCCATAGACCTTGACGGTCATCTCGCTCACCTTATTGCCATCGACGTAGCCCTCGAAGGTGACGAAGGCATCGACCCCTTCGTAGCCGGGGTCGAAAACGGTCGCGACGTCGACGCCCTCTACCGTGAAGAGCTTACCGTCAACACGGTCGAAAAAGGGATTGTAGGGATTGGTGACGACGTATTCGTTGCCGTCGGCTTCAGCGACCGCCCAAAGGTTGCCGTCGACCTTGTCGCCGAACTTGAAGCCCGCATAACCCGAAGCGATATCAGGCTGCCCGGGATATTCCGTCGGCGCATTTTCGAAATCGATCGAATAGAGGCCTTGCGGCGGCGCGTTGACGGCGATGTGAAAATTGGCGACGTCGGTGCCGCCTTTTCCATCAGAGACCTTGAAGGAGAATTTTTCGGAGAAGGCTTGACCGGGCTCAAGGCTTTCCGGGTCAGTGACCGTGTAACTATAGCTGCCATTGCTCCAGATGGTCAGCGTGCCGTGATCGCCTTCGACGGTCAGATATCCGGGTTCACCTGCCTTGTTGGGAATTCTGACGCCATTGACGAACTGAACCTGAAGCAGATCGCCATCCTGGTCCGTCGCGCCGTCGAGAAGGCTTCCTTCAATGGCTTCCGTTGGTGAATAGTCGTGGATCGACACGCTAGGCACTGCTGGTTTGTGATTTGCCATGGCTCGTCCCCCTAAAGATGAGCGTGGAAAGGACGCCGGGCTTCACCCGAACGGCCGCAACTAAACTTTCTACTCCACTTTGAGTCAAGCAACAAACTACACGGTGTAGGGGTAGCGCAGTCGATCCGGCGGCGGTGAGCGATAACTTCAGGGCGATCTCTTTGAAAGAAAACTACCAGTGGCTGAAACCCGCAACTTGGCCGGCACCCTCGACGAAAGTCTTTTTGAGCGCGCCAATCCCGTCGGCCGCTTACTATGTCACATATCGGCACGGCGATTCCGGCCCTGATTGCGGCGGCGAAAGGGCCGGGCGCAGGCGCCGTTGTTAGCAATTTATAAACCATAATTATCGGAATTGCCGCTATCGCTGCGAAATCGTTCGTAAATTTGCCATGAAGCTCACAAGATTAAAGTCTCGTTAGGCGGGCGGGGATAAGGCGCTATTGACCCATTATCGGGCAGGGTTCCTTAACCATATGAGCGGCGTGGGACATATGAGACTGGATTACGGGGCGGCGTCATTCGCAACGGCAGCGCGATGGCTGGCGATATCGGCGATGTGTGCGACGGTTGCGGCGTGCGGCACGACGCAGGCGGTGCCGAAGAAAAAAGCCCACGGCAAAGAATATTTTTCCGAATCCGAATATGGCGTGAAGGCGAGCCCCCGCGTCGCCACCGGCAACAACATCCCGAAGGGCGGCGGCCGCTACATCGTCGGCAATCCCTACGAGGTGAAGGGCAAGTGGTATTATCCGAAGGAGGACTTCGCCTATAACAAGGTCGGCGTCGCCTCCTGGTATGGCTCCGCCTTTCATGGGCGCCTGACGGCAAACGGCGAAGTCTACGACCAGATGCATCTTTCGGCCGCCCACCCGACCTTCCCGCTGCCGAGCTATGCCCGCGTCACCAATCTCGAAAACGGCTCCTCCGTCGTCGTGCGCGTCAATGACCGCGGTCCTTACCACGAAGGCCGTATCATCGATCTTTCCAACAAGACGGCCAACATGCTGGATCTGCAGCACAGCGGCACCGGCAAGGTGCGCGTTCAATATGTCGGCCGCGCCCGCATGGACGGCCATGACATGCCCTATCTGATGGCATCTTATGTCCCGAAGGGCAGCCGCATTCCGGCAATCAATCCTGAGGGACAGATCGCAACCGGCGTGATGGTCGCCTCCAACAGCCGCAAAATGACGCGCGACCAGTTGCAGAGCTCGGACAGCTACGAGACGCCGGCCAACGTGCCGGTGCCGATGTCGGCGACCTCCTACGCCGGTTCGACGCCGAGCGCGCGCTACAATGCGGCGCCGGCGCTCGCTGCTCCGGCCAATGTTCTGGTCGCACCGTCTGCCCAGTCGGCAGGGAATGGCGCTCCGGCCTTCGAGCAGATGGTCGTGCTGCCCGAGATCGGACCCATGCCTTATGAGCGCCCCTATGGCGGGCGTCAGGGTTCGCTGGCACTTGGCTACCAGAACGAGGACGTGAAGACAGTGACGGTCGATCTCGCCTTCGACGCAGTGATGGTGCGCAATGACGGGCTGACGCAGCAGTCGATCCTGGCCTCTGCCAAGCGGCAGCAGGCAAAATCCGCCGCGCGCTAAGCATGCCAATTGCATCGGATTCCCTCTCGCTCTAACCTCCTGAAATCCGCCGCTCGATCGATGGAAATCGCGATGCTGAAGCCATTGCTTCGCCTTTTTGCATGCCTGATACCCCTGGCCACCGGCGCGCTCGCTGCCGATGGCGGCGCTGGCGGATTTGCCACGAAGGCAGCGCAGGCCTACATGATCGAGGCCTCCACCGGCACCGTGCTTCTCGCCAAGAACGAGGATCAGGGTTTTTCGCCAGCCTCGCTCGCCAAGCTGATGACCGTGGATCTCGCCTTCGAGGCGGTGACGAAGGGGCAGATCAGGCTCGACACCGAATATCCGGTTTCGGAATATGCCTGGAGAACGGGCGGCGCACCGTCGCGGACGGCCACGATGTTTGCCGCGCTCAAATCGCGCGTGCCAGTCGACGACTTGCTCAAGGGCATTACCATCCAGGGCGCCAATGACGGCTGCATCGTGCTGGCCGAAGGCATGGCGGGAAGCGAACAGCAATTTGCCGAATCGATGACCCGCCGCGCCCGCGAACTCGGCATGGCGAAGGCAGTATTCGGCAATTCCACCGGCCTTCCCGATGGCAAGAGCAAGGTGACCGCGCGCGAAATGGTGACGCTTGCTGCCGCCCTGCAGCAATCCTATCCGAACCTCTATCCCTATTTCGCGCAGCCGGAATTCGAGTGGAACAAGATCCTCCAGCGCAACCGGAATCCGCTGCTCGGGCTCGATCTCGGCGCCGATGGACTGGCGACCGGCTTTGCCGAGGGCGAGGGCTATTCGATTGTCGCCTCGGTCGAGCGCGACGGCCGGCGGCTGTTTCTGGCCCTTGCCGGCATCCCTTCCGACAAGGAACGGACCGAGGAAACCAAGCGTGTGCTCGAATGGGGGCTGACGGCCTTCGAGAACCGCCAGGTCTTTGCCGACAAGGAAGTGATCGGCTCAGCCAGCGTCTATGGCGGCACGGCGCGCACCGTCGATCTCGTCGCCAAGGCGCCGGTCAGCGTTTATATCCCGGTCAGCAATCCGGACCGGCTGTCGGCACGCATCGTCTACCGCTGGCCGCTGATGGCGCCGGTCAAGCCGGACTACCAGGCAGGCACGCTGAGGATTTTCGCGGGCAGCCGGCTGCTCCGCGAAGTGCCGCTCTATACCGTGCAGGCAGTGGAGGAGGGCTCGCTCAGCAGCCGGGCCGTCGATGCCATGCTGGAACTCGGCGAATCGCTGTTCTTCTCCTGGCTCTGGGATAAGTCCGCGCCCGGCTGAACGCCTTCTTTCCGATGCGATTTACCGGGAAAGGTGAATATGTCGCCGCGCCGAAAGGTTTTCCTCCCTGGCATCTTCGGATAGATAGAAGGAGCGAGGCGCATATGGCGCCTGGAATGCGGGAAGCTGTCATTGTCGTCCGGTACGGGATTGTTCGTTACGTTTGAAGGCGGGGAAGGCGCTGGGAAATCCACGCAGATCCGCCGCCTTGCCGAGGCGTTGAAGAACGAGGGCCACGACGTGCTGGTGACGCGGGAGCCGGGCGGATCGCCCGGCGCCGAGGCCGTGCGCCACGTGCTTCTCTCCGGCGCCGCCGAAGCCTTCGGCACGCGCATGGAGGCGATCCTTTTTGCGGCAGCGCGCAATGACCACGTTGAGGAGGTGATCCGGCCCGCACTTGCCGAAGGTAAGGTCGTGCTCTGCGACCGCTTCATGGATTCCTCCCGTGTCTATCAGGGCGTCACTGGCAATCTCGAGCCGGATTTCATCGAGACCCTGCAACGCGTCGCCATCAACGGCGTCATGCCGGATTGCACCGTGATCCTCGACATCCCCGCCAGGATCGGGTTGGAGCGGGCGCAGAAACGCGCCGCGGCAGATGGTCCCGACCGCTTCGAAAAAGAGCAGCTCGAAACGCATGAGAAACGGCGCGAAGCCTTTCTCGATATCGCCGCCCGCGAGCCCGAACGCTGCCACGTCGTCAACGCTCTGCAGACGGAAGAGGCGATCGCCGCCGAGATCCTGGCGATCGTCAAGCAGCTCAGGTCGTCGCCCGCGGGCCATGCCCGCACACCGGAAGCCGCCCACCATGAGTGAGGAGAGGCCCGGACTGCTCGACGGCGCGATCTGGCCGGCGGAAAATACCAGGCTGTTCGGCCATGAGGAGGCGGAGGCATTTCTTGCCCAGTCCTACCGGTCCGGCAAAGGCCACCACGCCATACTGATCGAGGGACCCGAAGGCATCGGCAAGGCGACGCTCGCCTTCCGCTTCGGCAATCATGTCCTCTCGCATCCCGATCCCCAAACAGCGCCGGAGACGATCGGCGATCCCGACCCGGCCTCGGCCGTCAGCCGGCAGATCGTCTCCGGCGCTTCGCACAATCTCCTGCACCTTGCCCGGCCGGTGGACGAAAAGACCGGCAAGGTAAAGTCGGCGATCACGGTCGACGAGGTGCGGCGCGCCGGCAAGTTCTTCTCTCAGACCTCAGGCACCGGCAACTGGCGGATCGTCATCATCGATCCGGCCGACGACATGAACCGCAATGCCGCCAACGCCATCCTGAAAATCCTGGAGGAGCCGCCGAAGCGAGCGCTGTTCCTGGTGCTCTCGCACGCGCCGGGACGGCTGCTGCCGACGATCCGCTCCCGCTGCCTGCCGCTGAAACTGGCGCCGCTTGCCGACGATGCGCTCATTGCCGCCCTTGGCCATCTCGGCATCTCGGGTGAGGGCGGGGCGGTGCTTGCCGCCGCCAAGGGCAGCGTCGGCGAAGCCCTGAAACTCCTGAACTACGGCGGCGGCGAAATCATCGCCGCCTATGACGACATGCTTTCATCCGAAGGGCCGGCGGCACGCAAGGCGATGCATCGATTGGCCGACGCCCTGTCCGGCAAGGAAAGCGACACGATCTTCGATTTCTTCGTCAGCCATATCGGCGACGACATCATGAACCGCGCCCGTGCGGCCGCGGCTGAGGGGCAGATCGCTGCTGCCGAACGGCTGGCACGGCTCTATTCCGAAATTACCGAGCGGCTGACCGTTTCGGATGCCTATAACCTCGACCGCAAGCAAACGATCATCAGCATTCTTTCCGATATCAAACAGCCGGGCCTCTGATCAGCCGATCAACAGCTTCGATGCGACGACTGCCAGCGTCACGGCAAGGACGATGCGGATGGTGCGTTCGTGCAGCTTCGGCGCCAGAAGGCTTCCGGCGATGATGCCGGGAATCGAGCCGATGAGCAGGGCGAACAGCATCGACCAGTCTATTTCGCCGATAAACCAGTAACCCATGCCGCCGATCAGGGTCAGCGGCACGGCGTGGACGATATCGGAGCCGACGATCTCGCGCACATCGAGCCTGGGATAGAGGACCAGCAGGATGGTCACGCCGAGCGCGCCGGCGCCGACCGAGGTCAAGGTGACGAGAACGCCGAGAAGGAACCCGAGGACGACGGTGAAGGCGACGATAGTCGCCGGCTTTGGCGGCGTGCGATCGCCGATGGCGCGACGCGCCATTTCGAGTATCGGGCCTCGGAAGACCAGCATGATCGCGGTCATGACGAGAAGCCAGCCGAGCGCGGTGGTGATCGTATTCGTCACGCCGATGCTCTTGCGATCGACGCCGGCCAGCAGCCAGAGCATCAGCAGGGCGGCGGGCACGCTGCCGGCGGCAAGGCCGCCGACGATCTTCCAGTTGACGCGCCCGTGCATGCCGTGAACGGCAGTGCCAGCCGTCTTGGTGATCGCCGCATAGAGCAGATCGGTGCCGACGGCAGTGGCGGGATGGACGCCGAAGAGGAGCACCAGCAGCGGCGTCATCAGCGAGCCGCCGCCAACGCCGGTAATGCCGACAAGGGCCCCCACAACCAGGCCCGAAAGCGAATAGAGAGGCTCGAATGTCAATCAAGCGTCTCCGACGGCGCACGCCCACGGCGATTCCGATAGATGAAAACTGGCACTGCGTTCTTGTCCCGCCCTCTTTTCCAAGACGGGTAGATTGCGTGAGAAGCTGAGTCAAGTTCACGCTCCCCAAGTCCCGGAAATCGTCGACGACTGGAAAGTTGAGGTTTCGCTTGACGGTGACATGCGCTAAGAGCGGCTGACCATTTATATAGAGTAAGCCGGACATTGGCCGCCATGACAGACAAGACACCTTTCTACATCACCACCGCGATTTCCTATCCCAACGGCAAGCCGCATATCGGCCATGCCTATGAGCTGATCGCGACAGATGCGATGGCGCGCTACCAGCGTCTGGACGGCCGGGACGTGTTCTTCCTGACCGGCACCGACGAACATGGCCAGAAGATGCAGCAGACCGCACGCGCCGAGGGAATAACGCCTCAGGCGCTCGCCGATCGCAACTCCGGCGAATTCCAGGCAATGGCGACGCTGCTCAACGCTTCGAACGATGACTTCATCCGCACCACGCAGGAGCGTCATCACGAGACGTCGCGCAACATCTGGAACCTGATGGCCGATAGCGGCGACATCTACAAGGACAGCTATGCCGGCTGGTATTCGGTGCGCGATGAGGCCTATTACCAGGAAAACGAAACGGAGCTCCGCGCTGACGGCGTGCGCTACGGGCCGCAGGGCACGCCCGTCGAATGGGTGGAGGAGGCAAGCTACTTCTTCAAGCTTTCCGAGTACCAGGACAAGCTGCTGAAGCACTACGAAGAGAATCCCGACTTCATCGGTCCGGCCGAACGCCGCAACGAGGTGATCTCCTTCGTCAAATCAGGCCTCAAGGATCTCTCGGTCTCGCGCACCACCTTCGACTGGGGCATCAAGGTGCCGAACGATCCGGCCCATGTCATGTATGTCTGGGTCGACGCGCTCACCAACTACATCACCGCGACGGGCTACATAGAGGACAGGAATGGTCCCAGGGCGAAATACTGGCCGGCAGATGTCCACATCATCGGCAAGGATATCATCCGCTTCCACGCGGTTTATTGGCCTGCCTTCCTGATGTCGGCGAAGCTGCCGCTGCCGAAGCGCGTCTTTGCCCACGGCTTCCTGCTCAACAAGGGCGAGAAGATGTCGAAGTCGCTCGGCAACGTCGTCGATCCGGTCAATCTGGTGAACCATTTCGGCCTCGACCAGGTGCGCTATTTCTTCCTGCGCGAAGTCTCCTTCGGCCAGGACGGCAGCTACAGCGAAGAGGCGATCGGCACCCGCATCAATTCCGATCTCGCCAACGGCATCGGCAACCTCGCCAGCCGCTCGCTCTCGATGATCGTCAAGAACTGTGACGGCAAAATCCCGGAATGCGGGCCGCTGACCGATGAGGACAAGGCGATGCTGGCGCAGGCCGACGCGCTGCATGCCTCGACGCGCGAGGATATGAGCAAGCAGCTCATCCACCGGGCGCTCGCCTCGATCATCGCTGTCGTTTCAGAGGCCGACCGCTACTTCGCCGGCCAGGCGCCGTGGGCGCTGAAGAAGACCGATCCGGCGCGCATGGGCACGGTGCTTTACGTCACGGCCGAGGTCGTGCGCCAGATCGCGATCTTGCTGCAGCCCTTCATGCCGGAATCGGCGGGCAAGCTGCTCGATCTCGTGGCAGCGCCTGAGGACAAGCGTGACTTTGCCGCGCTCGGCGAAGCGGGCCGCCTCGTTGCCGGGACTGCGCTCGAAGCACCGGCGCCGGTCTTCCCGCGCTATGTCGCTCCGGAGGCCTGAGTCCGTGCTGGTCGATACGCATTGCCATCTTGATTTCGCCGACTTCGAGGCGGAGCGCGACGAGATCGTCGCGCGCGCCCATCAGGCCGGGGTCAGACAGATGGTGACGATCTGCACGCGGGTGCGCAAACTCGACGGGCTGCTCGCCATCACCGAAAAATATCCTTCCGTCTTCTGCTCGGTCGGGACGCATCCGAACAATGCCGGCGACGAGCTCGATATCCAGACGGACGATCTGGTGCGCCTCGCCAATGCCCATGAAAAGGTAGTCGCGATCGGCGAAGCCGGGCTCGATTATTTCTACGATACGCAGAAGCCCGAGGACCAGCAGACCGGCTTTCGCCGGCATATTGCCGCCGCCCGGCAGACGCAGCTTCCGCTCGTCATCCACAGCCGCAGCGCCGACGAAGACATGGCCGACATCCTGGTCGAGGAGACAGGGAAGGGGGCCTTTCCCTTCATCCTGCACTGCTTCTCGGCGGGCCCCGAACTGGCCAGGACCGGCGTCGAGCTCGGCGGTTATATTTCTTTCTCGGGCATCCTGACCTTCCCCAAATCGGAAGAGCTGCGCGATATCGCCAAGACCATCCCGCATGAGCGGCTGCTGGTGGAGACCGATGCGCCCTATCTCGCGCCGAAGCGCTGGCGCGGCAAGCGCAACGAGCCGTCCTATGTGGTGAACACAGCCGAAGTGCTCGCCGAGACAATCGGCCTTTCCTATGCCGACGTCGCGCGGATCACGACGGAAAACGCTTTCCGCTTGTTCTCGAAGATGCCGAGGATCTAGCGCGTGCTCTATCGGCGGCGTTTCACCATCCTCGGCTGTTCGTCGTCACCGGGCGTCCCGCGCATTACCGGCGACTGGGGCGCCTGCAATCCCGACAATCCAAAGAACCGGCGCACGCGCGCCTCGTTCATGGTGCAACAAATCGGGCCTGATGGCGGTGTGACAACCGTCGTCATCGATACGGGGCCGGATTTTCGCGAGCAGATGATCAGGGCAGGGGCAGACCATGTCGACGCCGTGCTCTACAGCCATCCGCATGCCGATCATATCCATGGCATCGACGATCTGCGCGGCTATTTTCACAATACGCGCCGCCGCGTGCCGATCTTTGCCGACCAGTTTACGATGGACAGACTACGTGATGCCTTCGGCTATTGCCTGGAAACGCCGCCCGGCAGCAACTATCCGCCGATCGTGCTGCCTATCGTCATCGAAAATCTCGATGAACCCGTCGAAATCCGCGGTCCGGGCGGCAGGATAAAATTTCATCCCCACATTCAGCAGCACGGGGATATTCACTCGCTCGGCTTCCGGATCGGCGATGTCGCTTATTGCAGTGATATCAGCGATTTCCCGCCGCAGACGGTCGAGAAGCTTCAAAACCTCGACGTGCTGATCATCGACGCGCTGCAGTATACCTACCATCCGAGCCATCTGTCGCTGAAACAGTCGCTAGACTGGATCGGCCGGCTGAAGCCAAAACGGGCGATCCTCACGCATATGCACACGCCGCTCGACTACGACGCGGTGATGGCGCAGACGCCGGACCATGTGGTTCCGGCCTATGACCAGATGAGCTTTGAGACCGAGTTCAGGACCGAGGGCTGAAGCTACGACATCGCGTACGGGCATCACCCGCTGCACAACGCACGGGGCGTCAGCCCCGTAGCGTCATGCACGCCGGCTCGTTTTATTACACGTACGGCATAATCTCGACAGCGCCGCGATAGATCATGTCGAGCGAGACGTAGAGGATGATCAGCAGGCCGACATAGGCGATCCAGCGGTGGTTGTTGAGCAACCGTGCGATCAGGTTTGCAGCAAGGCCCATCAGCGCGATCGACAGTCCGAGACCGATGATCAGAACGCTCGGATGTTCGCGCGCTGCGCCGGCAACGGCGAGCACGTTGTCGAGCGACATCGAAACGTCTGCGATAACGATCTGGGTGGCAGCCTGGAAGAAGGTCTTTTTCGGCGCGCCCTGGGCGCCCGCCGATTCGTGATGCTCGCCATGGCCGGCGCGAAGCTCACGCCACATCTTCCAGCAGACCCACAGGAGCAGCAGGCCGCCGGCCAGCAGCAGACCGACGATTGCCAGCAAATATACCGCGACGCTGGCGAAGAGGATGCGCAGAACAGTCGCGGCCAGGATGCCGACGATGATCGCCTTGCGGCGCTGTGTAGCTTCAAGGCCCGCAGCGGCGAGACCGATGACCACGGCGTTGTCGCCGGCGAGAACGAGGTCGATAGCAATGACCTGCAGCAAAGCCGTCATAGCGGCTGCCGAAAAGAAATCCATGATGAATTATCCCCGATACGTTGAAAGCGTGCTAGCGCCTCGAAGGTTTGACGTCAACCGCTGACGGCCCGCATCGGGCAGCGCAATCCACGAGACTTGGTATCCGAAGCAGAATGGCCAAGTTATGGAACCGCAGGCGAGGGCGGCTGATCGCTCGTTCTTCCGTGGAACATTCACCGCATCCGCCGGTTTTTCGAGTCAGGAAGCCAGACGTCTATCGGCGGCTGGATCTGCACATCGAGAGGAGAGTCCCGTGAGCAGCATTTACAACGATACCAATCCGGCCTTTTCAGGTCCGACGGGCGGCAGCAGCCTTGCCGCGTTTTTCGATAGCCGGTCAGAAGCCGAGTCCGCCGTTTCACGTCTTGAAGACGCCGGCGTGCCGGTCGCACGAATACGGCTGCTGCCGGGATATGAGGCCGACGGAAAAAATGCCGGCACGATGAGCGACGACCGCAGCGGCTTCTTTGACGCGCTGGCAGATTTCTTCTTTCCCGACGAGGATCGCGCGGTCTATGCCGAAGGGCTGCGGCGAGGCGGCTTCCTCGTCCAGGTCAATGATATCGACGACGCGCTCTATGAGACCGTCCACGATATCCTGGACGACGAAGGCAGCATCGACATGGATGAGCGGGCGGATCTCTGGTCGTCCGAAGGCGCATTCCAGGGCGCTTCGAATACCGGCTATGCCGGATCGGCCCATGGCGGCAAAGCCTCGGAAAATCTCGCCGTATCGGAGAGCGCATTCGACGATCCGCGTCCGATCGCCACGCGCGATACCACGCATGGAAGCGCCAAGGTGCGTGCCTATACCTTTACCGGCCCGGCGCCTTCGAGCGATGCCGACCGGCAGTCGCAGAGCCAGTCGCAAGGTGGATCGCAGCAGAACCAGGGTTTCCGGCGCGATCACTAATGTTCACGAGGCCCTGCGGTAGTGCGGGGCCTCAATTCGTCCTGCTCGCATTCGAGGATACGTCCATGCAATCATCCATCAACCGCCACGGCTTTCCGCCTGATCCCGATGAACTGATCGCCGAAGGCGAGCCGCCTTTCGCCGATGCCGCGAGCGACGACGCCGACGAAAGCCTGGCTGCTCTGCGGCACGAGGTAAGGCTGCTGCGCGCCCGCATCGGCATGCTGCGCGAAGATGCGGAAGCAGCGCTGAAAGCCAAGGCGAATTCGATCGATGCAAACGCTCACGTCCAGCTCGGCGATTATCCCTGGGCAAAGCTTGCGCTGGCCACGGGCGCTGCCTTCGTTGCAGCCAGGATCATCCGAAGCCTTCCGCTCGGCGTCGTGCTTGCCGGCTTGGCGGGGCATCTCTCGGATGCGAGACGGCGGTGACAGGTCGTGCGCATCGAACGTGGTGTGCGATGCGCATGGCAACCGGAAAGAATTCGGCACGTTTGGCCGGCCAATTCAGGGCAGGATGCTGTAAACACTCACGTATCCAGGCGCGTGCGCATGTTCCATAATCTATCTTATGCGATGATTGTTTGTAGCGGGTACATTCTATTTCCAAGCGCGACATGCCAGAAAAAACAATGGCTTCCCTTTGGAGATTTTGGAATGTCCCGATACTATTTGCAACTGACCCTCGCCGATCGCCGTCGCCTGCACCAGCTTGTCGAACGCAAGGTGCCGGTCAATGAGATGGCGCGCCAGCTCGGCCGGCACCGCTCGACGATCTATCGCGAGATCAGGCGCAATACATTCCATGATCGCGAGCTTCCCGAATATAGCGGCTATTTCTCGACGGTTGCCAACGACATCGCCAAGGACCGGCGGCAGCGCCT